>CALLQH010000406.1 GCA_938014945.1 uncultured bacterium | reverse complement strand
GGCGCGCGCTCGCCCAGCCCGCGGCGCCGATCCTGCGCGGTCAATAATTGGTGAACAGCGGACTCAAACCCTTGGCGTACCGTCGCTTTCGCCCTTGAAGCCGTCCGGTTCCGCTTCCACATATCGGTACCGAATGGTACGGTTTCGGCCGCACTTCCACGGATCAATCGAAGGAAACACGCACATGGCATTCGGCAATGCTGACCCTCGCACCGCGACGAGCCGCGCCCAATCGGGCGCGCTGTTCGATGCCGGCCTGCGCGCCTACATGCTCAAGGTCTACAACTACATGGGCCTGGGCCTGCTGATCACGGGCGTCGTCGCCTTCGCGGTCGCCCAGTTCTCCATGGTGACCAACGAGGCCGGCCAGATCGTCGCCCTGACGCCGCTCGGCAACCTGCTCTTCAACACGCCGCTCCAGTGGGTGGTGATGCTCGCCCCGCTGGGCCTCGTCATCCTGTTTTCTGCGCGCCTGCAGAAGATGTCCGTGGCCGGCGCCCAGGCGCTGTTCTGGGTCTTCGCGGCGGCCATGGGCCTGTCGCTGGCGACCATCTTCATGGTCTACACCGCCGAAAGCATCGCTGCGGTCTTCTTCATCACCGCCGCCACCTTCGGCGCGATGAGCCTGTACGGCTACACCACCAAGAAGTCGCTGGCCGGCATGGGCTCGTTCCTGTTCATGGGCCTGATCGGCATCATCATCGCCATGGTGGTGAACATCTTCCTGGCGAGCAGCGCCCTGCAGTTCGCCATCTCGGTGATCGGCGTGCTGATCTTCGTTGGCCTCACCGCCTACGACACCCAGCGCATCAAGGAGAGCTACAGCGTTCACATGAACGGCGAGATGGCCTCCAAGGGCGCGATCCACGGCGCCCTGCGGCTCTACCTCGACTTCATCAACCTGTTCGTCATGCTGCTGAGCCTGTTCGGCAACAACCGCTGAACCTGACGGCAGGATGTTTCACGGGCCCGGCGGCGACGCCGGGCCCGTTTCGTTTGTGGGGACCACGTCAAGGCGCGTGCAGCGTCAGCACGTTGCCGGAGACGCTGTAGCCGCCGATCCGGGAAAGGAAGGTCATACCGAGCAGGGAGCCCTCCATGGGGGCGCTGTTGACCGAGGCGCGGACGTTCTCAACGACGATGGGGCCGATGGCGAGTTTCTCCAGCAGCACCGGGGCGCCGTGGACGATGCCGTTGGCGGTCTGGTAGGTGCGCGAGAAGGTCATCCTGTCGGGATCGAAGCCCAGGCGCCGGGCGTCCTCCAGGGTCAGCACCACTTCGCTCGCCCCGGTGTCGACCATGAACGCCACCGGCACGCCGTCGACCATGGCCTCCACGGAATAGTGGCCGCCGGGTCCTGCGCGGAAGCTGATCTGCCGGTCGGTGGCGCCGTAGCCGCGTTCGGGCGAGAGATCGCCCTGGACGCGGTCGACGACGTAACGCACCTCGTCGCGGAAGCTGTAGCCGACGAACAGCACCGCCCCCAGGACCAGCCAGATCGCGGCATGGCGCAGGCTGCGCGAAAGCGGCGCGCGGCGCAGGCTCCACAGCAGGCCGCCGACCAGAAAGACCAGCAGGGCCACCAGATAGACGAAGCGCATCTCCGCGCCCTCGGGCAGGCGCGACCACAGCCAGGCCGCCAGCCCCGCCGCACCGAGCAGCACCAGGGTCACCAGCCAGCCGCCCCCGCCGCGTCGTTCGCCGTTTTCACCCATGTTCACTCCGGGTTCTTTTGCCTGACAGAACTGTCATGGTCGGCTAAAACTGAGGCCGTTCCTACCCCGCTCCGGGAGTTCCCTTGCCCGATTCGACCTTTTCGCTGGCTGCGATGCCATGGCGCCTCGCTGAGGCGACATTGAGCAGCTACGGGCAGATCGCCAACGGCCTTTTCGCGTTCCAGCGTTCCCTGCTCTACCAGGTGGGCAGCGACGTGCCCGATCTGGCGCGCGCCGGGGTCGAGGGTTTCCAGGCGGTCGAGGTCAAGACACCCGACGACCTGACGCTGATCTCCTGGTACCGCCCCGCGGCGCCCGGCAAGGCAACCCTGCTGGTGACCCACGGCAATGCCGGCCACATCGGCCATCGCGTCGGCAAGCTCGCCGCCTTCGCCGATGCCGGCTATGGCCTGTTCATGGTCGGCTACCGCGGTTTCGGCGGCAATCCGGGGACACCGGGCGAGGAAGGGCTCTACACCGACGCCCGCGCCGGCCTTGCCTGGCTCGAACGCCATGGCGTCTCGGCCGATCATGTCGTGGCCTATGGCGAATCCCTGGGCACGGCGGTCGCCATCGAGGTCGCAGGCTCTGCACCGCTTGCCGCGGTGGTGCTGGAATCGCCCTACACCTCGCTCGCCGACGTCGCTTCCAGCCACTACTGGTACATGCCGTTTGCCGGCGGCCTGATCAGCGACCGCTTCGAGGCGATCAAGGTGATCGGCAAGGTGGCGGCGCCGGTGCTGATGCTGCACGGCAAGCGCGACACCATCATCCCGGTGCGCCAGGCCGAGGAACTGTTCGCGGCGGCCAACGAACCCCGGGAACTGGCCATCGTGCCCATGGCAGGACACATGGACCTTTACGAACATGGTGCGGCAGGCATTGTGCTGGCCTTCCTGGAGGACCATCTCAAGGGCGCCCCAAGCGCCTGAGGAACCTGCCTCCGTGACCGCGACAGCCCTGCCAGCCTGGCGCGAGCGCCTGCTCCGCGTCGTCGAGAACCGCCACTTCACCCGCACCATCACGGCGCTGATCGTCATCAACGCGGTGTTGCTCGGCCTCGAAACCGTGCCCTCGGTCATGGCGACCTGGGGTCCCGCGATCGTCGCCGCCGATGCCGCGATCCTGGTGGTGTTCGTCGTCGAGATCGCCCTGCGCATGGGCGCCCATGGACGCCGCTTCTGGCGCGACCCCTGGAGCCTGTTCGACGTCGCGGTGGTCGGCGTCGCCCTGTTCCCCGATACCGGCTCGCTCTCGGTGCTGCGCGCTCTGCGCATCCTGCGAGTGCTGCGCCTTGTGTCGATGGTGCCGCGCCTGCGCCGCGTCGTGGAAACGCTGTTGCGCTCCCTGCCGGGCATGGGCTCCATCGCCCTGCTGCTGATCATGCTGTTCTACGTCTTTGCCGTGATGGCAACGAAGCTGTTCGGGCAGAACTTCCCCGAGTGGTTCGGCAGCATCGGCCAGTCCATGTATTCGCTGTTCCAGATCATGACCCTGGAAAGCTGGTCCATGGGCATCGTGCGCCCGGTGATGGAGGTGCATCCCTGGGCCTGGGCCTTCTTCGTGCCCTTCATCCTGATCGTCAGCTTCGCCGTGCTGAACCTGTTCATCGCCGTGGTCGTCGATTCCATGCAGCAGGTCCACCAGGAGGAACACGACAGCCTGATGCACGACGCCGACGAGCTGGCCCGGCGCGAATCCGAGGCCCTGCACAAGGACATCCGCGCCCTGCGCGACGAGGTCGCCGCCCTGCGGCGCGATCTCAGGCCGAAGGACTAGAGCATATCAACACGATCCGCTCTAACCAGCCACCGCGCCATGGGCCGCGCGGGCGGCCTCCTCCACGGCGAGCATGGCGCGCCGCCAGGGAGCGGGACCGTGGCTGATGCGCGCCACGCCCAGTTCGGCGAGGCGCGAGGGGGCCGGAGATGACGGGAAGATCAGCACGTTGACCGGCAGGGTCGCCTGTTCGCACAGCTTGCCGATCAGGCCCTCGTCGACCAGCCCCGGCGCGAAGAAGCCGTCCGCACCCGCCCCGGCATAGGCCGCGGCACGCTCGAGTGCCGTTTCGAGCATGGCTTCGTCGTGCTCCTCGGCCTTCGACTTCAGGAAGAGATCGCAGCGGGCGTTGACGAAAAAGGCGGGCTGGCCCGCGCCGTCGGCGGTCGCGCGGCAGGCGGCAATACGGCCGGCCTGTTCCTTGGCGCTGTAGAAGCCCTCGCCGCCGATCACCTGGTCCTCGATGTTGATGCCGATGGCCCCGGCCTCGATGACGCGTGCGAGGTTGGCGCCGAGCTCCTGGGGCGGGCGGCCGTAGCCGCCCTCGAAATCGAGCGTCACCGGCAGGTCGACCGCGGCGACCATGCGCGCGGCGTTGGCGACCACCAGATCGAGCGGCAGCTTCTCCCCATCGCCGAAGCCGTGGGCGCCGGCCACCGACCAGCTTCCGGTGGCGATGGCCGCCGCCCCGCCACGCGCCACCGCCTGTGCCGATCCGGCATCCCAGGCGTTGAACAGCACCAGCGGCGAGCCCTTCACATGAAGGCGGCGGAAGGTCTCTGCGTGGTCGTTCTGCTTGGTCATGGCGTCCTCTTGTGCTTTCCCCTAGGGAAGCCCGGCAGCCGCGATGGCGCAAGGGCCACCCCGGAAAGGGCCATGGTGCCACCGTGCTCAGGCGCGGATGCGGCGGTTCTCCGGGTCGTAAAGGGCCTGCATGTGCAGCGTCGCCGGAACGCGCCGCGTGGCGACTTCCAGCTCGTAGGCGCCCGAGGCCAGGAAGGCATCATCGACCCCTTGCCTGCGACGGACATAACCGTAGCCGATGGGCTTGCCTACCGTGTGGCCGAAGCCGCCGCTGGTCAGCCAGCCGACCTGTTCGCCGTCGCGGAAGATGGTCTCGCGCCCCAGGATCGGGACTTCGGGATCGTCGACCGTGAAACAGGCCAGGCGCTTGGCGACCCCCTCGCGCAGCTGCGTCTCGATCGCGGCGCGGCCGATGAAATCGGCATTCGACTTCGTCTTCACCGCCCATGCGAGACCCGCCTCCACCGGCGTGTGGTCCGGGCCGATGTCGCTGCCCCAGGCGCGGTAGCCCTTTTCCAGGCGCAGGCTTTCGATGGCGCGGTAACCGGCAAGCGCCAGGCCGTGATCCCTGCCCGCCGCGCTGATGGCATCGAAGACGGCGCCCGCGCTGTCGGCGGGCATGTGCAGTTCGAAGCCCAGTTCGCCGACATAGGTGATGCGCAGCGCGCGCACCGGCGCGCCCGCGATCATCACGGTGCGGCAGGTGGCGAAGGGGATCGCCTCGGTCGAGACATCGTCCTCCGTGACGGCCGCCAGGATGGCGCGGGCATTGGGGCCCATCAGCGTCAGCACCGCATGGGCGGCGGTGACATCAAGCAGGCGGGCATCGCCGTCGGCCGGCAGGTGGCGGGCGATCCAGTCGGCGTCATGGGTGGCAAAGCCGGTGCCGGTGACGATGTAATAGCTCTCCTCATCCAGCCGGGTGACGGTGAGGTCGCATTCGATGCCGCCCTTGCTGTTGAGCATCTGCGTATAGGTCACGCGGCCCGGCGCGCGGGCGACGTTGTTGGCGCAGATCATCGACAGCGCCCGTTCGGCATCGCGCCCGTTGACGAGATACTTGGCGAAGCTCGACTGGTCGAAGAGCGCGGCGGTCTCGCGGCAGGCCTTGTGCTCGCGGGCGACGGCATCGAACCAGTTGGGCCGGGCAAAGCTCAGCTCATCGCGGCGCGCCTCATCGCCGCGTGCGAACCAGTTGGCGCGCTCCCAGCCGAGCTTGGCGCCGAACACGGCGCCGGCCGCATCGAGGCGGCCGTAAAGCGGCGAGACGCGCAGGGGCCGTCCCGTCTCCTGCTCGGCATGGGGATAGGCGACGTCGTAGTGGCGCGCGCAGGCCTCCACCGTCAGCTTGCGGACATAGGCGCCGTCGCGATGGGGCTGGCCGAAGCGGCGGATGTCGACGGCCCACAGGTCCATGGGCGGCTCGCCGCCCGCGACCCATTCGGCCAGCGCCTTGCCCGCGCCACCGCCGCTGGCGATACCGAAGGCGTTGAAGCCTGCGCCGACATAGAAGTTCGCCACCTCCGGCGCTTCGCCCAGGATGAACCAGCCGTCCGGCGTGAAGCTTTCAGGCCCGTTGAGGAGCTGCTTGACGCCCGCGGTCTCCAGCGCCGGCACGCGCGCGACGGCGTTTTCCATGTGCTGCTCGAAACGGTCCCACACCGATTCCAGCAGGGAGAAATGGAAGCCCTGCGGGATGCCGCCCACCGCCCAGGGTTCGGGATCGGGTTCGTAGCCGCCCATGACCAGCCCGCCGACCTCCTCCTTGTAGTAGGTCCGCCGGTCGGGGTCGCGCATGGTCGGCAGATCCTTGGGCAGGCCCGGGATCGCCTCGGTGATGAGGTACTGGTGCTCCATGGAGGCGAGCGGCACGTTGACGCCCGCCAGCCGGCCGAACTCGCGCGCCCACTGGCCCGCGCAGTTGACGACGACCTCGCAGGTGATCGTGCCCTGCTCCGTCGTCACCGCCGTGACGCGGCCCTTCTCCACCGTGACTCCGGTGACCGCGCAATCCTCGATGATCGCGACGCCGCCCTTGCGCGCGCCTGAGGCCAGCGCCATCGCCGTGTCGGAGGGATTGGTCTGGCCGTCGCTGGGAATGAAGGAGGCGCCGACCAGATCGTCGATGCGCATGGCCGGCCACAGCTCCAGCGCCTCGGCGGGCGTGAGCATGTGCATCTCCAGGCCGAAGCTGTGGGCGACGGTGGCCTGGCGCTCCAATTCGGTGAGACGGTCGCGGTTGCACGCAAGGCGCAGTCCGCCGGTCTGGCGCCAGCCGGTCGCCTGGCCGGTCTCGGCCTCCAGCCGCTTGTAGAGATCGACGCTGTGGCCGAGCAGGCGCGTGATGTTGGCGCTGCTGCGCAACTGGCCGACCAGCCCCGCGGCGTGCCAGGTGGAGCCGCTGGTGAGCTTGGCGCGCTCCAGCACCACGACCTCCTTCCAGCCCTCGCGCGCCAGGTGATAGGCGGTGGAAAGGCCGATGATGCCGCCGCCGACGATGACCGCGCGCGCCTGGGTCGGGAACGTGCTCATGCCTGCCCCCGCCATGCGCCGAGCGCGCGTTCGAAACGGTCGAGGTTCTCGGCCGTGTAGGCGACGTAATCGAAGTCGAGGCTGGAATAACGTTCCTGGATCATGCTCCACATCGCTTCGCGCAGGAGGGAGGCGCATTTCATGGCGCCGTATCGGTGCAGCAGTTCCTCGCCCGGCGGCTCCCCGAAATAGGCTTCGAGCAGCCAGTGTTCCTGTTCCGGGGAAAGCTGGTTGTTGGAGGCAAGACCGCCGAGATCGAAGAGCGGGCTGTTGAAACCGGCATAGTCCCAGTCGATCAGCCAGATGCGCTTGCCGTCGTCGATGATGTTGGCGGGCAGCAGGTCGTTGTGGCCGAAGACCAGGCGTATCGGCCCCACCGCGTCCTCCAGCTCCTGCGCAATGCCCATCAGGCGCGGCAGGGAACCGGTGAGGCGATGGCTGTCGTCGGCCATGCGTCCGGCGTAGTCGCGCAGAACGTGGAAGACCCAGAAGAGCGGCGCGGCGCCGCGCAGGTGTTTGGGAGCCTCCGTATGCAGGCGCTTGAGCACCGGCACGATGCGTTCGAGGTTGGCCTGCTCGCGCACATCGGCCTCGCCGTAGGTGCGCCCGTCGATGAAGCGGGAGACCTGGATGCCGGGCTCCAGGTGCAGCAGTTCGGGAGCAACGCCCGCGCCGATGGCGGCGCGACAGCTGGCGATTTCCGACTGGCGCGAGATGCCGTGTTCGGGAATGTCGCCGCCGATGCGCACGACATAGGCCTCAGCCCCGTCGACCACCTTGAAGTTGATGTTGGTGATGCCCGCACCCAGCAGCTCGGGCTCCACCGGGCCCTTCCAGATGGCGAGGGCGGCGGCCTTGCGGCGCGCTTCCTTGTGCAGGTCCTGTGTCATCAGGCAATTCCCAGCTGCGCCTTGCGCCTGCGGCTCCAGGCCTGGATCAGGCGGTCGGCGGTGATGGCGATGAAGGCGACGCAGAGACCGGCGACGATGCCCTTGCCGGTATCGGCCTTGGCAAGCGCGGAGAAGACCTCCTGGCCGAGGTCGCGGGTGCCGACCAGGGCCGTGATGACCAGCATGGAGAGCGCCATCATGATGGTCTGGTTGAGGCCCAGCATGATCTCCGGCATGGCAAGCGGCAGGCGCACCTTCCAGAGCATCTGGGCGCGGCTGCAGCCCTGGGCGCGGCCCGCCTCGACGAGGTGCTCGGGCACCTGGTTGAGGCCGTGGATGGTGTAACGCACCGCCGGCGCCAGCGCATAGGCGACGACCGCGATCATCGCGGAGAAGTCGCCGACGCTGAACAGCATGATGACCGGGATCAGGTACACGAAGGACGGCAGGGTCTGCAGCGTGTCGATGACGGTGAGCGTGGCGCGTGTGCGCCGCCGGTTGGCGACGGCCCAGATGCCCAGCGGTATGCCGATCAGCGCTGCGATGACGACGGAAAGGCCGCAGAGATAGACCGTGATCATGGCCTTCTCCCAGTTGCCCGTGAGCAGGATGAATGCGCCCAGCGCCAGCGGCAGCAGGGCGAGCCGCCAGCCGCCCAGGCGCCAGCCGGCAAAGGCGAGGATGCCAAGCAGCACCGGCCAGGGCAGCGCCACCATGAAGCCCTTGATCGGCAGCATGATGTTGACCAGCAGCCAGGTCTTCACGACCGTGATCGTGTCGTAGAGGTTGATGTTGAGCCACTCCACGACATGGTCCCAGAACTTGCCCGTGGTGATCGTCAGGGACTCCGGATAGTCGGCGACGAACGGGATCACCGCGCCCGCGGCCATGGAAAGGGCCAGCAGGACCACCGCGGCCACCGCCAGCCGGTTGCGCATCAGCCAGGAACCCGAACGCACCGTGCCGTGTGCAGGCGGCGGCACGGTGGCGGCGGCCTGGCTCAGTCGGTCGAGCGCGATGGCAAGCAGGGTGATGGCGATGCCCGCCTCCAGCCCCTCGCCGATGGCGAGACGCCGAAGGGCGTGCAGCACGTCGAAGCCGAGGCCGCCGGCGCCGATCATCGACGCGATGATCACCATGTTGAGCGAGAGCATGACGACCTGGTTGAGGCCGACCAGCAGGCCGGACTTGGCCGCCGGTACCATCACCTTCCACATGTGCTGGCGCTGGGAGCAGCCGGCCATGCGGCCATATTCCTTGATCTCCTCGGGCACGCCGCGGAGTGCCAGCACGGTGAGGCGGACCATGGGCGGGGCGGCGTAGATCATCGTCGCGATCATCGCCGCCACGGGACCGAAGCCGAACAGGAAGAGGATCGGCACCAGATAGGCAAAGACCGGCACGGTCTGCATCAGGTCCAGCACCGGCGTCACCGCGCGTTCGACCCATGGCTTGCGATAGGCCGCGATGCCGACGAGAAGCCCGGCGGCGACGCCGAAGGGCACGGAGATGACGATCGAGGCCAGCGTCACCATGGCGCTTGCCCACTGGCCGAAGACCACGAGATAGGCAAAGCAGAAGGCGACGAACACCGCCAGTCCGCGGTCGCCGACGCGGCGGGCAAAGAGCACCAGCACCGCGATCAGCGCGATCCAGGAGACATGGGGGATGAGGATCGCCTCCTCGCCCTTGCCGATGGTGAAGCCGTGGGCGAGCAGACCGTAGGCGGCCTGGAGCAGCCAGTTGAAACACCAGGAGATCGAGCGGGTGAATTCCTGGAAGGTGAAGAGACCGAAGTTCGCGTCGTTGATCAGCCACTTCATCGCCGAGCTGATCGAACTCTCGATGGGCATGCGCCAGGCCCGGGGATACTCGACCATCCATTCAGGCAAGCGGTCCGACAGGGCGACCGAAACACCCGCCAGTACGGCCGCGGCGAGCCAGTAACGCGCGGCGCCAAGGGAACGCCGGCGCGGACGGGGAACGGCGATGGTGGCGGCGGTCAACGCCTGGGCTCCCGCCCGAGCAGGATGTCGAGCACGTCCTGGCGGTGGAGCACGCCCACGGGCGTGCCTTCGGCATCGGCGACGCCGACCGGCTGCTCCTCGTCGAAGACCTTCGCGGCAACTTCGCCGATGCGCGCGGAAGCGGGCACGACGACGGGGCCGGGGGTGCCGGGCCTGGCGAGTACGCCCGCCGAGACGACCTTGGCGCGCGGCACGTCGCGGGTGAACTCGGCGACATAGGAGGTCGCCGGACGGGTCACGACCTCCTCGGGCGTGCCGGTCTGGATGATCGCGCCGTCCTGCATGATGGCGATGCGGTCGGCCAGACGAATGGCCTCGTCGAAGTCGTGGGTGATGAAGACGATGGTCTTCTTCAGCACGCTCTGCAGGCGCAGGAACTCGTCCTGCATCTCGCGACGGATCAGGGGATCGAGTGCGGAGAAGGGTTCGTCCAGGAACCAGATGTCGGGGCCGACGGCCAGGCTGCGTGCGATGCCGACGCGCTGCTGCTGGCCGCCCGAAAGTTCGCGCGGGTAATAGTCCTCGCGCCCCTTGAGGCCGACCAGCTCGATCATCTCGGCCGCGCGCGCCTCGCGGGTGGCGCGGTCGACGCCCTGGATCTCCAGCGGGAAGGCGACATTGCCCAGCACGGAGAGATGGGGCAGCAGCGCGAAGTGCTGGAAGACCATGCCCATCTTGTGACGGCGGATGTCCATCAGCTCGCGCTCGTCGGCCTTGAGCAGGTCACGGCCCTCGAACAGGACCTCGCCGGCCGTCGGCTCGATGAGGCGCGAGAGGCAGCGCACCAGGGTCGACTTGCCCGAGCCCGAGAGGCCCATGATGATGAAGATCTCGCCTTCGTGGACCTCCAGCGTGGCGTCGCGCACCGCGCCGATGACGCCGGCGGCGGCAAGCGCCTCGCTGTCGGGCTTGCCCGAGGTCTCGGCCAGCACCCGTTCGGCATGATCGCCGAACAGCTTCCAGACGCCCCGGCAGGCGAGTTTGACGGGCCCGTTCATGGCGCGCATTCCCTGGCTTGTTGCGTCATGGCGCGGTCGGTTTCGACGCTGGATGAAAGAAACGAGGGGCCCTGCCCCGTGTCACGGATGCCATGTGACGGGGCCTGCAGGGTTGGGAGGAAGTCCGCGCGCCGATGCCGATGTCCGCATCGGTCCACCCGCACGGGCGCGCGGACCCCTCACCCATCCCTCTCCCGCATCGGGAGAAGGTCGTTGCCGGTCAGAACGACCGATCAGCTTCCGCAGGCCGTCCAGGACTGCCAGGTCGCCTCGTTGTCGGCCATCCAGGCATCGACCACCTCGTCGACCGACTTGCCTTCGAGATCGACCTCGGCGACGAGCTGGCCCATGGTCGCGTTGTCGATGGTGAAGGCGCGGATCGCCTCATAGGCACACGGCCAGACGGCTTCGCCGCCGGCCCAGCCGGCCTTGCGTACCAGACCACTCGGCTTGCCGCAGTCGTAGGCCATATCGGGATTGATGCCGACCGAGGGGTCGTTGTAGCACTCGGCGGAATAGGGCGGGAATTCGACCCACTCGCCCTCGTACTTGGCCGGCGCCCAGTGCGGCGCATAGACCCAGCCGAGGAACGGCGCCTGGCGCTGGTAGGCGGATTCGAGTTCGGCAAAGAGCGCGGCATCGGTACCGGCGTGCACGACCTCGAAATCCATGTCGAGGGCCTCGACGCGCTCGTCGTCGTAGCCGCCCCAGGTCACGGGCCCGCCCAGGTAACGGCCCTTCGAGCCGGTCTCGGGCGTGGCGAAGAGTTCGGCGCATGCGTTCAGCGCCTGCCAGTCCGGCAGCCCCGGGCACTGCTCCTTCATGTAGATCGGGTACCACCATTCTTCCTTGGCCTGCATGCCGGTCTCGCCGAGGTCGATGGTGTTGCCCGTGGCGACCGACGCGGCCAGGGCCTCGGCGGCAGTGGTGTCCCACAGCTCCATGGCGGCGGTCAGGTCGCCGGTCTCGATGCCGGCGAACTGCGCCAGATAATCGGCCTGGACGTATTCGACGTTGTAACCCATGGACTTCAGCACGTTGCCCATGATCGTGGTGGTGATGTACTGGCCGCTCCAGTCGTGCAGCGTCAGCTTGATCGGCTCGTCGCTTTCGGGCGCCTCGGCAGCAGCCGGCGCGGCAAAGGCCAGCGCAAGCACACCCGCCGCGGCCGCCCTACGAAACAGCTTCTTCATCGTGTCGTCCCCCTGTTGCCGGCGGCAACGACCCATGCCCGGGTCTCCGCCACCATCGACAAAAGCGCCAATCGGATAAGGAATCAAGTCAAATCAACATAACTCCACATTTTTCCATGTTGGTTTGACAGAAAACCACATAAACTCACATTCGATCCGAGGGGACGCATGCACGCAACCGAACGCCAGAGCGCCATCGTGGCGACCGTGGAGCAGAAGGGCATCGCCGCCATCGGCGATCTTGCCGAGACGCTCAACGTCTCCGACGAAACCATCCGGCGCGACGTGCGGCGCCTGGCCGCGCGCGGTCTGGTGCGGAAGATCCACGGCGGCGTCGCCCTGCCCGATCCCCTGCGCGAGACCGCCTTCCGCCAGCGCATGGGCGAACGCGAATCGGCCAAGCGCGCCATTGCCCGGGCCACCGCCGAGCTGATCGCCCCGGGCGAAAGCCTGATCCTCGATACCGGCACCACGACGACCTATGTCGCCCAGGCGCTGGCCGACCATCACGACCTGATGGCCATCACCAACTGCACCGACATCGCGCGCGCTCTGGCGACCGGCACCGGCAACCGCATCTACATGGCGGGAGGCCAGCTGCGCGCCGACGACGGCGCCGTGCTGGGCCACGAGGCGATACGCTCCATCGAGCGCTTCCACGCCCACACCGCCATCCTTTCGGTCGGCGCGCTCGATCCCGAGATCGGCCTGATGGACCACCATGTCGCCGAGGGCGAGTTTTCCGCCGCGGTCATCGCCCACGCCGAACGCGCCATCGTGGTGGCCGACCACAGCAAGTTCACGCGCCGCGCACCGGTGCGATTCGCCGCCTTCGCCGACATCGACATCGTTGTCACCGACCGCATACCGCCCCCGGCCGCCGCCGAGGCGCTTGAGGCGGCCGGCGTCACCCTGATTGTCGCGCCTTGAACGCACCGGGAAGCACACCCTGGACCTTCGTCGAAGATGGCCGGCACGAGGCGGGCTTTTCCGGGATCTGGCAGAGCATGGTCGCACCGGCCCTGCCCGCCCTGGAGGAGCAGTGGCGGCGGGCACGGTCGCAGTGGCTGTGGCGCCGCCGGCTGGGCACGGCGCTCCTCCTCGCGGGACCGCTCCTTGGCGTCGCCGCGCTGCTTGCGGGCGGTTACGGCCTCGTCCTCGGGCCGCTTCTGGCCGTGGGCGGGCTGGCCTGCGGCATCGTGCTGCGTCGACGCACCGACATCGACGGCAAGGCGCTGCGCGAGCTTCTGATCGCGGCGGCCTGCGCCCACATCGGCGACCTGACCTACCAGCGGGTGACGGCAAGACGTGTCGAGTTCGACCACCATGGCGAACTCGGCCTGGTGCCCGCCTTCGCCAGCGCACTGACCGAGGACTACTTCCAGGGCCGCTACCGCGACATGGGCTTCCGTCTGATCGAGGCCGAGTTGCGCGGACCGGGCCGGCGCCGCCTGTTCCACGGCCTGCTGCTGGAGATCGCCACGGACCACGTCTTCACCGGCCGCATCTCCATCGCCCACCGGCGCGATGAGGAAGGCCGCCCGCTGACGGGCGCGGCGCTGCTGGGCACGCCGCCCGGCGCACCGGTGGTGCTGCGCACCGATCCCATGTTCCATCGCCGCTTCGACATCTTTGCCGACGACGAGGAAAGCGCCCGCGCCCTGCTCACGCCGGGCCTGCGCCAGGCGCTGGAGCATCTTGCCCACCACCTTGGCGATGCCGCCTGGCAGGCCGGTTTCGCCTGGGGCCGCCTGCTGGTCGCCGTACCCGACACGCGCGCCTTCTTCGAGCCGGTATCGGCCCGCACCATGGTCTTCGATCCGGTGGCCGACGGCCATCAGGTGCTGGAGGACCTGCGCCTGCCCTACCAGATCATCGACATCCTGCACCGCATCGATCCCGAAACCGGCAAGCGCGCCCGCGCCCTGTGAAGGCGATACGCCGCCCGCCTGCCTCGCACCGAGCCAGACAGGCGGCGCAGCCGGCTCACGCCGCCATCTTCACCCGGTCGAGCATGGCGACCGTGGCAAGGCACGCCGTCGCGGCCTCCCTGCCCTTGGTCACGAAGTGCTCGGCGAAGAAGCCGCGGTGCACGTCATGCTCATGGAAGGCATGAGGTGTGAGCACCGCCGAGAGCACCGGCACTTGGCTGTCGAGCTGGACGCGCATGAGGCCGTCGATCACGGCGCGGGCGACGAAGTCGTGGCGGTAGATGCCGCCGTCGACGATGAAACCCGTCGCGACCACCGCGTCCCAGCGGCCGCTGGCGGTGAGATGCTGGGCAAGCAGGGGAATCTCGAAGCTGCCCGGGACTTCGTGCACTTCGATTTCACCGGCATCCCTGCCGCGCGCCTGCCATTCGGCAAGGAAGCCTTCGCGGCAGCGGTCGACGATGTCGCGGTGCCAGCAGGCCTGGATGAAGGCGATGCGCAGGCGCGTGCCGGCATCGGGACCGGCAGGGCCGGCCTCGTGGTGGTTCGTGTTAACGATCGTGGGACTCTGATCCATGGTTGTTTCCTCAACGAGGGTTGCCAAGATCAGGGCGACGGCAGGGCACATGCCGGCACGTCTGACGCGCGGCATCGGCCTTTCCGCTCTCTTCCATCCGGACTGTGACCGTCGGCTTCGGAATCGCACCGAAATCTGCTGACCCCGTCACAGCCGTGACGGGCGCTCGCGGGCTTGTGCCGGGAACCTTTGCAGGATCTGGCCATCACCGCCGGTGGGGAATTGCACCCCGCCCCGAGAACGCGGCCGCCTCAAAGGCGACCGGCGCCACCCTAGGACAACGATTTGTAGCGATGCATACTTCTCGCCCATGGCCAACCAATTGACCGCGCCGGGCACGGCGATCAGGACCTTTGCCACGCCTCGCAGCAGCAAAGCCGCGCGCACCGTACCGCAGCAATGGGCCGGAGCGGTCCAGCCACCGCAGAATTGGTCTAGAATTGGTGCGAAACAGGACCGCACCGCAAGTTGCGTAAGGCGTAAGGCAGGGCTAGCTTTTCATCCAAGCCATGCCGAATCAGGGCAAGGCAACAGGGACAGCACGCACGGGAGACCAGGCCATGAGTGACACGAAAATGTGGGGCGATGAGGAATACTGGGGCATCGGCTACGAATACGATCCGCAGTTCTTCCTCACCGAGAACCAGAAGAAGATCCAGAAGGACCTGATCGAGCTCTGCCGCACGACGCTGAGCGTCAACGCGCTCGAGTCGGACAAGGGCTACATCTTCCCGCGCAAGAACTTCGAGGCGCTGGCCTCCATGGGCCTGCTCGGCATCGTGGTGCCGAAAGAGCTGGGCGGCATGGGCGAGAGCCACGTCGCCATGGCGATGGTGGTGGAGACCGTGGCGCGTTACGGCTGTCCCTCGACCGCCATGTGCCTGACCATGCACTACGGCGCCTGCTCGGCCGCCCTGCTGCGCTATCACGAGAACGACGCCCTGAAGGACATCCTCTCGCGCCTCGACAAGGACGTGCTGATCGGCACCCTCTCCTATTCCGATCCCGAGACCGGCTCGCACTTCTGGTACCCGATCTCCTCGGGCGCCGAGAAGGACGGCGATGGCTGGAAGGTGACCAAGAAGGCCTCCTGGACGACCTCGGGCGGTTTTGCCGACTGGTACATCGTGCAGACCACCAGCCCCGACTTCGGCGGCGACTTCTCGGACCTTTCGGTCTGGCTGATCATGGCCGACGAGGTTCAGGCCGACGTCACCGGCTGGGACGGCATGGGCATGCGCGGCAACCAGTCGGGCGCCCTGCTGGTCGACGGCGTGAAGATCCCGTCGAACCGCCTGGTCGGCCCCAAGGGCGACGGCGCCCTGTCGAACGACGAGACGGTCGATCCCTTCTTCCTGACCAACTCGTCCTGCGCCTGGAACGGCATCGCCATGGCGATGATCGACCTCGCCAAGAAACACACCACGCGCAAGAAGCACGTCGACGTCGGCCTGCGCGTCTGCGACTACCCGACCATCCAGGACTATGTCGGCGAGGCGATCATCGGCACCAACGCCAGCCGCATGATGACCTTCGGCATGGCCAAGGCCATGGACGACCTGACCAACAACTGCGACTGGTCGATCCACAAGGACCTCACCGCCGCGCCCCGTTCGGCCCTGCTCAACCAGCTCTGGCAGGTCAAGTTCCAGGCGGCCAAGAACGTGCACCAGGTCTCCGACAAGATGCTGCATGCCTGCGGCGGCACTGCCTACAAGGCGGGCCTGGGCATGGAGCGCCTGCTGCGCGACGCCAAGGCCGGCTGGGTCATGGGCCCGACCAACGAGGTGCTGCGCCAGTTCGTCGGCAAGCACGCCCTGCTCGGCTTCGAGTCGCTCGACTACTGGAACACCGCGATCAACGAGCGCGCGATCGACAACGAGGTCAAGAAGATGGACGCGGGCCAGAAGAAGGCCCTGGCCGAGCGCCTGCTTTCGGAAGCCAAGGCCGCCGCGGCCGAATAACCGCGGCGCACGGCGCAAACGACAAGGGCCGGTCCCCAGGGGATCGGCCCTTTTTCGTGAGCTGAGAGCGGGTCTCAGTCGCCGTCGGCGAGGTCGTGGCTGACGCGGCCGATGACGGCGAGCACGATCAGGGAGAGCACCGTGACCATGGCGGCGATCACGATGTAGCCGAAACCGCAGGCGAACCCCACGGCGCCGGCGACCCAGATGCCGGTGCCGGTGGTGATGCCCTCGACACCGCCGCGGCCGCGGATGATGGCGCCCGCACCCAGGAAGGCGACGCCGGAAACGATAGCCTCGACCAGGCGCAGCGGGTCCGAATTGGCCGCGCTGTCGTTGTAGTGGGCCTCATAGACCTCGAAGGTCACGATCGTGAAGGCGGCGGCGGCAAGTGCCACCATGATGTGGGTGCGCAGGCCGGCCGGCTTGTGACGAAACTCACGCTCCAGGCCGATCAGGCCGCCCAGCACGCAGGCCACTGCCAGGCGCAACGCAATGACGGGCAGCGGCAGTGCCGTGCCCGTCATGTCGGCGATCAGTCCATCCATCCGGCCTCACACCGGACGCCGGCCAGGCGATCAGGTCGCGTCGTCGGCCTTTTCCTCGATGTACTCGCCCGTATCCTCGACATCCTGGCCAAAGCCCGAGGCCGTGCTGCAGGCGTTGAGCGAACCCAGGCTGCCCAGCGCGAAGGTGGCGAGCAGCAGGGCAAAAAGCGACTTCTTGAGCATGGCGTTGGTCAGCATGATGCGACTCCTGTGGTTCGACAAAATGCGGACAGCGACGTCCGCGTCGTCACCAACAACGCACACGATGGGGTGTTGTTCCCGCGTTCTTTCTGTCCCTCAGGAGCGCGGCCGTTCCTTCTTCGGGTCGTAGAAGGGGAAGGGAACCACCACGGCAGGGATGCGCTTCTGGTGGCCGTCGAGCTTGCCGACCTCGACCTCTGTGCCCGGTTCGGCGTGGGTCACGTCCATGCGGCAGAGCGCGATGTTCTTCTTCAGCACCGGCGACTTCATGGCCGAGGTGACGACGCCGACCTGGGCGCGCCCGACGTGGACGCAGTCGCCGTGGGCCGCGGGCTCGCCGCCCGCCAGTTCCAGGCCGACCAGCTTGTGGCGCGGGTGGGCCTTGCGCTCGATCAGCGCCTCGCGGCCGATGAAATCCTCATCCTTCGTCTTCAGCGGCACGGTGAAGCCGACGCCCGCCTCGAAGGGATCGGTGGAATCGTCGAACTCCTGCCCCGCAAAGACGAGGCCCGCCTCGATGCGCAGCATGTCGAGCGCCTCCATGCCCAGGGGCACGATGCCGTGGGGCGCGCCCGCCTCGAAGACCGCATCCCAGACCTCCGGCGCATGGCGGGGATGGCACCAGACCTCGTAGCCCAGCTCACCGGTGTAGCCGGTGCGCGAGACGACGACCGGCACGCCGTTGTGATCGCCGATGCGCCCGACCGTGAAGCGGAACCACTCGATCTCCTCCAGGGTCGGCTGGGCGGGCGGCGTCCAGATGATGTCCTTCAGCACCTCGCGGCTCCTGGGGCCCTGGACCGAGAGATTGTTGAGCTGGTCGGTGGAGTTGCGGACCCAGGCGCGCAGGCCCCATTCGGCGGCCTTCTGGCGCATCCATTCACCACCGAAGTCGGTGCCGCCGACCCAGCGGAAGTTGGTGTCGGACATGCGCAGCAGGGTGCCGTCGTCGATCATGCCGCCGTGTTCGTAACACAGCGCCGAATAGACGACCTGGCCGACGCCCAGCTTGCGCACGTTGCGCGTCAGCGTGCGCTGCAGCAGTTCCTCGGCATCGGGGCCTGTCACCTCGAACTTGCGCAGGGCCGAGAGGTCCATGGCGATGACGCCCTCGCGGGCCGCCCAGTACTCGTCGATCTTGCCGTGTTTGGGATAGGACGCGGCCATCCAGTAGCCGTTGTACTCGACGAAGTTACGGGTCAGCGCGGAGGTGCGGGGATGGAACCCGGTCTCCTTGGTCGTCTGGGGATCGGAGTCGGGCATGGCTCTGAACGCAATCGATTTGGAGAAGAGGTTTTCGGGGCGATAGACGCGCACCAGGATGTCGGTGGGGTTCCAGCCGTTGGCCGCGCTGATGTCGTCCGGGCAGGCCGAACTGACCGCCACCATGTTGGAGAGCGCCTTCACCAGCACATGATCGCCCGGCCGCGACCAGGGGTCGTCCAGATAGAGCTGGTTATGGGCGTCGAGATTGGTGTTGTAGAAGAAGTTGATCGCCTGCCAGCCGCCGCGCGGCTTCACGCCCCAGGGGGCAAGCGCCGCGTTGAAGTTGGCCGTGCAGTTGACGTGACCGGGATAACCGATGTCGTCGTAGTACTTCGGCGTGCATGCGAACCCGAAGGTGTCGTGGCGCCCGACCGTGTCCTGGATCAGCTCCAGGGTCGGCTGCAGATCGTTGTCCCAGTACTTGGAATGGAGGCCGGGAAGCGGATAGGCCGCACCCATCAGGGTGCGCGTCGCGGTGGGGTCGATGTCGCGCTCGATGCCCTTTTCGAGCTGGTCGAGATTGAAGGCCTGGAAGTCCGAACACTCCCGCCCCTCGATATCGACGATCTGGATGTATTCGCCCGCGGCCACCTCGTAGGCATGCGCGGTGCCCGCGGCGACGCGGAACTCGTAGCGTGGCTCGGCAAGCGGCGCGGGCAGGGCGGCGTTGGCCGCCGCGGAAGGGTTGGCGCGGGTGACGAAGACCTCCAGCGGCGTCAGCGTGGCGTGTTCGCCCACGGCCATGGCCTCGCCGGGGGCGGCGATCACGACGATGCCGTCGCCCTCCACCGCAAAGCCCTGGCGCGAACCTGCGGGCGAATCGCCGCCGAACAGATACGTGGCACGCTCGAAGCGCGACGGCATGCCGCGGTGGGCAAGTGCGGCGAGCAGCGCTTCGGCTTCATGTTCGCCCTGGGCGAGCATGGCACGCAAGCCCTCGGCAGGCCCCTGGTCGGAAGCGCCGATCAGGCCCGGCGCTTCCCGCCCGTCCGCCGTCATGGCGACGATCTCGCAAGCCTGGCGGCCCTCGCGGTCGATCACCTCCAGCCGGTCGCCGGCGAAGACCGGCAGGGTGAGGGAGCCGCCGCCCGCAACCACGAACCGCTCCACGCCCGGCGGCAGCACACGCAGGCCGGGCAGCAGGACGCGGGGCGCATCGGCAGGCAGGGTGGCGGCATCGGGCGCCATGGGCAGTGACCTCTCTGGCGAATGGAACCGTGGAGCCTAAAGAGGACCGGAGGGTGCAGCAAGCGGGCGGCCCGCAAGCCACGGTGAGAGCCCCGCATAAGCATAGCTAATCCATTGCCTAGGTTTTCTCGCTTGCCGCTGCCCCGCACGTTTCACATATTGAGCCCGAAGCGCCGATTTGACCCTCAGCTTGCGGGCGCTATAAAAATGCGGCTAAAGCGATGGGCGACCGCCCATCCTTGTGATCGGGCGGCATTTTTTTGCCCTTCGATCACCCGCATAGCCCCGCAGCCACGGCCGATCCGGCGCCGCCCGAGACGCCCGAGCCTGCGGAGACCGCCATGTTCCCGACCCTGTCATGCCCCCAATCCCGGTATGGTCTTGTGCCGTCCGGTCTGGACGGCCTGTCGACCCGGCGCGCGCGCCGGCTGGCTTGCCGGCTGGCGCTGGCCCGGCGCATCGCGGGGTGGTTGTGATGCTGCCCGTGCAGCTCGACATGGCGCGCCTGAAGGTGCTGGTCGCCGGGCGCGGTGCCGCCGCGGCGCGCAAGATCAAGACGCTGGAGGCCGCGGGTGCGGCCCGCCTTTCCGTCTATTCCGATGCCCCCGGCCCGGTGCTGGCCGCCGCCGCGGGCGCGCGCCTGGTCGCCCGCCTGCCCGACAACAGCGAACTGGCCGAGGCCGACCTGGTGCTGGCCGCGGGCCTGGAGCCAGCCGAGGAGCGCGCCATCGCCGAGCGCTGCCGCGCGCTCAAGGTTCTGGTCAACGTCGAGGACCGGCCCGCCTTCTGCGACTTCCACCTGCCCGCCGTGCTGCGCCGAGGCGACCTGACGCTCGCCATTTCCACCGGCGGCCGGGCGCCGGGGCTGGCCGGTCTGCTGCGCCGTCATCTCGAGCGTCTGTTCGGCCCGGAATGGGGCGGGCGCATCGAGGAGATCGCCGATGCCCGCGCCGGCTGGCGCGAGGAGGGTGCCGACATGGCGACCGTCAAGCAGCGCACCGACCGTTACGTGGAGGACCGCAAATGGCTGAGCTGAACGACTGGCGCCACCGTCGCAGCGTGCGCGCCCGCGCGCGCGCCGCGGAACTGGCCGCCGCATACGGCCATCTGGAAGCCTCCGACCTGCTGCGCGTCATGATCGAGGACGAATTCGCCGGCGACATCGCCATCGCCTCCTCCTTCGGGGCCGAGGCGGTCGCGCTGCTGGCGCTGGCCGCCGAGATCGATCCGGCCGTGCCGGTGATCTTCCTCGACACCGGCAAGCTGTTTCCCGAGACGGTCGCCTACCGCGACACCGTCGCCGAGCACCTGGGCCTCACCAACGTGCGCATCGCCCGGCCCGACATCCTGGAGGTCGCGGCCGCCGACACGCCGGGCGACCTGTGGCAGAAGCAGCCCGATGCCTGCTGCTTCGTGCGCAAGGTCGTGCCGCTGGTCCAGGCTGTGACGCCCTATGGCGCCTGGATCACCGGCCGCAAGCGTTACCAGGGCGGCCTGCGCGATGCGCTGAAGCCCATCGAGGCCTCCGACGGCTGGGTGAAGATCAACCCGCTGGCGACCTGGACCAAGCAGGATGTCTTCGGCCTGATCGCCCGGCGCGGCCTGCCCAGGCACCCGCTGCTGGCGCAGGGTTATCTTTCCATCGGCTGCGCGCCCTGCACGCGCCCGGTAGAGGCGCTGGAGGACGAGCGCGACGGCCGCTGGGCCGGCACGGGCAAGGTCGAGTGCGGCATCCACACCCTGGAGAGCCCGCCCGAGCCGCCCGCGCGCGAAGCCGCCCCGGTTGCCCCCTCCCGTTGATCGGCTATAACGCCGCGGCCCCCGGGCGCACGGCGCCGCGCCAATCTTCTTGGCCCATCTAACTGGAATGCCATGTCCGACCTTACCCTGGCCCACGGCCTCTCCTTCGAGGATCTGTACAGCCGAGACGGCCTGGTGCGTCTCGATGCGGCCTTTGTCGATCACCTGAAAGGTGCCGACACCGACCTCTTCAACCGGCTGATGGCCGGGCGCGCCGACCCGGATGCGCTGGAGGACAAGGCCCATTCCGAACTGCTGACCGATCTGGGCGCGGTGGTGGAAGGCTTTGTCGCCGAGCTCTTCGGCATCGAGGCCGAGGTCGCGCAGCGGCGCGCCGAGCGCGACCGCCTGAACCCGATCTATGTCTGCAAGCTGCAGTTCGTGCGCCGCCGCGCCGCCAAGGCCTTCAAGCCCGACGAACTGGCCGCCGCCGACGGCGCGGCCCTGCGCCGCGAGGTCGAGGCCCTGATCGGCACGACGCTCGACGAACTCTCCTTCGCGCGCGCCGTCATGGGCTGGCTGGAGGACGAGGAGGCCAACGCCGACAAGCTTGCCGCCGCCGCACGTTTTGCCGCCTGGGCAACCCTTTCGGAGGACGGCAAACAGCGCTACCGCAAGAGCCCGCTGTTCCATCTGCCCGAGAAGATCGACCCCGATCACCTGGTCGAGGTCGATACGGAGGTGGTCGAAGGCGTCACCATGCTGAAGGCGCCGGCCCATCACCTGCGCCTGCGCGAGGGCTTCGCGCTGACCGACCACGGCATGGACCTGGAGGGCGCGCTCGACCAGGCCAACTACTGCATCTTCTGCCACAACCAGGGCAAGGACAGCTGTTCCAAGGGCCTGAAGGAGAAGGACGGCAGGTTCAAGACCAGCAGCACGGCCGTCACGCTGGCGGGCTGCCCGCTGGACGAGAAGATCTCCGAGATGAACATGCTGAAGGCGCAGGGCCACGGGCTGGCGGCACTGGCCGTCGCCATGGTCGACAATCCCCTCTGCGCCGCCACGGGCCACCGCATCTGCAACGACTGCATGAAGGCCTGCATCTACCAGAAGCAGCAGCCCGTCGACATTCCCCAGATCGAGACGCGCACCCTTAAGGACGTGCTCGGCCTGCCCTGGGGCTTCGAGATCTACAGCCTGCTCAGCCGCTGGAATCCGCTCAACCTGGAGCGCCCCCTGCCGCGCCCGGCGACGGGCCGCAGGGTGCTGATCGTGGGCACCGGCCCGGCGGGCTTCAACCTTGCCCACCACCTGATCAACGACGGCCACACCGTGGTCGCCGTCGACGGCCTGAAGATCGAGCCGCTGGACCGCGAGATCTCCGGCATCGACCGCCACGGCAGGCGCCACCCCTTCCGCCCGATCCGCGACATCGAGGAACTGACCGAGCCGCTCGACGACCGCGTCATGGCAGGTTTCGGGGGCGTAGCCGAGTACGGCATCACCGTGCGCTGGAACAAGAACAACCTGAAGTTCGTGCGCCTGCAGATCGAGCGGCGGTCGAGCTTCCGCATGTACGGCGGCATCCGCTTCGGCGGCACGCTGACCATCGAGGATGCGCTGGCAGCAGGCTTCGATCACATCGCCCATTGCGCAGGCGCGGGGCGGCCGACCTATATCGACATGGACCACGCCCTGGCGCGCGGCGTGCGCATGGCTTCCGACTTCCTGATGGCCCTGCAGCTCACCGGCGCGGCGCGCGAAAGCTCCATCGCCAATCTGCAGCTTCGCCTGCCCGCCGTCGTCATCGGCGGCGGCCTCACCGCCATCGACACCGCGACCGAGGCGCTCGCCTACTACCCCGTGCAGGTCGAGAAGTTCCTCGCCCGCTTCGAGACGCTCGTTGCCGAGCGCGGCGAGGCCGCGGTGCGCGCCGCCTGGACCGACGAGGAACGCGAGGCGGGCGAGACCTTCCTCGAACACGGCCGCGCCATCCGCGCCGAGCGCGAGGCCGCCGCACGGGAAGGACGCGAGCCCAATCTGCTCTCGCTGCTCAACAGCTGGGGCGGCGTCACCATGGCCTATCGCCGCGGCCTGGAGGATGCGCCGAGCTACCGCCTCAACCACGAGGAAGTGGCACTGGCGCTGGAAGAGGGCATCCGCATCGCGCCGGGCCTCTCGCCGCTGCGTATCGAGGTCGATCGCCGCGGCAGCGCGCAGGCAATCGTGATGACCGACGCGCTAGGCAGCGAACACACCCTGCCCGCACGCGCCGTGCTGGTTGCCGCCGGCACCCAGCCCAACACGGTGCTTGCGCGCGAGGACCCCGGCCATCTCGGCCTCGACGGCAAGCACTTCCAGGCCTTCGACCTCGACGGCAATCCGGTGAAGCCCGAGCACCTGGCCAAGCCCGCCGAGACCCACATCCTGATGCACCTTGCCGAAGACGGCCGCGGCGTCAGCTTCCACGGCGACCTGCATCCCTCGTTCGCGGGCAATGTCGTGAAGGCGATGGGCGGCACCAAGCGCGCCTATCCCGTGATCACGCAGCTTCTTGGCCGCCTGGGCGAAGCGGAGGCGGGCGACGATGCCGCCTTCTTTGCGGCACTCGACGACCGGCTGATCGCCCGTGTCGTGCGCGTCGAGCGGCTGACGCCGACCATCGTGGAGGTCGTGGTGGAGGCGCCGGCCGCCGCCGCGCGTTTCGAGCCCGGCCAGTTCTACCGCCTGCAGAACTACGAACGCGCCGCCCGCCGCGGCGCCGACGGCACCCTGCTCGCCATGGAGCCGCTCGCCATGACCGGCGCCTCGATCCCGGTGCCGGGCCGCCAGGTTTCGGTCATCGGCCTGGAGATGGGCGGTTCGTCGGACCTGATGGCGGGGCTGGCGCCGGGCGAGCCGGTGATCCTGATGGGCCCCACGGGCACGCCGACCGAGATCGAGAAGGGCGAGACCGTGCTGCTGATCGGCGGCGGCCTCGGCAACGCCGTGCTCTTTTCCATCGGCAAGGCGATGCGCGAGGCCGGCTGCCGCGTGCTCTACGTCGCGGGCTACCGCAAGGTCGAGGACCGCTACAAGGTGCCCGAGATCGAGGCCGCGGCCGACGTCATCGTCTGGGCCTGCGACGAGGCACCGGGTTTCGCACCGGGCCGTCCCCAGGACAGCGCCACGGTCGCCAACATCGTCGATGCGCTTCTGGCCTATCAGGACGGGCGCCTGGGCGAGAAGCCCATCGACCTTTCCGAGGTCGACCGCATCGTCGCCATCGGCTCGGACCGCATGATGGCGGCGGTGAAGGCCGCGCGCTTCGGCGTCCTGGCACCGCACCTGAAGCCCGGCCATGTCGCCATCGGCAGCATCAACAGCCCCATGCAGTGCATGATGAAGGAGATCTGCGCCCAGTGCCTGCAGCCCCAGGTCGATCCCGTGACGGGCGAGCGGCGGCCGCCGGTGTTCTCGTGCTTCAACCAGGACCAGAAGCTCGACTGCGTCGACTTCCCGGGCCTGGCCGATCGCCTGGCCCAGAACGGCGTGCAGGAAAAGCTGACGCGCCTCTGGATCGACCGCACGATGCGCAGCTTGGATTTACGGCCTGCCGCCGAATAGGGTGGCGGCATCACCATTGCCGAGGGGGCATTCATGAAGGTTCTCGTCGTTCTGACCCATCCGCGCCGGGATTCGCTGACCGGCCAGATCGCCGATGCGGTGATCGAGGGCCTGAAGGAAGCCGGCCACGAGCCCGAACTTGCCGATCTCTACGGCGAGAAGTTCGATCCGGCGCTCTATGAGGCCGACGAGCCCGACTGGGGGCGCACCGACAAGACCTATTCGGCAGAGGTCCAGGCCGAGATGGCGCGCATCGAGCGCAACGACGCCCTGATCATGGTCTTCCCGATCTGGTGGTGGTCCTTCCCGGCCATGGCCAAGGGCTGGATCGACCGGGTGTTCAACAAGGACTGGGCCTATGGCACCGGCGCACTGAAGATGAAGCAGGCGCTGCTTATCGGCCTCTCCGCCTCGGATGCCCCGACCTACGCCAAGCGCGGCTACGACACCGCCATCGAGACCCAGCAGGTGGTCGGCATCATGAACTACTGCGGCATTCCCGACGCCCGCTTCGAATACCTGCACCACTCCGTCGACGGCGGCGACCGCCCGGCCGAGATGATCGCCGAGGCAAGGAAGATGGGTAAGGGCTTCGCCGGCGGCCTCTAGCCCAGCACCACGATCATCACCGAGACGCAGAGCAGGAAGCCCAGCACGATGCGCCGGTAAAACGGCGCGCTGCGCGGATGGAACATCTTCATGCCGAGCCAGGTGCCCAGCAGCACGAAGGGCGCCAGCAGCCCCGCGCGCGCACCCGCCCTGACGTCGAGCGCGCCACTGAAGAGGAAGGTGACGATCGTGACCATCGCGAGGATGGCGAAGAAGCCGACCAGGTTGGCGCGCCCCACCGAGGGATCGCCCGTGCGCGCAAGCTGGTAGAGCACCACCGGCGGGCCGCCAATGCCGACACCGCTGTTGAGCACCCCCGAAAGCATGCCCACACCGACATGGGTCGCCGTGTTGCGCGGGCCGCGGTAACGCCAGCCCAGCAGCAGGATCAGGGTGAAGAGCAGGACGACGCCGGCGATCACCCGTTTCATCATCCCTGCATCGACGTTGCTGAGAATCCAGGCGCCCAGCGGCACCGTCAGGATCGAGGTCAGCCCCATGATGACAACCTCGCGCTTGTCCATGTGACGCCAGGTGCCGCCCAGCATGCGCACGACATTGACGAGGCCCAGCACGGTGATGACCGGGATCGCCTCGATCGGCGAAAAGAGCAGGGCGAGGATCGGCGTCATCACCAGGTTGAGGCCGAAGCCGGCAAAACCGCTGATGAACGAGGCCAGCACCGCCACCGCGGCGGCAGCGGCCAGTTC
>CALLQH010000405.1 GCA_938014945.1 uncultured bacterium | reverse complement strand
AGGCTGTGCTTCCGCCAGGCGCAGATCACGCGGGACAACATCCTGAACCTGACCCGCGAGGGCCTTGCCGAACTGGGTCAGGGTGAACCGGACATTGTCTCCTGCGATCTCGACGGCAACGACCTGCACTTTGTCGCCCGACTGCTGGAGGGGGGCCTGGAGCCCGCCCTGTTCATCGTCGAATACAATGCAAAGTTTCCTCCGCCCGTGCGCTTCTCGGTCGCCTACAGCGACACCCGTCGCTGGAAGGGCGATGACCATTTCGGGGCATCGCTGTGCAGCTTCGCCGACCTGTTCGCAACGCACGGCTACATGCTGGTGTGCTGCAATGCCCATGCGGGCACGAACGCGTTCTTTGTCGCTGAGCGCTACCGGGACCGCTTCGCCGATGTGCCCGGCGCCATTGCCGAGATCCACGTCGGCCCGCACCTGCACATGTTCACCCGCCACGGCCTGCGTACTTCGCCCGAAACGGTGCAACGCCTGTTCGGGGCGGACAATGCGGGCTG
Source organism: uncultured bacterium (assembly GCA_938014945.1). GTDB lineage: Bacteria > Pseudomonadota > Alphaproteobacteria > SP197 > SP197 > CALGGB01. The sequence continues at coordinate 9,530 of CALLQH010000405.1, read as the reverse complement.
ACCTGATTGTTCGTCCGACACCTTGAAGACTCGGGACGGGCGGGCTTAACTCGGCCGGACCGACGCAGAAGAGCCTTGGCAACGCCGATCAAACCACCGGCACGCCCGGGTAGCGTACCGCCGCCCGAAAGCCAAGGACGACAAGGAGAACCCCATGAAACTCCACAAGCTGATCGAGAAGATTCAGGCTCGCGGCGCCACCCGCCGCGAAATCCACGCCGCGATGGCCGGCGCAGGGCTTGGCCTCGCGACCTTCCCGGGCACCGCGAACTACGCGCGTGCAGAGGGCGAGGTCACCTACTTCACCTGGGCCGGCTACGACATTCCCGAATTCGCCCCGGCCTACATCCAGAAATACGGCGGTCCGCCCGCCTATTCGCTGTTCGGCGAGGACGAGGAGGCCTTCTCGAAGGTCCGCGCGGGCTACCGACCCGATGTCGCCCATCCCTGCAAGGTGACGTTGGGCCGTTTCCGCGATGCCGGCCTGATCGAGCCCATGGACCCCAGCCGCATCACCGCCTGGGACGATGTCTGGCCGGAGCTGAAGAACACCGACGGCGTGCAGACCGAGGAAGGCATCTGGCAGGTGCCCTTCGACTGGGGCAATGCCTCCGTGCTCTACCGCACCGACCTCGTTGATCCCGCCTATCAGGAGAACCCCACCTGGGAAATCCTCTGGGACGAGCGTTACGCCGGCAAGCTGGCGACCTTTGATTCGGTCGACGGCGCGGTCCTGGTCGCGGGCCTTGTGGCCGGCGCGCAGGACATCTTCCACATGACCGACGAGGAACTGGCGCGCGCCAAGGAGCTGCTGACCAAGCAGCGCGACCTGCTGCTGTTCTACTGGACCGACCAGTCGGCGGTGGAGCAGGCGCTTGCCTCGGGCGAGCTGGTCGCGGCCTATGCCTGGAACGACGCGGTGGTGAACCTGAAGAATCAGGGCCTGCCGGTCGCATACATGAACCCGAAGGAAGGCATCTTCACCTGGTTCTGCGGCATGGTCATGATCAAGGACGGCCCCGGCGACAAGGAGGCTGCCTACGACCTGATCAACGCCATGCTGGAGCCGGAGGTCGGCGCCTGGCTGATCGACAACTACGGCTACGGTCATGCCAACAGCAAGTCGGCCGAACTGGTCGCGCCCGAGCGGCTGGTGGAGCTGGGCATCAGCTCGCCCGCCGCGCTGTTTGCCGACGGCATCTTCTTTGCCGAGATCGACCCCGATGTGCGCCAGCGCTACATCGACGCTTTCGAGGAAGTGAAGGCCGGCTTCTAGCAGCCGTCTTCGGACAAGGCGGCGCGGCGTGCCCTGGTACGCCGCGCCGTTCTTTTTTGCTCAGCCCGCGTGCGGGCCAAGGAACACCGGCCATGCCGGCGGCAGGCCCCAACCGGGATCATCGCGCCATCTGCGACACGCCGCTGTGGGCGCAGGCAGCAGATCGCGGTCTGCAGCATCCGCGGGCGCCAGCAGGCAGAGCGCGCCGATCCATGCCGACCAGTAGCCGGGATCGTCCGCGGCCTCCGCGAACGTTCCCTGCCGACCGGCGATATAGGCCGTCATGCGGCAGATGGATTCGCCGTCGACCCCCGAGTAACGCCACAGATCGACGCCGTTGGAACGACCGAGCGCAGCCAGAAGCGTCCACGCCGACAGGTTGAACAGGCTGCCGTACAACGGTCGCTCCCCTGCCAGCTCCGCAGGCTGACTGCCGTCGGGCGCGCATTGGGCCGCCAGGCGCAGGGTGGCACCGCCGAGGTCGCTCGAGGCTTGCTGGTAGCGCCCCAGAAACAGACCCAGCGACAGGCGCAGCAGATGGGTCCATGTGCCGGTGTGGTCCGCCGCCTGATAGGCCGCCGTGCCCTGCTCGGTGTCGCTGAGGGCATCGTGCAGCTGCCCGGCCCAAACGCGTATGGCCTCCCGCGCGGAAAGCGGCAGCGCCCCGGCGACCACCAGGGAACGGCACAGCGCCGGCAGCAGCCAGAGATCGCGAAGGTCGAGCCAGCCGGCCGGATTGGCCCAGCCGGGCCTCTCGGGAACGTGCCGGGCGAAGCGGGCATGGGGCGTCATCGCCGTGGCGGGATCGGCGAACCAGGCATGCAGCACGTCGGCCGCACGCGCCTGATGGTCCCGGTTGCCGCCATGGATCCCCCCGGCAGCAAGGATCGCAGCGCGACGCAATCCCTGACGCAACGTGGCGAGATCGGAAAGCTGTCCAGCCGCATCATCCGGCCCGGAGCGCTCGCCGGACCCGTAGCCGCTGACGAAATCCAGACGCCCGGCGCCGGCGGGGCCGGCGGCTCTGCCGCCCATCATGGGCATCGGCTCGCCGGCAAGGGCATCGGCCTGTGCCAGCAGCTCCGACAACGCCGCTGCGTCCGGCACACGCTGTCCCTGGCGCAGCACGGCGTGCTCACAGCCCCGGGCGCCATGGGCGCGCGCCAGAAGGTTGCGCTCCAGCCGCGCAGCCAGACGGCCGACGCCGCGGAAGCGCGCCAGATGGCGCGTGTCGCTGTCCTTCTCGATCTCGGGCGCTGCGCCGGAGGCCAGCCGATAGACCTGGCTGCACAGGCAGAAGCTGCCCGGCGCATGAGTCTCCAGCGGTTCCATGGTGTCCCAGGCGGCAGGCACCCAGCGGTGCCAGGGACCGGGCATGCCCAGCCGCCGCAGCAGATCGACCTTGTTCCAGTTGCCGTAGCGCCGCCGCTCGTCGAAACGATCAGGAGCATCGCTGCGAAAGGCAATCTGGGGTTCATCGTCGGCGGGCGGCAGCCGTTCGGGTGTTTCAAGCTGGGCGTTGTCGGAGAGGCGCGCCAGGGGGATGAAGGCATAGAACACATCATCCCGGGCCCGTACCGCGTCCACGAACGCCTGCCAGGCCTCCGCCGTGAAACAGGCCCAGCCATCGAGCGGCAGCACCCAGCGCGCCTCCGACCGGCCCAGCTCGATCGCCCGGTTGCGGGCACGGTTGAGGTTGATCAGCGCCAGCGACTTGTGGCGCAGCATCCATTCCACCGCGAGCGGCGGCAGGCCGACGAACTCCTCACCCGCGAAGGGCCGGTACTGACGCGGCAGGCCGCTGGAATCGTAGAAGGTGGTAAGGAACGGGACGGCATCGAAAGCGATGCGGTGATAGGCCTGCCCCTTCGCTTCGATCAGGGCGCGGCAGCGGTCTTCCAGCTGCCGATCGATGAACTCGTTGAGGATCCACCGCTTTTCGCAGCCGGGAAGCTCCGGCTCCCGGTCCAGGATGAAGGCGAGGTTGCGGTAGGTTTCCTCGCCGTCATGGCGCGGCGGCAGGCTGTTGCCGATGATCCGGTAGATGATGAAGTCGGGCACGCCGGAACTCCTGAAAGCGACCGGCGCTGCTGCTTCAGCCCAGGCCCTTGCGGCCCATCTCCATGAACTTCTCACGCCGTCCGGCGCGCAGGGCGGCCGGCGCCTTGCCTTCCAGCTCGCCCAGGCCCCGCGCGATGGCATCACCGACCCGCCGCATGGTTTCGGCTGGATCGCGGTGGGCGCCGCCCATGGGTTCGACGATCACCTCGTCGATGACGCCGAGCTGGGCGAGATCGCCCGCAGTGAGTTTCAGCGCCTCGGCGGCCTCGGCGGCCTGATCGCCCGACCGCCAGAGGATGGAGGCGCAGCCCTCCGGCGAGATCACCGAATAGACCGCATGTTCGAGCATCAGCACCCGGTCGCCCACGGCGATGGCGATGGCGCCGCCCGATCCGCCCTCGCCGATGACGACGGAGATCACCGGCACGCCGATGCCAAGGCAGGTCTCGATGGAGCGTGCGATGGCCTCGGCCTGGCCGCGTTCCTCCGCACCGATGCCGGGATAGGCGCCGGAGGTATCGACCAGGGTGATGACCGGCAGGCCGAAGCGGTCGGCCATCTCCATCAGGCGCACCGCCTTGCGGTAGCCTTCCGGGCGCGCCATGCCGAAGTTGTGGCGCACGCGGTCTTCCGTGTCCGCGCCCTTCTCGTGGCCCATGACCACCACCGAACGGCCGCGGAAGGTGCCCAGGCCGCCGATGATCGCCAGGTCCTCGCCATAGAGGCGATCGCCCGCCAGGGGCACGAAGTCCTCGATCAGCTTGGCGATGTAGTGGGTGGTGTGGGGCCGCAGGGCATGGCGCGCCACCTGGGTCTTCTGCCAGGGCGTGAGCTTGCCGTAGGTCTGCTGCAGCAGGCGGTCGAGCTTGCCCTGCAGGCGCGTGACCTCCTCGACGATGTTCACGCCGTCGCCGTCCGACAGCCGCCGGAGCTCCTTGATCTTGCTCTCGAGCTCGGCAATCGGGCGTTCGAAGTCCAGATAGTGCTGCATGGCCAGCCTCCTCCGTTGTGGAGTCTAGCCTATTTGGACGCCGCGATCTGTTCGGCCTTCTTGACCATGACCTCGGCCTGCTTGATCGAGGCGATGTCGATCAGACGGCCATCCAGCGAGACCGCGCCCTGGCCTTCCTTCTGGGCCTTTTCCATGGCCTCCAGGATACGCTTGGCCTGGGTCACTTCCTTCTCGGACGGGCTGTTGACCTCGTTGGCGAGATCGATCTGGCTGGGATGGATCGCCCACTTGCCCTCGCAGCCCAGGGCCGCGGCGCGGTTGGCCTGGGCGCGGAAGCCGTCGGCATCCTTGAAATCGCCGAAGGGGCCGTCGATCGGACGCAGGCCGGCGGCGCGCGCGGCCACCACCATGCGCGAGACGGCGAAGTGCCACATGTCGCCCCAGTGGTAGTCGCGCGGCTTGTCGCCGTCGATGTCGGTCAGCACGCCGTAGAGCGGGTTCGGACCGCCGATGACCGTGGTGCGCGCCTTGGTCGATGCGGCGTAGTCGGCAACGCCGAAGTGCAGGCTCTCGTTGCGCTTGCTGGCATGCGCGATGGCTTCGACGTTGGACATGCCGAGCGCCGTCTCGATGATCAGTTCGAAGCCGATGCGCTTGGTCCGCCCCTTGGCGTCCTCGCACTGGGTGGTCAGCATGTCGACGGCATAGACGTCCGACGTGGTGCCGACCTTCGGAATCATGAAGAGGTCGAGGCGGTCGCCCGTCTGCTCGATGACGTCGATGACGTCGCGGTACATGTAGGGTGTGTCGAGGCCGTTGATGCGCACCGACAGGGTCTTGGTGCCCCAGTCGATGTCGTTGATCGCCTCGATGACGTTCTTGCGCGCCTGGACCTTGTCGCCCGGGGCCACCGCGTCCTCGAGATCAAGGAAGATGACGTCGGCGCTGCCCTTGGCGGCCTTCTCGAAAAGCTCGGGGCGGCTGCCGGGAACGGCCAGCTCGCTGCGGTTGAGGCGCGCGTGCGCCGGCTCGACGATCGTGAAGCTCATGGTTTCGGTCCCTTCGGGTCTCGTTCGGACGGCGGCGCGCTCAATGCCCGCAGCCCCGCATTCTGTCAACCATACCCCATTCCGGCTCAGGCGAGAGGATGATGGCGCTGCACGGTGCTGCGCAGGCGCTCCTCCAGGACATGGGTATAGATCTGGGTCGTGGAAATATCGGCATGGCCCAGCATCTTCTGCACCGCGCGCAGATCGGCGCCATGGGCCAGAAGATGGCTGGCAAAGGCGTGGCGCAGGACATGGGGCGAGACCCGCGCCGGGTCGATCCCGGCCTGCAGCGCCAGATCCTTCAGCATCAGGGCGACACCCTGGCGCGTCAGGTGGCCCGAGGCGCCGTGCGAGGGGAACAGCCAGCGGGGACTGCCTTCCTGGGCCGCGATCAGGGCGCGCACGGCCCGGGCGGCATGCTCGCCCACCGGCACCAGGCGTTCCTTGCCGCCCTTGCCGCGCACGATGATGAACGGGGCATCGTCGCGGAACGCCGCACGCGGCAGGGCGATCAGCTCGGAGATGCGCAGGCCCGTGGCATAGAGCAGCTCGATCAGGGCGGCCCGACGCAAGCCGTCGAGCCCTTCGGCACTGCGCGCGGCGGCAAGCAGGGCATCGACCTCGTCCTCGCCCAGAACCTTGGGCAGGGAACGGCCGGCGCGCGGCGCCTCGATGATGGCGGTGGGATCGTCGCTGCGCTGGCCTTCCGAAAGCAGGAAACCGAAGAACTGGCGCAGGGCCGAAAGCCGGCGGGCCGCCGTGCGCGGCGAAAGCCCGGCCTGCTGCATGGCGCCGAGATAGGCACGCACGCCGTCGGCATCGGCCGCCGCGGCTTCTCGGCCGGTTCCGGCCGCGAATTGGGCGAAATCGAGCAGATCGCGGCGATAGGCCGCAACCGTGTTGGCGGAAGCGCCCCGCTCGGCCGACATCATCTCCAGGAAGGTCTCGATCGCGCGCGCGTCGCCGGCGACGGTCATGGCCTCAGGGCTTCGCAATGGCGCGCTGGCCGCCGGCCTCCATCGCCAGAAGGCGGCCCTCGACGCCGAGGCCGACGGCGTCGAGCGCGGCGATCACCGTCTTCAGCGTCAGGGGATCGGCCCCTGCCGGGCCCTGCGGACCGAGGGCAACGAGAGCGATCAGCACCGTCTGCCCGGCCTCCCCCGCGGCGGCGGCCTGTTCCATGGCAAACAGCAGGACGGCGGGGGCCGCGGCGTTTTCACGCGCGGGCGCAAGAGCGATGACATCGGCCACGATCGGCGCACCGGCGCTGTCGTTGAGCGCCGCAAAGGCCGCCAGATAGGTCTCGGCCAGCACCAGGCGGCGTTCGTCACCGGCACCTGCGCTGGACTGCCACCAGCCGGCCATGCCGGAGCCGCCATCGGGCAGCTGCTCGCCGAAGGCGAGGCGAAACAGCGGCCACAGCGCGGTGGCGCGGGCGGCGAAATCCGTGCTGCCCTGCGAACGATCCAGCAGCAGGGGCCACCAGCGGGCCGCCGATTCGGGCCGTCCGGCCATGAGGAGCGCGGCGGAAGCATCGGCCGAGAACCACGCCAGTTCGCTTGCCGGCTGCAGGCTGGCGATCTGGCCGGCGACCGCACGGGCCGCGGCAAGATAGCCCTGTGCCCCGCCGGTTTCGGCCGCGTGATGGAGCAGCGAGGCCAGGGCCTCGGCCCGCGCGGCGGGAAGCTGTTGGGTCCGGCTCGCCTGATAGAGCAGGGCGTGGGCCGTGCCGTTGTCCATGGCATCGGCCTGGCTCAGGGCATTGGCCAGGGCATCGGGGGTGAAGGGGATGGATTCGTAGAGGGCCGCCAGATCGCTCCCGGCCATGACACCCTGCGCCGTGGCGCTTTCGGCAGCAGCCAGCCGGACATCGCTGTCGAGGGCGGGACTGTCTGCGATGGCCCGCTGCACGGCCGCCGGAGCCGAGGCGATCAGCGCGGATGTGAAGGCGAGATCGCTTTCCAGGGCCATGGCGAAGATCAGGCCGCGGGCCCCTTCCAGACTTTCGAGCTTGCCGCGTGTGCCGGAGGCAAGCGCGTTGTTCAGGGCCAGAAACTGCGGTTCCAGGGCGATGCCGGATTCCTGCAACAGGGTGATGCCCAGATCCGCGGCGGCGTCTTCACCCGCCAGGCGCTGGCAGAAGACCATCGCCTTCTGCAGGTCCACATCGTCGCCCAGCGCCATGCCGTCGCGTACGCTGCGGCAGCCCTCCTGGACATCGCTCTGGAGGAACGCGGCGTCGGCCAGGGCGGCCATGGCCGCGGCCGAAAGCGCGCTGCGCCCGGCGCTGGCCGCCAGATCGCGGGTATCGCCGGGAAGTCCCAGGGCATTGAGGCGCGCCATGCGCATGGCAAGGAAATCGGCATCCGCGCCCTCGGGCGGGTTGGCCGCGGTGAGCAGCAGACGGCGGGCAAGTTCAACGGTCGTGGGCGAACCGCTGCCGCCGGGCAGGTCCGGCAGCAGGGCGACGACCAGACCGGGATCGCTGCGGCGCCACATGTCCACGGAGAAGCCGCCGCTGCCCGCATTGAGGGTGCCGGCCGCCGAGGCGCTGACCGGCGCCAGGCTCTCGACCTCCAGCCCGTCGGAAGAGGACGGCACGGAGGTAATGCTGCCGCCGGTGTTACCCGTGGCGCTCGTGTCGTCGTCGAAGGGGATGAGCAGGAGCGGATCGCTGCCGTCCGACTGCGCCGCAGCACCGCCCGCGGCGGTGGCCAGGGACAGGGCGAGCAGCAGACCGAAAGCGGGCCTAGCGCGGGAAGCGATCATTCGGGATCGTCTTCTCGACATGGGTGGTCGGCGGTGGGATATCCCAGGTCGCCAGGAAGGCGCCGCCGCCGACAATCGCGGCGACGATGACAAGCATGAGGAAACGGGCGATGAAACGCATGGTCTTTGCGGGCCGTCCATGGGCAGCGGGTTCGCGATTATGCTATCGTCGCACTATGGCGCTCGTGCGGCAATCGCCGACCGTTTCGCGAGCCCTTCCGATCACCATAGCCGGTTCAACGTGAGCGACAGCGACATACCCAAGCCCGACCGCACGATCACGCTCGTGGGCCTGATGGGTGCGGGCAAATCGACCGTGGGACGGCGTCTTGCCACACGGCTGGAACTGCCCTTCGTCGATGCCGACAGCGAGATCGAGGCTGCGGCGGGCTGCACCATCCCGGAAATCTTCGAGCGCCATGGCGAAGCCGAGTTCCGCGCCGGCGAACGGCGCGTCATCGCGCGCCTGCTGCGCGGCCGGCCCAAGGTGCTGGCGACCGGCGGCGGCGCCTTCATGGATCCGGACACGCGCCAGCGCATCAAGAGCCGCGCGGTCTCGGTCTGGCTGCGCGCCGACATCGAGCTTCTGATGGCGCGGGTGGCGCGCCGCGACAACCGTCCCCTGCTCAAGCAGGGCGACCCCAGGCAGATCATGGAGCGGCTGATGGCCGAGCGTTACCCGGTCTATGCAGAGGCCGACATCACGGTGGAAAGCAACGAGGGCCCCCACGACGCCATCGTCGAGCGCATCATCGATGCCCTGCGCGAGCGGTTCCCCGCGTCATGAACATCGAGCGCATCAAGGTCGATGTCGGCCGTCACCGCCAGCCCTACGACATCCTTGTCGGCGACGGCCTGATCGACAACGCCGCCGAACACCTTTCCCGCGTGCTCAAGCGGTCCAAGGCCTTCATCGTCACCGACGAGACAGTCGCCGGCCTGCATCTGGAGCGGCTGCAGGCCGCCCTGACGGCGGGCGGCATCGACAGCCATGTCACGGTGCTGCCGGCGGGCGAAGCCAACAAGGATTTCGCCCATCTCCAGCAGATGACCGATTCCCTGCTCGATGCCGGGGCCGAGCGCAGCGACACGCTGGTCGCCCTAGGCGGCGGCGTGATCGGCGACATGACCGGCTTTGCCGCCGCCATCCTGCGCCGCGGCATGGATTTCGTGCAGGTGCCGACCACCCTGCTCGCCCAGGTCGACAGTTCCGTGGGCGGCAAGACCGGCATCGACACGCGCCAGGGCAAGAACCTGATCGGTGCCTTCCACCAGCCGCGCCTGGTGCTGGCCGACACCGGCGTGCTCGACACCCTGCCGCGGCGTGAACTGCTAGCCGGTTACGCCGAGGTCGTGAAGTACGGCCTGCTGGGCGATGCCGTGTTCTTCGACTGGCTGACCCGGCGCGGCGCCGAGGTGATCG
>CALLQH010000404.1 GCA_938014945.1 uncultured bacterium | reverse complement strand
CCAGTTTAGGCTATGGCCCGCGAATCCGATAGCAAAAGCGGCGCCGCCCTTGGCAAATCCTGTGTGTTTGTCGCTCTGGGCGCCAATCTGCCTTCGGCCTGGGGGCCGCCGCGTTCCACACTGGAAGCGGCGCTGGAGTATCTGGCCGGGCCGCAGGTGCGGATCGATGCCCGTTCGCCCTGGTACGAGACCGCGCCTGTGCCCGACATGGACCAGCCCTGGTACGTGAACGGTGTCGTCCGGCTGGCCACATGCCTGACGCCACAGGCCCTCCTTGCCCGCCTGCACGAGACCGAGGCCCACTTCGGCCGTGTCCGGGTGGCGCGCTGGGAGGCAAGGGCCATCGACCTCGACCTCATCGACTACTGCGGCCTCGTCGACCTGGACGGCACGCCCAGCCTGCCGCACCCGCGCATGGCCGAGCGCGCCTTCGTCGTTCGGCCCCTGGCCGATATCGCGCCGGACTGGCGCCACCCCGCCGATGGCCGCGCCATCGCCGACCTGCTGGCCGGCTTGCCGCCCGGACAGCGCATCCGGCGGCTGGAGGAGGGGGCTTAAGCGGCGGAATTCCTTGCTTTTGCTGCTTGCTTGGGGCTATTTGCAGCACCAAATAGCCCAGTACCAAGGCAGGAGAACAATTCCATGGCCCGTTTGACGGTGGAAGACTGCGTCGATCGCATCCCGAACCGGTTCGAGCTGACGCTGCTGGCGGCCCAGCGCGCCCGCGAACTGAGCGCCGGTGCGGCCCTGACGGTCGACCGCGACAACGACAAGAACCCGGTCATCGCCCTGCGCGAGATCGCCGACGACACGATCGATCTGGAGGCCATCCGCCGCAAGCTGATCTACGGCGGCGAGCCCCAGGACGACGATGCCGAGGCCGATGCCGATGGCGCTTTCGCCGACGAAGTCGGTCTCTCGGGCGACGCCATCGCCCAGGCCGCAGCCGCCCTTGCGGCGCTCGACGATGATGCCTCGAACGCCTTTGCCGAGGGCGACGAAGGCAGCGAAGACGTCTAGGCACCACGACCTGGCGCCGCGCGATCCTGCCGCGCGGCGCGGGTGACCGCCCATGCTGCGTCAGTTCGAGTTGGTGGAGCGGGTCAGGAGCTACGACCACGCGGTCGATGAGGACGCGCTCAACCGCGCTTATGTCTTCGCTACCCGTGCGCATGGCACCCAGACCCGCGAGTCCGGCGACCCGTACTATTCCCATCCCGTGGAGGTGGCCGGCATCCTGGCCGGCATGAAGCTCGACGGCGCCTCGATCATCACGGGGCTGCTCCACGATACCGTCGAGGATACCGAGACCACGCTGGATGACATTTCCGGCCAGTTCGGCGACCAGATCGCCCGGCTGGTGGATGGCGTCACCAAGCTCTCGCGCATCGAGCTGCAGTCCGAGAACACGCGCCAGGCCGAGAACTTCCGCAAGCTGCTGCTGGCGATGTCCGAGGACATCCGCGTGCTGCTGGTCAAGCTCGCCGACCGGCTGCACAACATGCGCACCCTGCACCACGTCAAGAAGCCCGAGAAGCGCCTGCGCGTTGCGCATGAGACCATGGAGATCTACGCGCCGCTGGCCGAACGCATCGGCATGCAGGCGCTGAAGGACGAGCTCGAAGACCTCGCCTTCCAGGAGATCAACCCGTCGGCCCACGGTTCGGTCATCGAGCGCCTGCGCTACCTGCGCGAGGAAAGCGCCGAACTGATCCCCCAGACCGTGGAAACCCTGCGCAAGACGCTCGCCAAGGCCGGCATCGAGGCCGACATCGTGGGGCGCGAAAAGCGGCCCTATTCGATCTGGCGCAAGATGCAGCGCAAGAACGTCACCTTCGAGCAGCTTTCCGACATCGTCGCCTTCCGTGTCATGGTCGATACCACGATGCGCTGCTACGAGGCGCTGGGCGTCGCCCACGGCGCCTGGCCCATGGTGCCCGGCAGCTTCAAGGACTACATCTCGACGCCCAAGCCCAACGGCTACCGCTCGATCCACACCACCGTCTACGGCCCGGACCAGCAGCGCCTGGAAATCCAGATCCGCACGGCCGAGATGCACGAGATCGCCGAGTACGGTGTGGCCGCGCACTGGGGCTACAAGGGGGCCGACCCGCGGCTGGTGCAGCGCGACGGTCGCCAGTACCGCTGGGTGCGGGAACTGCTTGAAATCCTGGAGCACACCACCGATCCCGAGGAGTTCCTGGAGCACACCAAGCTCGAGATGTTCCAGGACCAGGTGTTCTGCTTCTCGCCCAAGGGTGACCTGATCGCTCTGCCGCGCGGCGCGACGCCTGTGGACTTTGCCTATGCCGTCCACACCGACGTGGGGGATACCTGTGTCGGTGCCAAAATAAACGGTAGAATCAAGCCGTTAAAGACAATTCTTGAGAATGGAGATCAGGTCGAGATCGTGCGTTCCTCGGTCGCGGCACCCAGCCCCACCTGGGAACAGTTCGTCGTCACCGGCAAGGCGCGCAGCCGCATCCGCCGCTTCGTGCGCGCCCGCGAGATCGACGAATACGTCCGCCTGGGCGAGGCCATCCTGGAGCGCGCTTTCGCCCAGGACGAGTGCGAGATGACCAAGAAGGCGATCAAGCGCGCCTGCGCCGTGCTCGGCCGCAAGCGTCCGGAGGATCTTTTCGCTTCCGTCGGCCAGGGCGAACTGACCGGCCGCCAGGTCGTCGGCGCGGTCTATCCCGAGGCCGTGGGCGGCGAGCAGATCGTGGCCCGCGCCAAGCCCAAGGACGGGCAGGCGGGCGATCACGCCATTCCCATCCGCGGCCTGATCCCGGGCATGGCGGTGCATTTCGCCACCTGCTGCCATCCCCTGCCGGGCGACCGCATCGTCGGCATCGTCACCACGGGCAAGGGTGTCACCATCCACACCATCGACTGCGACATGCTCCAGCAGTTCGAGGCAACGCCGGAGCGCTGGCTCGATGTTGCCTGGACCGTGCAGGGCGAGATTGCCGAAAAGCATGTCGGGCGCGTCCAGGTGGTGGTCGTCAACGAGCCCGGTGCGCTGGGCATCGTCACGACGCTCATCGGGCGCAACAACGGCAACATCTCCAACCTGAAGTTCACCAACCGCTCCAGCGACTTCTTCGACATGGAGATCGATGTCGAGGTGCGCGACATCCGCCATCTCACCAACATCATCGCGGCCCTGCGCGCCAGCCCCTCCATCAGCTCGGTGGAGCGCGCCCGTGCCTGAAATTGGACCTGTCGAATTCGCCGCTGCGGGCCTTGCACCACGCCACTCAGCCGTTATACCCATGCCGGTCCGCCGCGGGGTCCGAAAGGCCCGCAACACTGGAGCAATGCCATGGCCAGCCGTCGTCTGAGACTGGGCGTCAACATCGATCACGTCGCGACCATCCGCAACGCGCGCGGCGGGCCGCATCCCGATCCCGTGCGCGCCGCGCGCCTGGCCGCCGCCGCCGGCGCCGACGGCATCACCGCCCATCTGCGCGAGGATCGCCGCCACATCTCCGATGGCGACATCCAGCGCCTGATGGCCGAGATCGACCTGCCGCTGAACCTGGAAATGGGTCCCACGGCCGAGATGCTGGAGATCGCTCTGCGCCACCGTCCCCACGCGGTCTGCCTGGTGCCCGAGCGACGCGAGGAGAAGACCACCGAGAACGGGCTGGACGTCGCAGGCGCCAACTTCGACATCAAGGCCTACATCGCCGAGCTTTCGAAGGCCGGTATCCGCGTCTCCCTCTTCATCGATCCCGACGTCAGCCAGCTCGAAGCTGCCCATGAGGCAGGCGCCCCGGTCGTGGAGCTGCACACCGGCGCCTATTGCGAGGCGGCGGCCGGCTCCAGCGGCGATGCCGAACTGGAGCGCATCGTGAACGCAGCGGCGCGCGCGGCCGAACTGGGTGTGGAATGCCACGCCGGCCATGGTCTCTCCTTCGGCACCGTCGGGCCGATCGCGGCGATCGGCACGATCGCCGAACTCAACATCGGCCATTTCCTGATCGGCGAGGCGATCTTCGGCGGCCTGGAAAGCGCCATCACCCGCATGCGCGCCCTGATGGACAACTCGCGTGCCGCCGCCACCGGCGCCCGGTCGGCGTGAGCGCGCGACTTCCGTCATGATCCTGGGTCTGGGCCTCGACACCATCGACATCCGTCGCATCGAGAAGACCCTTGAGCGTTTCGGCACGCGCTTCACCGAGCGTGTCTTCACCGAGACGGAGAGGCGCAAGGCCGATGGCCGGGCGACCCGCGCCGCGACCTACGCCAAACGTTTCGCGGCCAAGGAGGCATGCTCCAAGGCGCTGGGCACCGGCTTCAGGCTGGGTGTGTTCTGGCGCGACCTGCAGGTCGTCAATCTGCCCTCGGGCAAGCCGACCCTGAAGCTCACCGGCGGCGCTGCCGAACGGCTGGCCAGCATGATCCCGCCGGGCATGGAAGCGCAGATCGATCTCACCATGACCGACGACCCGCCGCTTGCGCAGGCCATCGTCATCATCTCGGCCAATCCGGTCGTCACGTCAGGGAACCCATGAACGACAAGAAGAGCGACGACAAGAGCCGCAACCCGATCGTTGCCCTGCTGCTCGCACCCTTTCGCGCCGTCGGCTGGCTGCTCGGCATGGACGGCGACGGCGGCTGGGGCGGTACGCTCAAGACGATCATCTACGCTGTGGTCATCGCCATGGGCGTGCGCACCTTTTTCTATGAGCCGTTCAACATTCCCTCGGGTTCGATGAAGCCGACGCTGCTGGTTGGCGACTATCTCTTCGTCTCGAAGTTCTCCTACGGCTACAGCCGCTATTCGCTGGGCTTTGGCCTCGACGTGCCGATCTTCGACGGGCGCCTGTTCGGCAGCGAGCCCGAGCGTGGGGATGTCGTGGTCTTCCGCAAGCCGACCGACACCTCCCTCGACTTCATCAAGCGGCTGGTAGGCCTGCCGGGCGATGAGATCCAGGTCATCGACGGCGTGCTTCACATCAATGGCGAGCCTGTCACCCTGGAGCCCGCGCCGCCCTTCGACGACGAGACCTGCACGGGCGGGCGCGAACTGATGGTCGAGACCGAGACCCTGCCCAACGGCGTGAGTCATCCTGTGCTCGGCTCGGACACCAGCCATCCCTTCGACAACACGCCGGTCTATACCGTGCCGGAGGGGCACTACTTCATGATGGGTGACAATCGCGACCATTCGAACGACAGCCGGGCGATCGCCGATGTCGGCTTCGTTCCTGCCGAGAACCTGATCGGGCGCGCCGAGTTCCTGTTCTTCTCGACCGACGGCTGCGGCTCGCTCTACGAACCGTGGACCTGGCCGACCAGCATCCGCTGGAGCCGTCTCTTCCAGCCGATCGAATGAGCGACGACTTCGCAGCCACGCTTGCGCACCTTGAGGCAGCCCTCGGCCATCGTTTCGCCGATCCCGAACTGCTGCGCGAGGCGCTGACCCACCGCAGCACCACCTCGGGGCGCGACGAACTGGGCTACGAGCGGCTGGAGTTCCTGGGCGACCGGGTTCTGGGCCTTGCCGTCTCCCACATGCTCTACAAGCAGTTCCCCAGCGAGGCGGAAGGCAAGCTTGCCGTGCGCCATACCGACCTGGTGCGCCGCGAGACCCTGGCCGAGGTCGCGCGCCAGATCGAGCTTGGCGCCCATATCGCCATGTCGCGCGATGCCGCGGGCAACGGCGCGCGCGACAACCCCACGGTGCTGTCGGATGTCATGGAGGCGCTGCTCGGCGCGCTCTTCATCGACGGCGGCCTTGCCGCCGCGGAGGCCTGCGTCGAGAACCTGTGGTCGCAGCGCATGCGCGAGACGCGCCGTCCGCCGCGCGACGCCAAGACGCGGCTGCAGGAATGGGCGCTGGGCAGGGGGCTGCCGCTGCCGGCCTATGCCATGCTCGACCGTACCGGGCCGGACCACGCCCCCACCATCACCGTCTCCTGCGCCGTTCAGGGCGTCGGGGAGGCCCGGGCCGAAGGCGGCTCCAAACGGGCCGCAGAACAGAGCGCCGCCGAGCAGCTGCTCGCGCGCGCACAACAGGGAGACAAGGCATGAGCGGCGAACAGGAGAGCGGGCAGACCCGCTGCGGCTTCGTCGCCATCGTCGGCGCGCCCAATGCGGGCAAGTCGACCTTCGTCAATGCGGCGGTAGGGACAAAGGTCTCCATCGTCACCCACAAGGTGCAGACGACCAGGAGCCGTATCGTCGGCATCCGGCTCGACGGCCCGTCCCAGCTGGTGTTCGTCGACACGCCGGGCATCTTCGAGCCCAAGCGCCGCCTGGACCGCGCCATGGTCGATGCCGCATGGGCCGGAGCGGACGAAGCCGACATGGTGCTGCTGCTGGTCGACGCCACCCACGGCGTCACCAAGGACCTGCGCCTCATCCTCAGCCGCCTGGAGGAGACCAAGCGCCGCGTCATGGTCGCCATCAACAAGATCGACGCGGTCTCCAAGGCCGATCTGCTGCCGCTCACCTCGGCGCTGAGCCAGAGCGCGGCGATCGAGGAAATCTTCTACATCTCCGCGCTCAAGGGCGACGGCATGGAGGAGCTGCTCTCGCTGCTGGCCGGCCGCCTGCGTCCGGGCCCCTGGCTCTATCCGGCCGACCAGGTCTCCGACCTGCCGATGCGCCAGCTTGCCGCCGAGATCGTGCGCGAAAAGATCTTCCTGCGCCTGCATCAGGAGCTGCCCTATCAGGTCGCCGTCGAGACCGAGATGTGGACCCAGGTCGAGGGCGAGAACGCCGTGCGCATCGACCAGGTGATCTACGTCGCACGCGACGGCCACAAGCCCATCGTGCTCGGCAAGGGCGGGCGCACGATCAAGGACATCGGCATGGCCGCGCGGCTGGAGCTGGAGGAAATCCTGGAGTGCAAGGTGCACCTCTTCCTCCATGTGAAGGTGCGGCCGGGCTGGCTCGACGATCCCGCCCGCTACCGCGAGATGGGGCTCGACTTTCCGCGCTGAGGGCGCTGCTTCTCAGCGTGCTGCGGGAAGCAGAGAGCGCACCGCCAGTTCGCCCTCGCGTCCCTTGACCTGCACCATGCGTTCCGGCCCGAAGGTCTGGTCGCCTGCGGCTGTGGCGGTGGCGCTGTCGGCAAGGATTTCGCCTTCGCCGGCCAGGCCGCACAGCCGCGCCGCGGCATTCACGCTGTCGCCGATCACGGTGTAGTCGAAGCGGTCGCCACTGCCGATCAGGCCGGCGACGACCGGGCCGCTGTAGAGTCCGATACCAACACCCGGGGTGATGGCGCGTGCGGCAATCGCCTGCTGGATGTCGCGCGCGGCTGCCACGGCGCGCCCTGGCGCGTCGGCGCCGTGGAAGTGGGCAAGCACGGCATCGCCGATCATCTTGTCGATGTCACCGCCCGCCGCCTCGATGATCGCCACCTGCAGGCCGATGATGGCGTTGAGAAAGGCGATGGTCTCTTCCGGCTCGGAACGCTCGGCAAGGGCGGTGAAACCGCGCACGTCGGAATAGAGCAGCGTCACGTCGAGGCGCGCGCCTTCGGCAGCGCTTTCGCCCTGCATGGCTGCGACCGCCTGGTGCGAGACCAGCCGCTCCAGGCGCTGGCGCAGGGCGACGATCAGGCCGGTGCGCCGGTCGATGTCGCGCTGGGCCCGGCCGACGATCCAGGAGAGACCGGCAAGCATCACGGCAAACAGCACCAGCGGAATGACGAGCGCCGGGCGCACCACCTTCCATAGCAGAGCGTCGACACCGTCAATCGGCTGATAGATCTCGAACACCGCCACCACGGTGCCGTCGACCCGGTAGGGCAGGTAGAGTTCGTAGAAGGCGCTGCCTCCCTCGTCGTTTTCGACCAGGACCGATGGCTCACCGGCCAGCGCCTCGACCAGCTCGGGCTTGTCCTCCAGGTGACCGATCAAACTGTGATCGGTGGCAAAGATCGTGTGGTGAGCCCTGTCATAGATCTTCAGGCGTACGATCTGGGCTTCGGCCTGCTCGTCGGCGAAGGCTTCGGCGAGCTCCGCCATGTCGGCTTCGTTCAACCCCTGGTCGGCGATCAGGCGTTCCCAGGCATCGCCCGCTTTTTCACGCACACCCTGGGCGACACCCGCGGCCCGTTCGGTGGCGATCTGCAGCAATACCTCGATGGTGGATGATCGCACGGTCTGGGTCGTGGCGAAGACCACGGCCGCCATCATCAGCAGCAGGCCGGGCAGCACCAATCCGTAGAAGTAACGCCGCAGGGGGAAGGGCGCATCATCCACCGCTTCTCCCGCACCGCCCTGACTGTTTGCTCCCCGCGCCATGGCGGCATCATCGGGGCAGAGGCGGCGCCGTCAAGGCGAAGTCGCAGCCCGGATCAGTGCGTCAGGCAGAGCCGGGCGGCGGCATCGACGATGGCATCCGCGTCGAGGCCATGGACCCGATAGATGTCGGGAATGTCGGCGCTGCGCCCGAAGTTCTCCACGCCCAGGGCCTGCACCCCGTGGCGGTGGACGCCGGCCAGCCAGGACAGCGTCGCCGGGTGGCCGTCGAGCACGGTGACGAGGCCGGCATGGCCGGGCAGGCGGGCGAGCAGCCGGTGGGCGTGGCTGTCGCGCCGCCCGGTGCGGCTGGCTGCCTGCCAGTCCTGCATCAGCAGGTCGGCGGAGGTGACGACCAGCAGGCCGGCGCCGGGAATGTCCTCGGCCAGGATCTCCAGCGCCGCGCGCGCCTCGGGCACCACCGCGCCGCTGGCGACGATGGCGACCTCGGCGTCGTCGGCCGGCTCCACCATCCAGTAGCCGCCCTTCAGGACATCGGCTTCGAGAGGCCCCGTCATCTCCCGCTCGGGCTGGGCAAGCGAGCGGGTCGAGAGGCGCAGATAGACCGAGCCGCCGTCGTCGGCCTGCATGTGTTCGAAGCCCCAGCGCATGATCGCGGCCAGTTCGTCGGCATAGGCCGGTTCGAAGCTGGTGAGACCCGGCTGGCCCAAACCGATCAGCGGCGTGAAGATCGACTGGTGCGCGCCGCCCTCGGGTGCCAGCGTCACGCCCGCGGGCGTGGCGACCAGCATGAAACGGCTGTCCTGGTAGCAGGCGTAGTTCAGCGCATCGAGCCCGCGCGCGATGAAGGGATCGTAGAGCGTGCCGATGGGCAGCAGGCGCGCGCCGAACAGGCTGTGCGTCAGGCCCATCGCCGCCAGCATCAGGAACAGGTTGTTCTCGGCGATGCCCAGCTCGATGTGCTGGCCGCCGTGGCCCAGGTCCCAGGACTGGGCGGAAATCACCTTCTCGCTGCGGAAGACGTCGACATGCTCGCGCCGGTCAAAGAGGCCGCGCCGGTTGATCCACGGCCCCAGGTTGGTCGAGACCGCGACATCGGGGGAGGTGGTGACGATATGGCGCGCGAGGTCGCTGTCGCCGCGGGCGATCTCGTTGAGGATGTTGCCGAAGGCCATCTGGGTGGAGGTCGTGGCCGCCGCCTTCACCGCCAGCTTGTCGGGCACCGCCACGGCAGGCGCCTTGTGACGGCGCGGATAGTCCTGCGCAAAGTGCACGTCCT
>CALLQH010000403.1 GCA_938014945.1 uncultured bacterium | reverse complement strand
TTCAGGCTACAGTCTGAAGATGGTGAAGCCCCCGGGCGGATCGATCCAGGCTGTGCCCGGAGGGGGCCCCGCGGCCTCAAGCTGCGGGTCCTTTGTGGCCTTCCCGCCCGTGGCGCACCCGGCTGCGCGGCGATGCGTCCCGGGCCCCAGAGTTCCGGTCCGCTCCGGTCAGTCGCCCGGCGTGTCCTCGACCATGGATTCGACCTCCAGGCGGCGACCGTCCGAAAGGGTCAGTTCCAGGATGACCGCATCGCCGTCGTGCAGCGGCCGTGTCAGGCCGCCAAGCCAGATGTGTTCGCGCCAGGCGGCCAGGCCCAGGGGCCGGCCGGGCTCCAGGACCAGGCTTTCCGGCCAGCTCTCGACGCCGTCCTCGACCTTGCGGAAACGCACCTCCGCGGCATCCGGGCTGGCGATGCCGGTGATGGTGATCGCGGCATCGCCGGTCGCGATCAGAGGGCCGTAGACGACCAGGGTGTCCTCGCCTTCCTCCGGAACAGGCGACCACAGGTGGCCGACCTTGAAGTCGTCATAGCTGTAGCTGTGGGCAAGGGCCGCTGAAGGGCCGGCCAGCGCGACGATCAGCAGCAGGGCAAGGCGAAGGGGCATGGTCTTCCTCATCGGCGGGGGGCGTCGTTGTCGTAGGCAACCGGCGCATCGGCCGAAAGCTGTTCGTCGAGGTCGGCCGACCCGGCGGCAAGGTCGCGTGCGCCCGCGGCTTCTTCCTCGCTCAGCTGGTCCTGCCGGTAGAAGGTGTAGGAGAGCGTGATCTCCTTCACCGATCCGGCGTCATGATCGTCCAGCATGGCGGCATCGACGAAGAGTTGCACCGGCATGCGCGCGGTTTCGCCCGGGCCGAGGCGCTCGTCGGTGAAACAGAAGCAGGCGATCTTGAAGAAATAGGGCGCGGCCTCGTAGGGCGTGATGTTGAACACCGCGCGCCCGACGATGGTCTCGTCGGCGTTGTTGGTGGCGTCGTAGTAGATCGTCACCGGCTCACCTAGGGGCACGACCACCTTGCGCTGCTCCGGGTGGAAGTCCCAGGGCAGGTCGGGATCGGTGTTGGCATCGAAGAAGACCGTGACCGTGCGGTCGGAAACGCTGCGCTGCGTCGATGCATCGGCCTGGCGCACCGTGCCGCCGTAACCCGTCGCCGCGCAGAAGGCCCGGTAGAGCGAGGGCGCGTAGAGCACCGGCAGGGTTGCCAGCACGATCACCGCCACGGCGATCGCGGCGATCTTCCGGTTCCTGCTCCGTCTGGAGCCCATGTTCGTTTCCCTGTGCTGGCGGTGGCCCTGATAGGGCGGGGATGTGGCGATCCCGTGGCAGCGATTGCACGGAGCCCGGCTCCGATGGAAGCTGCGATTGCCGACAAGGGGAGATGGACATGGCACGACAGGATTTCCGCGCACGGCTGGCCGCCGGCAGCCCGCTGGTGATGGACGGGGCGATGGGTTCGGAACTGCAGCGCCGCGGCGTCTGGGTGAGCCACGGCGCCACCGATGCGGCTCTCGGCGCCTGGTCGGCCACGGCCATGCGCGATGCGCCCGAGGTGGTGCGCGAGGTCCACGACGACTACTTCAAGGCAGGTGCCGATATCGCCATCACCAACAGCTTCTGGACCAACTCGGTGAAGCTCGGCCTCGCGGGCCTGGCCGACAAGGCGGAGGCCTATACGCGTCTTGCCGCCGAGATCGCCGTCGAATCCCGCGACCGTCTGCGCCCCGGGGCCTATGTCGCCGGCGGCATGGCGCCGCCGCTGGGCGGGCGCGAGGAGATCGGCGTCGACCGCGAACACCTGCCGCGCGAATTCGCCATGCAGGCCCGCGCCCTGAAGGAGGGCGGGGCCGATGTCATCCTGGTCGAGTACATGGGCCATGTGGACGATGTCGTCGCCGCCGTCGATGCGGTGAGCCCCACCGGCCTGCCGGTGCTGGTCGGTTTGCGCCACATCCGCGATGACGGGGCGATGCAGCACGGCGAAAGTTATGGCCAGCTTGTCGATGCCCTGGGCGATCGCCAGGTCGATGGGATCCTGCTGATGTGTTCGCACCCCGGCGCGATCAGCGCCGGGCTGCCCTTGCTGCGCCGGGCCTACGACGGTGCCATCGGCGCCTATCCCAACCACGGCTACGGCAAGCATAGCCACAAGCTGGACGAAGGCCACCAGTGGCACAGTCTCGATACGGAAAGCTACGGCCCGGAGGATCTCGCCGCCGATGCCCGCGCCTGGATCGCCATGGGCGCACAGATCGTGGGCGGCTGCTGCTCGACGACGCCGGACCACATCGTCGCCGTGCGCCGCGCTGTGCCGGAGGCCTGAGGCTTCAGCGCGCGATGGCGATCAGTTCGGGGCTCTGCGGTCCCACGGGCGAGCCATCCCAGTCCCCCAGGATGGTGACATCCGTGAAGCCCGCGGCGGTAAGGAAGGCGCGGAATTCTTCCTCTTCCATGAACCTCAGGACATCGGTGGCGACCGATGTATCGCCGCCGCCGAAGTCGAAGCGGATCTCGTAAGTGACGAGCGGCCCTTCGACGGCAACGGTCTGGTAGCCGACGCGCACCGCGCCGTGGCCGGGCAGGTCGACGATGTCGAGATCGTCGGCGACCCAGCCCTCGTACGCCCGCACCGCGCCGTTGCGCGTCTCGAAGGCCAGGCGTCCGCCGGGTGCCAGATGCCGGCGCATGGCGGCAAGCGCGGCGGAAATCTCCGCGTCGCTGCGCAGCACCTGGAAGGCGTGCCCGGTCATCACGATCATGTCGAAGCGGGCGGCCAGATCGAGGTCGGCCGCGCCGGTGCAGTACCAGTCCACGCGGTCGCCGCCCGGCCGCTGCCGCGCGATGTCCAGCATGGCCTGCGCCGGATCGGCGCCGCTGGCGTGATGGCCGCGCTGGGCAAACTCCACCGCCAGCGCACCGGTTCCGCAGCCGACATCAAGCACGGCAAGCGGTGCGCCCTCCGCCAGGGAAAGGTAGAAATCCCAGTCGTCCCGGCGGGTGTTGAGCAGGTCGTAGAGTGCCGCCAGCCGCGGGTCGGTGTAACTCGCGCTGTTCCCGTTCATCGGAAGGCAGGTTCGTCGAAGCTGCGCAGCTTGCGCGAATGCAGGGCCGCCGCGCCGCCCTCGTTGAGCAGGTCGATGGCTTTCAGCGCAATGGAGAGATGCTGGCTGATGCGCTCCCGGTAGAAGGCGTTGGCCATGCCGCGCAGCTTGATCTCGCCGTGCAGCGGCTTGTCGGAGACGCAGAGCAGGGTGCCGTAGGGCACCCTGAAACGATAGCCGTTGGCCGCCACGGTCGCCGATTCCATGTCGATGGCGATGGCGCGCGACTGGTTGAAGGCCGCGGCCAGGTCGGCAAGGCGCAGCTCCCAGTCGCGGTCGTCGGTGGTGAAGACGGTGCCGGTGCGGAAGCGCGCCTTCAGCTCCTGCCCCTTCAGGCCCGTGACATGGGCGACCGCGCCGTGCAGGGCCTGCTGCACCTCGGCGATCGGCGGCACGGGCACCCAGGCCGGAAGGTCGGCCTCCAGCACCTGATCGGCGCGCACATAGGCGTGGGCGAGCACATAGTCGCCCAGGATCTGGGTGCCGCGCAGGCCGCCGCAGTGGCCGATCATCAGCCAGCAGTGCGGGCGCAGCACGGCGATGTGGTCGGTAATGGTCTTGGCGTTGCTTGGGCCGACACCGATGTTGACCAGGGTGACGCCGTGGCCGTCGGCGCGTTTCAGGTGGTAGGCGGGCATCTGCGGCAGGTGGGCGGGCGCGCTGCCGCTGCTCTGTCCGTCGGCTGTGGTGACGACATCGCCCGGTTCGACGAAGGCGCTGTAACCGGCATCGCCGCGCACCGCGGCATGGCCGTGGGCGACGAACTCGTCGACGTAGCGCTGGTAGTTGGTGAAGAGCACGAAGTGCTGGAAATGCTCCGGCGCGGTCGCCGTGTAGTGGTGCAGGCGCACCAGGGAATAGTCGACGCGCTCGGCAGTGAACAGCGCCAGCGGGCGGTCCGCGCCCGGCGGCGGGACATGGCGGCCGTTGGCGATGGCATCGTCGATGCGGCCCAGTTCCGGCAGCGGAAAGACCCGGCGCAGGTCGCCGGCATGGGCGTCGGTGATGTCGGAGGTAGCCTCGTCCACCGCGAAGGGCAGCGGGATCGGGCGGTCGCTGATGCCCACTTCCAGAGGCCTGCCGTAGTGGCGCAGCAGCAGGTCGAACTGTTCGCGGTAGTAGTCGGCAAACAGGCCCGGACGCGTCAGGGTCGCGGCGTAACGGCCCGCCGCAGGCAGGAAGCCGTAAGAGAGCAGCGGGCGCGAGACGGCAAGGTCGCCGCTGCTCTCGATCGCAACGTAGGGGTAGCTGGCCGCGGGCGCCGGGCTGGTGTGGTCGCCCGCCGCGAAGGCGGCAAAGCGCGCGACCAGCGCCCCGCGTGCGGCGTCGTAAAGCTCGCTGACGCGCGCCAGCGCGGCATCGGCATCGGTGAAGTGTGCTGTGGCGTCGTCCATGGCGGGCCTTACCCCATCAGGCCGGCGCAGGTCGAGTCCCGCATGGCCGAAGGCTTCAGGCGGGAATGTGCTGGTACACCGTCTCGCCCGCCGGGCCGAAGGCGATCACGTCATAGGCCTCGCTGGTTGCGCCCTCCATGCCGGGCGAGCCCATGGGCATGCCGGGCACGGCAAGGCCGGTCACCTCCGGGCGTTCCTCCAGCAGGCGTTGAATCGCATCGGCCGGGACATGGCCCTCGATGACGTAACCTTCGACCACCGCGGTATGGCAGGACTGCAGGTGCTCGGGCACGCCCAGCAGGTTCTTGATCGGGTCGAGGTCCTCGGCCTCCTCGATGGTGACGGCAAAGCCGTTGCGCTTCAGGTGCTGCGCCCAGCCCGCGCAGCAGCCGCACCACGGCGTCTTGTGAACGGTCACCGGCGTGCCGGCCGCAAACGCGGGCATGGCCGTGGCGGCCACCAGGGCGCCCGCCGTGATCAGAAGGGCACGGCGGGAAAGCGTGGCGCCAAGCGGCGTGGTGGTCTCGTTCATGATGTCCTCGTTGCTGCCGTCAACGATTGTAGGCCGCCACGCGGCAGTCCGCCAATGCCGCCATGGTTTCAGGACAGCCGCGCCACCAGGGCATCGGTCACCGTCAGGCGCCCCGCGATCAGCCAGCGCTCTGCCCCGCGCATGATCTCCAGCGTGGGAGTGACGAGAATCCCCGCCTTGATCGCCAGTTCCGGCAGGACCATGACATCGATCTCCTCGACCATCTCTGCCGGCAGGCCGAGACTTTCGAGCGCTGCGGCAAGGTTGTGGCGTGCGGCACAGGACCCCGGACTTTCGTCCGTCACGAACAGGCGCAGCCTCAGGCTGCCGTTCCCCTCGGTATCGGTCATCGCGGTTCCCCCCCTCCATGACCATGATCGCCCGGATCCGGGCGCGCTCTGTCTGGCCCTTTCAATTCAAGGGCTTCCAACGATGCAAGCTTGCCCTTCAGGGCATCGATCTGGTCGAGCACAGCCTGGCGCTCAAGCTGGCGCGCCAGCCTCTCCCGCTCGGCATCCTGCGCGGCCAGGGCGGCGCGCTCCTGAAGATCCTCCTCGTGGAAGGCGCGGGCGCGGCCCATCAGCAGTTCGCCGTCGATCTCCAGGGCAGCGGCAAGGCTGATGCCGTCGTTGCTCAGGATCATTTCCCGCACGGAGCCGGAGTGGGCGATGCCGCGAGCCTTGATGATGGTCAGGGCGCGGTTTCGCTCGCCCCGCTGGATGGCGTAGCTGAGGTGAACCCAGGTATCGGCCACGGTCGAGACATGGGCGCCGCTGGCCTCGGTGGTGCTGCCGTCGGTCAGCGAGGTCAGCACGCAGGTGATGTCGCGCGCCCGCATGGCCTGCACCAGATGCTCGATGGCGGGAACCGCGGTGTTGGCGTCGATGGACTTGTTGATGGCCGAGAGCGGGTCGATGGCGATGCAGGTGGGTTCGTGCTCGCTGATCCAGTTCTGGATCGCCGCGACGTGATCGTCGGGCCCCGAAGCGCTGGCGATGCGGTATTCGATGCGCAGCAGGCCGCTCGCCAGGGCCCGGTCGAGCGCGATGTTGACCGACCGGAGGTTGGCCACCACGCGGTCGGCGTATTCGTCGAAGAGCACCAACAGGGTTCTCTCGCCCCGCTCGCATGCCGCCTCGACGAAGGCGCCCGCCAGGGTCGTCTTCGCCGTGCCGGGCTGGCCGGTGATGAGGGTCGTGCTGCCGCGGGTCAGGCCGCCGTCGAACATCTTGTCGATATCTCGGACGCCGGTCGACACGGTCTTGCGGCTGCTGCGGTGCGTGGTCTTGGGGTCGGCCTTCTTCTGGTGGGGCGGCAGGTAGAGCGCGCTGATGCCCAGGGAAGTGATCACGAAGGGATAGGCGTTCACGCCATGGGCCGAGCCGCGATACTTCACGACGACCATGGTCCGCTGGCTGATGCGCCCCGCGATCCTGCGTTCCAGGTGGATGATGCAATCGACCACGAACTGCAGCAGCTCCTGGCGCTTGGCCTGCTCGCCGGGACCATGGGCGTCCTTGGCGGTGATCAGGCAGGTGCGGTCGCTGTTGCGGACCCAGTCGAGCAGCCGCTGCAGTTCGCGGTGCTCAGCGGCGTCCTCGCCCATGTAGCCCATCAGGACATCGATGCCGTCGAGCACGACGCGCCGGATGCCGTGCTTGGTGCAAAGGTGTTCGATGATGGCGATCAGGCCGGCAATCTCGAACGGGCCCGATGACTCCACGGAATGGATGACCATGGCGTCGTGAAAGTGCAGATCCTCGATCGGCCCCTTCCAGTCGAAGGCCTGGATCGACGATTGCAGCTCCCGGCCGCGTTCCTCGAAGGAGAGGTAGAGGCCCGGCTCGCCCATGTCGCGCGCGCCGTTGACCAGGGTCTGCAGGCAGAACACGGTCTTGCCCGAGCCGGGAGAACCGGCAATCAGGATCGGCCTGCCCCGCGGCAGGCCACCTTCCAGGATATCGTCGACGCCGGGAATACCCGTGGGACAGCGCTGCGCGGACACCTGGCCTGACTTCTTCCGTTCCTGGGTGTTCTTACGTGCTGCTCTGGCCATCTTCATTACCTGTCATTTCCGTATTGGTCAGTTTGGCCACCGCGACACGGTAGCCTTCATCCAGGAACCAGGTCATGTCGTCGGCATCCATCGGTGCGGCAACGAAATAGCCCTGGATCTCATCGCATCCCAGGCGCTGGAGCATGTGCAGATGCTCGGCGGTCTCCACGCCTTCGGCGACGGTCGTCAAATGCAGACCGCGCGCCAGCCGCACGATGGCGTCGATGATCACCTTGTCGCCCTTGCCCTGCCCCGCCAGGCGTACGAACGACTGGTCGATCTTCAGGGTGTCGAGCGGAAACTCGCGCAGATAACTCAGCGACGAAAAGCCGGTGCCGAAGTCATCGATGGCGATGCCGACGCCCAGGGCGTGCAGTTCGTCCAGCGTATGACGCAGGGAATGGTCGAAGGCCACCGCCTCGGTCATCTCCAGCGTCAGCCCGTCGGCCGGCAGATTGTGGTCCTGCAGCGCCTCGCGCACTGTCTCGACGAAATTGCTGCGGCGCAGCTGGATCGACGAGACGTTGACGGCCATGCGGAAATCGCGGTGCCCGGCCGCGTGCCAGATGCTGGCCTGGCGGCAGGCCTCGTGCAGCACCCACTTGCCGATCGGCACGATCAGCCCGGATTGCTCGGCCACAGGAATGAAACGCGTCGGGGATTGCAGGCCGAAGGCGGGATGCTCCCACCGCAGCAGCGCCTCGGCGCCGGTCACCCGGTTGTCCGCAAGGGCCATGCGGGGCTGGTAGTTGAGGACGAACTCGTTGTTCTCGATCGCCGAGGTCAGACCGTTGCGCAGGATCATCCGGCTCTGCGTTTCGATTTCGGACTCGTGGCTGAAGAAGGCATGGCCGCCCTTGGCGGTGTTCTTGGCCTGGCGCAGGGCGACCGAAGCGTTGTCGAGCACGCCGGGGGCATTGTCGTCGGTGATCCGGGTCACCCCGACGCTGGCGGAGACCAGAGCCATCTGGCCCTCCACCTTGAGGGGTTCGGAGAAGGCATGGGCAAGCCGCTCCGCGGTCGCCTCGATCCGGTCGTCGCCTCCCGGATAGGTCTGGATGACCGCGAAGCGATCGCCGCCGATACGCGACAGCGCGTGCTCGCGCCGCACGACGCCGCGCAGGCGGTCGGCCGCGGCAACCAGGAACAGATCGCCGGCCTTGCGGCCAAACGCTTCGTTGACCTCGCTGAAGTCGTCGAGGCCGATCTTGTACACCACACCCGGCTCGCCACCTGCCTTCTGGCGGTCGATGACCTCCTGAAGCTGCCTCTCGAAGCGATAGCGATTGGGCAGGCCCGTGAGTTCGTCATGTTCGGCGATGTATTCCAGCCGTTCGATGCTGGCCTTCTCGACGGTGATGTCGAGGAAGATGCCGTCGCAGTGGCGCGTCACCCCGTCGGCGTCCGTGCTGGTGCTGGCCACGGCATGCAGCCAGCGTAATTCGCCATCCTGACGCTGGACGCGAAAGACGACGTCGACGCTGCCGGTTTTCCTGCTCTGCGCGAAGGCGGCCTCAACCTCGGGAAAATCGCTGGCGGGCACCGTGGCCGAGAGCAGGGCATCCATCGTCATGCCGGGTTCGGGCCGGATGCCGAAGATGTCCTTGCAGCGTTCGCTGATCAGGGTCAGGCGCAGCGGCGCGTCGCCATCGCAGGTCGCCTGGAACATGACGCCGGGCGTGCTGGCCGCCAGGCTGCGCAGGCGGGACCGTTCGGCCTGGAGCGCGATCTCGGCCCGCTGGCGCTCCGTGATGTTGACGTGGGTGACCACGGCGCCGCGTTCGTCGCCCAGGCCGATCGGGGTGACGATCAGGCGGAACCAGCGCTGCTCCTCGGGAGAATCGCAAGGATAGCCGAGTTCGAAGAACTTGCTTTCGCCGTCCAGCACCGCACGAATGCCCTCGGCGGCGGTCGCGGCATCATCCGAACCCGGCCCTGTCGCCCGGTCGCAGACGTCCAGATAGTTGCGGCCCACACCGCGGTCGGCCCCGCTGTAGCCGTTGGCTATGGCGAACTGCTGCCAGTTGTCGTTGGACATCAGGACCGTGCCGCGCTGATCCAGCACCACGATGTTGGCGGGCAGGGCATCGACGATGGTCGTCAGCCTGTTTCGAGCCATGTCCAGTTGGTCGAGCGTGCGGTCACGCTCGACCAGGCGTGCATCGCTTTCCGCCAGCGCGCGATGGGCCACCGTGCAGATGCCGCCCAGCGCGATCGCAAAGATCGCGGCGTTCAGGATCATGACAAGGTAATAATCCCACAGGTGATCGGTCACATGCTCGCGGTCGAGGGCAACGGCCACGACCAGCGGCATGTCCTGCGAAGTGGTGTATCCGACATAACGTGCCTTGCCGTCCGACTGCGCCTCGGCGAGGAAGAAGCCGGCGCGGCTCTCCTTCAGTTCGCGGCTGAACAGGGGATAGTCGGCGAAGGAATTGCCGGCGACCTTGAGCAGGTCCGGGGCGCGCAATAGCAGCGTCGCGTCGCTGTGGAAAACGGCGATGACGTCGCTGAACTGCCTCGTGAACTCCAGAAGTTCGCCGCGCAGCGGCTCCAGCGTGATGGAAAGCGCAAGGAGGTTCCTGAGGCTGCCTTCGGGGCCGTTGATGTGGTGCATCAGCCACAGCGATGTCTGGCCTGCACCGTCGGTGAGGGTGACGAGGTGGATTTCGCCGGGCTGATCCGTGTGGTGGATCAGCCGCTCGATCATCTGGGCGTCGAGCGGCCGCTGGGTTGCGCGCTGGCCGGACTGCACGTCCTCAAGCACGCGGCCGGTGGCGGAAAGCAGAACGATGCGGTCGACGAATGCCGAGAATTCTTCGGCATGGTTTGGCACCGGCATCAGCCTGGGCGTCGACCAGTGTTCGTCGATGTCCCGCTCGATCAGGACGGCGTTGCGTTCCAGGTTGTCGAACACGCGGGTGATCTGGGCCTCGATGGCATGGCTCATCGCCAGCATCGCGGCCTGCGTTTCCTCTATCTCGTCGCGGTAGAGAGAGTGAGCGTTGAAGATCGTGATGACGAGATAGAGGCTGAAGGCGGCAGCGGCCAAAAACCAGAAACGCGGCACGCGACGGTGCGGGAGTGGGCGCTCCTTGGCGCTCTGGATGTCGGGGGAACGGAACATGTTCGCCAAACTTCTGCGTTAACGTGAACTTATATCGATTGCGCCAGATTCCATGAAATTCAACCGATTCTCTGTTTTTCGCTGCGATCTTACCATGAACTTCCAAGTTTGGCTGGAAACTCCCAGTTTTTTTATATGAGAGACGCCAAGCGGGGCAAATATTACGCGACTGATATTCAGTGCCGTATGAGAAGATATTTATACAAATTTGGTTGAGTATTGCAGTCTACGCCGCTCGCGTAACGGATTCTTTATTAATCGCTCGGCGCATCTCCCCTTCAGGTCGGTCAGGCGGGCAAGGGTCCGGGGAA
The DNA here is from genome assembly GCA_938014945.1 of uncultured bacterium. GTDB lineage: Bacteria > Pseudomonadota > Alphaproteobacteria > SP197 > SP197 > CALGGB01. The sequence goes on along the minus strand of CALLQH010000403.1, from coordinate 704 downwards.
GCGGAGGGTTCACCGCTCCAGGGCAATGCGCCGGTAGGAAAGCGCCTCCGCGATGTGGGGGCGCCCCACGTCGGGCGCGCCGGTCAGGTCGGCGATGGTGCGGGCGACGCGCAGCACCCGGTGCCAGCCGCGCGCCGACAGCTTCAGGCGATCGGCGGCCTGGGTCAGCAGGGCCTGGCCGGCAGCATCCGGGCGGGCGACCTGCTCGAGCAGGGCGCCGTCGGCCCGCGCGTTGACGTGGATGCCGGGGTGCTCGGCATAACGCGCCGTCTGGATGGCGCGCGCCGCGGCGATGCGCGCGGCGACCTCGGCGGAGCCCTCCGCGGGCGGCGGCAGGGCAAGGTCGGCGGCGGCGACCTCGGGCACGGCGACATGCAGGTCGATGCGGTCGAACATGGGGCCGGAGACACGCGCCTGGTAATCGGCCGCGCAGCGCGGCGCGCGCGAACAGGCCCGCCCGGGATCGGACAGCCAGCCGCACTTGCACGGGTTCATGGCGGCGACAAGCTGGAAACGCGCGGGATAGGTGACGTGATGGTTGGCCCGCGCCACCAGCGTCTCGCCGCTCTCGACCGGCTGACGTAGGGCATCCAGCACCGGGCGCTGGAACTCCGGCAGTTCGTCGAGAAACAGCACGCCGTTGTGGGCCAGACTCACCTCGCCCGGCCGGGCGCGCATGCCGCCGCCGGTGAGTGCGGCCATGC
>CALLQH010000402.1 GCA_938014945.1 uncultured bacterium | reverse complement strand
ATCGCGGAACGCAGGCGGAACAAGCCTGTCACCCGCGAGGCGGCGCTGGCCGAACTCTCCGATCCCCGCGCGAAGCTCCTCATCAACGAACGCTCGGGCCGGGCCGCGGTGCAGATCCCCACCACCAGCATCATGCTCGACGATGGCGAGATCGAGCGGCGCGTGCGGCTGATCCGGCCCATGGAGGCGCAGGCGGTGCCACTGCGGCTGATGGGCGAGACCCATTGGGTCGAGGCCGATGTCGCCCGGTTTGGCGCGGCCTGGGATGCGGAATGCGCGGGCGTTCCGGAGTTCACCGAAAGCACGCTGCATATGGTGACGGGGCTTCTCTTGCCGATCTGGAAGCGCCTGCCACTGGACTCGACCCGCGTCTATCGCCTGCAGGCCGACGATGGCGAACGGATCATCGGCCGCCGCGTTTCGGCCGCCTGGGCCGCGACGGCCTCCGTCACCGGGACGGTGGCAGGCCTGACGCCCGAGGCCGCCCATGCCGCGCTGATGGAGGGGCGCAATATCCTTGATCTCGCCGAGGGGCTGCAACTCCGGCGCGCGCGGGTCATGGGCATGCAGCGGATCGAGCTCTTGGGCTTCACCGAGGCGATGCGCGAGCGGCTGCGCGCCTATGGTCTCTTCACCGAGATCATCGCCTGGAAGCTGCGCTTCTTCGTGCCCGTCGACGCCACCGGCATCGAGGTGCTCGGAAAGCTCTTCGCGCGGTTTCCGATCGAGCGGATCGGCGAGCGGGAGGCGGCGTGATGACCCGGCTCACGGCCACCGATCTGGCGGAGCGTCTCGGCCGACAGGCCGAGGCGGTCTGTCGGCATTACCTGTCGAACGGGCGAAAGCAGGGCAACTACTGGCTGGTCGGCGATGTCCGAAACACGCCGGGCCGGTCGATGTTCGTCCGGCTGACGGGTCGCGCATCGGGCAAGGGGGCAGCGGGGAAATGGGTCGATGCGGCCAGTTCCGAACATGGCGACCTTCTCGACGTCATCCGCGAAAGTCTCGGGCTGGTGGAGTTCGCCGAGATCGCCGAGGAAGCCCGCCGGTTTCTCAGCCTGCCGCAGGAGGCGCCAGCCGCACCGGACCACCCTTCGCGGCACATCGCGGGACCATCCGGCTCGACCGGCGCGGCGCAACGGCTCTGGCGCATGGCCCGGCCCATCGCGGGCAGCCTTGCCGAAACCTATCTGCGCGGGCGTGGCATTGCGGATCTGCAGACCGCCGATCCGTTGCGTTTTCTGCCGGACTGCTACTGGCGGCCTGATGGCGGGGGGGCGACCGAGACCTGGCCCGCGCTGATTGCCGCCGTCACCGACCTCGACGGCACTGTCACCGGCGCGCATCGCACCTGGCTTGCTCGGGATGGCAGGCATAAGGCAACTCTCGAACCGCCGCGAAAAGCGATGGGCACGCTTCTCGGGCATGGCGCCCGGTTCGGCCGCGCGCAAGATATCCTGGCAGCGGGCGAGGGCATCGAGACGATCCTGTCGCTGCGCCAGATCTTGCCCGCACTGCCGATGGTCGCCGCCCTGTCGGCAGGTCACCTCTCAGCCCTCCTGTTCCCGGCGCAGCTGCGCAGACTCTATGTCGTCTGCGACAACGATCCGGCAGGACGGGTCGCGCGGGAGGCCCTGGTCGCCCGGGCCAGCGAGGCCGGGGTCGAGGCGCTGGCACTCTCGCCGATGCTGGGGGATTTCAACGACGATCTCGTTGTTCGCGGGCGGGATGCGCTTCGGGCATGGCTGCGGCCACAACTCGCCCCGGAGGACGTGAGCCGCTTCATGGGTCCGATGCACGCGCCGTGACGGGGCTGGGGATCGGCCTGTGGCGAAAGGTTCATGGCCGTGGGAGTGCAGCGTCATCGGGCAGAAGGACCGCGCCTCGGCCTTCGAGAGGGCGAGCGGCCCACAAGCGGCCCGGCCCGGCAATGGCGGCGCCCGACTGATTTCCGTCGGCGGGCATCCACCCCACGCGACAGGTCGCGCGGGGACCCCGGAAGGCCCGCCTTTACAGCGCGATCCAAATCAGCCGGGCTTGGCCATCAAGGCCCTCGCAAGGGGCTCGGGCTGCCTGACCGGTCCGCCCGTGGGCTTTCGTCGCCACGAAGGCCGCGACGGTCGCGGTCCAGCCCAAGGATGCCTCCCATGTACGCCCATGACGATTTCGACGCCGATCACAGCACCTCGCCTACCGGCCATGTCATCGAAGCCCTTGAACTCTATGGCTACCGTCCCGCCGAGGACGAGGCCGACCCCCGGATCACGCCCGAGGATGACGTCATCCGCACCGCGGTCGCCGACATCTTCGACGCCCTGATCTCCACCATGGCCGATACCAGCCTCGACTTCGACCTCGACGAGATCCTCTGGTCGACCGTCAACACCTTCCACCGCGCGGTCCTGCGGATCGAGGGCAAGCTTGACGACAATGAGCAGGCCCAGAAGCGGCTGCAGCGCGAACAGGATGGCTCCGAGGTGAAATCCGTCCAGCTCGAGACGCTGATCGCCATCGGGCAGAGCCTGCTCGATCGCCGCGACAGCCTCGAGCTCTTCTGCGAAACCGCCGCCGACATCTATCTGCGCACGCTCGGCACCCCCTGGTCGCCGCGCACCGGCTCCCGCGTTAACCATCGCCAGATGACGGCGGCCATGATCGACAGCCGCGATTTCCTGGCCGCCAAACGCCGGGCCGATGCCGAGGTGCTCTTGCCCGCCGGGCCCAAGATCGCCTTCTCAGGCGGCGAGACCACCGATCACCGCCTGATTTGGGACAAGCTCGATCAGGTCCATGCCAAGCACCCGGACATGGTGCTGCTGCATGGCGGATCGCCGAAAGGCGCCGAACGGATCGCCGCCACCTGGGCCAACAACCGCAAGGTCCCGCAGGTCGCCTTCAAGCCCGACTGGACGAAGCACGCCAAGGCCGCGCCCTTCAAGCGCAACGACCAGATGCTCGCGACGCTGCCGATCGGCGTCATCGTCTTCCCGGGCACCGGCATCCAGGACAACCTGGCCGACAAGGCCCGCAAGATGGGTATCCCGGTCATCCGCATCGGGACGGGCAGCGCGTGAGCGCTGCCAACGCCTTGACGTCCGACACTGCGTTTTGACCGACCCGCATCGGTGGGGTGCTCTCGCCGATGCTTGGGCCTGCCGGACTGAAACCCCGGTATTCGGCTTCACGACACAGGTTGAGGTGATGAGCCTGGATGCCACCGCTGCATGGGGCGGCCGCCGCCGGTGCAAGATACCTGAGGCTCGCTGCCGACCTAAATCAATGCTATTCTGCTCGCGCCGTGGTGGTGGTGGAGGCGCAATCGTCCAACCTTTTGTGCGGAGCCACCACCATGATCTTTCTTGGAATCCTCGTCTCTCTCGCGGCCATCGGCACGATGTGCTGGCTGCTGTTCAATCTCGCCGTCTTCGCGCTGCCGTTCTTTGCAGGCGTCACCATTGGCACCTGGGCCTATGGGACCGGTGCGGGATGGCTGGGCGCGACCGTCATCGGCCTCGCAGGCGCCGGGCTTGTTCTGGCGCTTGGTCAGGGCTTTCTGATGGTCGTCCGTCCGCTTTGGGCGCGGCTTCTGATCGCGCTGGCCTTCGTCGCGCCGGCTGGCGTGGCAGGGTTCCACGCCACGTTGGGGATCACCCGGCTCTTGATGCCGTCGGAAGCCTGGCAGGTCGTCTTTGCCATCATCGGCGCGGTCGCGGTGGGCATCACGGCCTTTCTGCGGGTCGCAGGCATGGCGGCCCCCGGCGATGCGGGCGGGAGCCTGGTCCGCGGCTGAAGCCCGGACGGGCAGGTGGGGCGACCAGAGCAAGGAGGCCCTGCCTGCCTGTCTCGACGGGTTGCGGGGCTGGATCGGGTGCGTTCCTTCGGATCGTCGCGAGGCCCTGTTCTTGTCCTGTTCAGAGCGCGGGACGGGCAAGGCCGTATCGGCGGGCTGTCACCCACCCCGTCAGGGGCGCTGCCGGTGGCATGGTTCGGGTTGGACCATGCGCATGGCCTGGAAGGGGGGGGACGGATCGTCGGTGTGGTCCCGTCCTGCCTGCCTTGGCAGGGGCCTGTCGCCAGTGTCTCCGTCTGCTCCCCGTGTCCAGACCGCTCCATACGGCCTCTTCAATGGCCTGATCTGGCCGAAGACCGGCTTCGCCTCGACCGCTTCGGCGCAACAGCGTCGTCACAACTTTCTTCCCCTGCCGGCCTGAAGGCCGCCATTCCTCGCGGTAACAAGAAAGTTCCTCCTGTGCTGTCAGGCCCCCGCCGGGCGGGGGTGCGCCAGCGGTCGTCTCCGTCCTGTCGATCGCCATCGAGGCCGCAATGGTGCGGGCTCGGAAACGGAAAACGGAGACTTACCATGGCGACCATCGGCACCTTCAAGAAGACCGGCACGAACGAATTCACCGGCGACATCGTCACCCTCAGCGTCCAGGCCAAGGGCGTGCGCATCGTCCCCGACCAGCGCG
>CALLQH010000401.1 GCA_938014945.1 uncultured bacterium | reverse complement strand
TCCTGCAGACCGGCGGCGGGCCGATGGCGGATTTCTTCGAGAACGTGGCCCCGCGGGTCGGTGTCACCGCTGACCAGTTCGCCCGCCTCTCCGGCCCCGAGGCGCTGCAACTTTACGTCGACACGTTGGAACGCGCCGGTCTCAGCCAGCAGGAGATGACCTTCTATCTCGAGGCCATGGCCTCGGACGCCACCCGCCTTTTGCCGCTCCTGCGGAACGGCGGGGCGGAAATGGCGCGGCTTGGCGAGCAGGCTTCCGACCTTGGCGCGGCTCTGGACAGTGATGCGCTGGAAGCCCTGCGTCGCACCCAACTCGCGCTGGGCACAGTCTCGCTGGTGTTCGACGGCCTGCGCAACCGGATCGCCGCCGCCGTGGCCCCGACCATCGAGGCGCTGGCCAATGCCTTCGTTGCGCTGGCCTCGGATGGCGGGATCCTGCGCTCGGCCATCGACACCCTGATCGGCAACCTCGGGCGTCTCGCCTCCTACGCCGCGACCTTTGCAGCCGTCATTGCCGGGCGCTGGGTTGCGGGCTTTGCCGCTGCTGCTTTGTCGGTGCGCGGCCTCGCGACGGCGGTGGTGTTCCTGCGCAGCGCTCTGATCCGCACCGGCATCGGCGCGCTGATCGTCGGTGCGGGCGAGCTGGTCTACCAGTTCTCGCAGCTTGTCGCCCGTGTCGGCGGGGTGGGCGAGGCGTTTCGGCTGCTGGGCGATCTGGCGCGCGAAGTCTGGTCCCGCATCGGCCTGTCGCTGGACGCGGCCTTCGCGCGGATGGCGGCCGGATGGGAAGGGCTGAAGGCGGCCGGTCTCTCGGCGCTGGAAGGCACCATCGCAGGCGTGGTCAGCTTTGGCGACCGGACGGCCGCGATCTTCCAGGGGGCGTATGACGCTGCCGTCGCAATCTGGGACAGTCTGCCCGGGGCCATCGGCGACTTCGCCTTTCAGGCCGCGAACGGGCAGATCTCCGGCGTCGAAGCGATGCTGAACGGCGTCGTCACCCGGATCAACAGCTTCATCGAGACCCTGAACGCGGCGCTGGCCTTGCTGCCGGAATGGGCGACAGGCGAAGGTGGCGTGCGGATCGGCATCCTCGACCCGGTGGAACTCGGCCGCATCGGCAACCCCTTCGAAGGCGCTGCGACCGCTGCCGGTGCCGCCGCCGCGGATGCCTTCTCGGCCGCGCTGTCGCGGACCTACCTCGAGCCGCCCGATCTCGGGCTCGGTGCCATGGCCGACGACGCCCGCGCCCGGGCAGATGGCTATCGCGAAGCGGCAGGGATGCTGGCTGACGCCGCCGGTCGGCCGCTCGCCAGCTGGCAGGCGCTGAAGGATGCAGTGAACGGAACAGGGACCGAGGCCGAGACCGCGCTGGCGGATGCGGCTGCTTCAGCTGATGCCCTGAACAACGAACTGGGTGAGACCACCGAAGCTGCCGGAGGTGCCGGGGCCGCCGCGCGGGATGCTGGGGCTGCGGCGGCGGACGGGGCCGACCAGGCCGCCACCGGTTGGGCTGCGGTCACCGCTGCTTTGGCCGACTACGCCGCCAAGGCGCGCGACATCGGCGGGGATATCGGCAGCGCGCTGGTGGGCGCGTTCCAGAGCGCGGAGAACGCCATCGGTGACTTCGTGAAGACCGGCAAGCTCGACTTCCGCGATCTGGTCACCTCGATGATCGCCGATCTCGCCAAGCTCGCGGCTCGTCGTTTCATCCTCGGCCCCATCGCCAATGCCCTTTCCGGCGCGCTGGGCGGTGCGGGTGGCATCTTCGCCAACATCCTGCACACGGGCGGGATGGTCGGCGCGCCCGGTCCCGGCCGGATGGTCCCGGCGCTGGCCTTCGCCCATGCCCCTCGCATGCATAACGGCGGTTGGGCTGGGCTGCGGCCCGACGAGGTGCCCGCGATCCTGCAACGCGGTGAGCGTGTGCTCTCGCGCCGGGAGGCGGCGGGGTACGGCCGGGCGGGTGCGCCCACCATCAACGTCACGATCAACGCCCGCGACGCCGAGAGCTTCCGCCAGTCCCGAACGCAAGTCGCCAGCGACATCGCCCGCGCTGTGTCGCTCGGGCGGCGCGGCATGTGAGGATCAGCTATGGCATTTCACGAGGTCAGGTTTCCGGACAACATCAGCCGGGGCGCGCGCGGCGGCCCCGAGCGGCGCACCCAGATCGTCGAACTGGCAAGCGGGGCCGAGGAACGCAATGCGAGCTGGGCCAACAGCCGCCGCCGCTACGACGTGGCCTATGGCATCCGCCGCGCCGACGATCTGGCGGCGGTCGTCGCTTTCTTCGAGGCCCGCAACGGCCGTCTGCATGGGTTCAGGTTCAAGGACTGGGCCGATTTCAAATCCTGCTTGCCGTCGCAGACCCCGACCTCAACCGATCAACCCATCGGCACCGGCAACGGCAGCACGAACACCTTTCAGCTGACCAAGCGCTACACCTCCGGCGCCCAGTCCTGGACGCGGGCCATCACCAAGCCCGTCGCAGGAACAGTGACCATCGCCCTGAACGGCACGCCGCAAGTCTCCGGCTGGTCGGTCTCGACCGCGACGGGCCTGATCACCTTCACCACCGCCCCGGCCCCAGGCGTCGCCATCACCGCAGGCTTCGAATTCGACGTTCCCGTCCGCTTCGACACCGACGCCCTCGACGTCACCCTCGATCTCGAACGTCTCGGGTCGATCAACTCGATCCCCCTCGTGGAACTCCGCACATGAAGTCCCTGAACTCGGCTCTACAGGCGCATCTCGACAGCGGCACCACGACGCTCGCCTGGTGCTGGCGGATCACCCGGGCCGATGGCGTGACCTTCGGCTTTACAGACCACGACAGGACGCTGTCGTTCGACGGCACCGACTTCGAACCGGAAAGCGGGCTGACGGCCTCCGAAGTACGGTCGGGGTCGGATCTGTCCGTCGACGCGCAGGACGCTCAAGGCGTGCTCTCCTCCGACCGCATCACCGAGACCGACATCCTCGACGGCCGCTGGGACGCCGCAGTTGTCGAGGTCTGGCGCGTGAACTGGTCGGCCACTTCGCAGCGCGTGCTGCTGCGTCGCGGGGCCATCGGCCAGATCCGGCGCGGGCGGCTGGCCTTCGTGGCCGAAGTGCGGAGCCTCGCCCATATCCTCGGCCAGACGGTCGGGCGGACGTTTCAGGCCAGCTGCGACGCCGCGCTGGGCGATGTGCGCTGCGGCGTGAACCTCGACGCCCCAGCCTTCAAGGGGACCGGCGCCGTGATCGATGTGCTGCGCGACCGCGCCTTCACGGCCTCGGGCCTCAGTTCATTCGCGGCAGGCTGGTTCGCCTTCGGGCTGGTGGAATGGTCGACCGGCGCGAATGCCGGGCGGCGGGTCGAGGTGATGTCGCACGACCTCGTCGACGGGGTGGCGATCCTGACCCTGCTGGAGGCGCCGGTGCGCCCGATCACGGCGACGGATGCTTTCGTGGTCCGGGCGGGTTGCGACAAGCGGATCGCCACTTGTGGTGCGAAGTTCGCCAATGTCGCGAACTTCAGGGGGTTTCCGCACATCCCGGGGCAGGACGCAGTCCTTCGCTACGCCACCAAAGATGGTGGCCATGAGGGGGCGGTGCTGTGACGGCCGCCGATCCATCCCTCGTCATCAGTGTCGCGCGGTCATGGCTTGGCACGCCCTATCACGACCAGGCCAGCCTGCGCGGGGTCGGCTGCGACTGCCTCGGCCTCGCGCGGGGTGTCTGGCGCGAGGTCGTCGGCCCGGAGCCGTTCCCGGTCCCGCCCTACAGCCGGGATTGGGGCGAGACCGGGCCGCGCGAGGTGCTGGCGGATGGGGCGCGACGGATGATGCCGGAACTTGATCCATCCGACGCCCGACCCGGCGCGCTGGTCCTGTTCCGCATGGTGCCGCGCGCCATCGCCAAGCACGTGGGGATCCTGACTGGTCCCGGCACATTCCTTCACGCCTATGAACGGCTAGGCGTGATCGAGGAACCGCTGACGCCCGCCTGGCGACGCCGCATCGCCTTCGCCTTCCTGTTCCCTGCACGCTGAGATTTTTTCATGGCCACGCTTGTCCTCGGCGCTGTCGGCTCCGCCATCGGCGGGGCCTTTGGCGGTGCGATCCTCGGCTTCTCTGGCGCTGCCATCGGTGGCTTTGTCGGCTCCACCATCGGCTCGGTGGTCGACAGCTGGATCGTGTCCTCGCTGGCCCCGGCGCAGAAGATCGAGGGTCAGCGGCTCGACAGCTTGCGGATCACCTCGGCCACCGAAGGCGCCATCATCCCGCGCCTCTACGGCCGCATGCGCATCGGCGGCAACATCATCTGGGCGACCGACTTCCGCGAGGAAACCAAGACCACGACACAAGGCGGCGGCAAGGGTGGTGGCGGCGGCAGGGTCCAGACGACCGAGTATCTGTACTACGCCAGCTTCGCAGTCGCCCTGTGCGAAGGCCCGATCACCGGCATCGGCCGCATCTGGGCCGACGGCA
>CALLQH010000400.1 GCA_938014945.1 uncultured bacterium | reverse complement strand
GGCTTCAGGAACAGGGTGTAGTCCAGGGTCTGGGGCGGCATGTTGACGTTGCCCTTGCCCGCGGCGCGCACCAGGGGGGCGGCCATGAACAGGTCGTCGTTGCGCACCACGCCGTCGGTGATCTGGAAGGTCGCCGAAAGCTCCGCGAAATCCGTGGAGCCGCCGCCGTTGGCCGCACCGATCACCGTATCGAGGGAGACGTCGCGCGCCATGGCGGCCAGATCGACGCCCTTGAAGGCGCCGTCGCGGAACACGAACGAGCCGTCGCCCGCCAGGTTCTCGACAAGCTGGCGCTGGTTGTCGCCCGTGGTCGTGACATCCAGCGTGATGTTGCCGGTGCCCGAAAGCTTGTCGAAGCCGGTCGCGGCGATCAGCAGGGGCTCGGCGTTGACGCCCGTCACGTTCAGCGTGTTGGAGATCGCCGGGCGGCTGCCGCTGCGGTCGATGCCGACGGTGGCGTTGCCGGTGCCGCCGTAAAGCTGTGCCTCGACCAGATTGATGTTGGCCGAGCCGTTCTTGACCGCAATCTTGAGCACGCTCCGGCCGATTTCGATGGCGCGCACCTTCAGGCCCGCGAGATCGAAGGCGAGATCGGCGTCGACCATGTCGAGGCCGGAGAAGTCGATGGGCTCCTGGCTCCAGCCTTCCGTGGCGGCACCGCCGCTGTCGCCGCCCGAACCGCCGCTGCCGCCGTTCTCGGCCGCGGCCTGCTCGCTTTCGGTCTGGGGCAGGTAGGGATTGAGGTCGAGCATGTCGGAGGTCAGGTCGGCGCTGATGTAGGGCCGCTGGCCGGAGAGATCGAGGCCGAGGTCGCCCGAGGCCTTCAGGTCATCGGCCGCGACCTGCGCGCCGGTGAAGTCGATGCGGTCGCCGTTCATGGCAAGGCGGCCCGAAACCGTGACGCTTTCGGGCGCGGGCGAGCCTTCCTCGAGCGGCTGGGCGAGCCAGCTCGCAAGATTGCGCAGCGAGGGGATGGAGAGCTCCACCTGGCCGTCCAGCGCGCCGCCCGTGGCGACATTGCCGTCGAAGCTCGCATTCATCGGCGCGCTCTCGATGGCGACGTTCGCCTGGGTGCTGTCGCCGGCCATCAGGGCCTGGAGCGAGGCGACACCCGTGTCGAAATTGATCGTCTGGTCCTTGTAGACAAGGCTGCCCTTGCCCGAGAACGGGCTGGCGAGATCGGGCAGGGACAGGGTGACGTTGATCGCCGAGAGCTGGGTCGTCTCGCCGGTCTGGCCGTCATGGTAGGTGACCTGGCCGTTTTCGATGCGCACGTCGCCCAGGCGGATGTCCTTGATGTCGGAACCGGCCGCGCCGCTGCCGCTGCTGTCGCCGCTGCCGCTGTCGCTGGCTGCGGTCTCCTCGCCGCCCTGCGGCATGCCGGTCATCACCCAGTTGCCGGTGCCCGATGCATCGGTTTCCAGATAGATCACCGGATCGACCAGAACGAACTCGTTGATCACCAGTTCGCCGCTGAGCAGGGGCATCAGGGCGACGTCCAGCGCCAGGTCCGAGAGGGTCGCCATGTCGGCGACATCGCTGCCGGGCCGGTTGGCGAAGCTGACGTCGGAGACGCTGACCTGCACGTTGGGCAGGAGAGAAAGGCTGACATCGCCGTTGATCGTCAGCTTGCGTCCGGTGGCGGCCTCCACCTGGGCGATCGCCTTGTCCTTGACCCAGTCGAGCGGGATCAGGAAGGGGGCCACGATAGCGGCCACGATGAGGATGCCAAGAAGGGCCGCAATGGCGATGAGAAACTTGCGCATGTCTGGAAAACCTCCCGGAACGCGATGATCGGTGACGGCAGGCAAGCCGTACCACCGCCGTGTCAGACTCCGAAATGGCGGTTTGGCACGGTTGATGCAAGCATTGAGATCGAGGAATCGGCTGAAGGATTCAGTTGCAGGACTCGTCCTGTGGCTTATCTGTTACTCTTGTGGTGGGCAAAGGCACAACATTGCCCTCTGGTCGTCTGAATCTAAGGGGAGCTCGGGCAGCAATGGGACAAGCTTCGAAGGTTCTGGTTGTCGAGGATGAGGACGGAATCCGGGACCGTATCGTGCGGATTCTGGGGTTCGAGGGATTCGAGGCGCGCGGCGCCAGTTCGGTGCGCGAGGGCCTGCGCCTGTCGCAGGAGTTTTCTCCCGACATCATCGTCAGCGACATCATGATGCCCCAGAGCGATGGCCTGGACCTGATCGGTCTGCTGCGTTCGCGTCAGGAAACCCGCCTGACGCCGGTCATCATGCTGACCGCGCTGGCCGAACGTGAGTGGCAGCGCCGTTTCATGGAAATGGGCGCCGACGACTACATCACCAAGCCGTTTTCGGCCGAGGAGCTGGTCGGCGCGGTCAAGACCCAGTGCCGCAAGCTGGAATGGCGCAATGCGGAGGTGAACGCCCAGGGCACCCAGAACTTCGGCTTCGAGTTCGCCGGCCGCCTGTTCGATCCGATCCGCCGCACCGTGACGCGCGAGGGCGCGGACGTGGAAGTCCTTACCATCAGTGAATCGCAGCTTCTGCTGATCCTGCTGGAGGAAGGCGGCGATCTGCTCAGCCGCGAGGTCCTGCTCGAACGCATGGGCCGCCAGTATTCGCCGCTCGACCGCACGATCGACGTTCTGGTCGGCCGCCTGCGGCGCAAGATCGGCGATGATCCCCGCGCCGCCCAGATCCTGGTGACGGTGCGCTCCAGCGGCTATGTCCTGAACACCGAGGTCAAGCGGGTCGCGATCAACTGATCCGCGGCGGCTGGATTGCTCTGGAAACGACCGAACCCCGATCCGGTCTGAGGAAACCGGAGCGGGGCTCATGAAGGCAGTTCAGGAGGTTTGCGGCTTCCAGACTGCGAATCTCTTCGATGGCTTGGATATGGTGCCGGTCGCAGCCGGAGACCAGTGACCCCGATCACCTTCGCTTGATCCCCCTGGCCACTGGCGGGGGCGTGATTTCCTGTGACATGGTGCGCGCCCACCGCACAGGAGAGCCCCATGGATCCGATCACCCTTGGCCGCCGAGACATCGGTATCGATGACGTCGTCGCCGTGGCGCGGCACGGCGCAGGGGTGAGCCTGGATCAGACGGCCTTGGCCCGGCTCAATGCCGGGCGCGCCGTGGTCGACCGTTATTCCGCCGAAAACCTGCCGGCCTACGGCGTTACCCGGGGCCTCGGCGGGCGCGTGGTCAACGAGATCTCGCCCCAGGAGCGGGCCGATTACAGCCGCGTCGTCGTTCTGGCGCGCGCCTGCGGCGGTGGCGATCCGCTGCCGCGCGAGGCCGTGCGCGCCGCCCAGTTCGCCCGTGCCGCCTCCATGGCGCGCGGCGGCGCCGGCGTTCGCCCGCTGATCGTGGAAACCCAGTGCGCGATGCTCGCCGCCGGGGTCCATCCTTATGTCCCCTCCATCGGCTCGGTCGGCGCCTCGGACCTTGCGCTCTGCGCCAATCTCGCCCTGCCGCTGATCGGCGAGGGCAGGGCCGAATACGGCGGCGAACTGATCGCCGGCGCCGAGGCCATGGCCCGCGCCGGGATCGCCACCGTGGCGCTGCAGGAGAAGGAGGGCCTTGCGCTGTGCAGCGCCAATTCGATCTCCGTGGGCCTGGGCGCGCTGCTGCTCGCCGACCTCTCCCAGCTCATGGAATTGCTCGACGGCATCGTCGTCCTCACCATGGAGGGCTTCCGCGCCAACCCGAGCCCGATCGACCCGCGCATCGTGCGCGCCCGCGGCGCCCCCGGCCAGGCGCGCGCGGCCCAGAGCATGCGCCAGAAGCTCGCCGGTTCGGCGCTGTTCGACGACGGCGTGCCGCGCCGTGTGCAGGATCCCATCTCGATCCGCTGCGCCAGCCATGTCCACGGCAGCCTGCGGGCGGCCATCGACTTCTGCACGCCCAATGTGGAGGTCGAGCTCAACGGCGCCGGCGACAACCCGCTGGTCATCGCCGACGACGGCATCATCCTTTCCAACGGCAACTTCCACACCCCGGCCATGGCCGTCGCCTTCGATGCCCTGGCCCTGGCCATGGCGCAGACCGCGGTGATGTCGTCCCAGCGCACCGCGCGCATGCTTCAGAGCGCCATGACCGACCTGCCGGACCGCCTCAGCAGCCGGGGCGACACCCACGCCGGCCTGGGCCTGCTCAGCCACACCGCCGACACGCTGGTCAAGGACATCCACATCCTCTGCCAGCCCGCCAGCATCTTCGATTCCTCGGGCTACAACGTGGAGGACCACGCGCCCATGACGCCGCTTGCCGTGCGCAAGGCGGTGCAGATCCTGGGTCACCTGCGCCAGGTCGCGGCCTGCGAGCTGATCGTGGCGGCACAGGCGCTGGATCTGCGCGATCTCGACCGCTGCGCCCCGGTGGCCACAGCCCTGCGCGACCGCCTGCGCGAGATCGTCGCGCCGCTCGATGACGACCGCAGCTTCACCTTCGATGTCATCGCCGTCTCCGACCTGATCGCGGGCGGCAGCCTGATGGCCTGTCTCGAACCAGGTTCATGAGACCTGCCACCGTCGGCTAGACTGACGGCAGCTTTCGGGAGGAAGGGTGATGACGGACGGAGCGGACGGTATTCCGGTGCTCGACCTCGGACCCTGGCGGCGGGGCGAGCCGGGCGCGCGCGACCGCCTGGCGCAGGACCTGCGCCGGGCCTGCCTCGACGTCGGGTTCTTCTATGTCGGCGGCCATGGCGTCGATCAGGGACTGGTCGATGCCGCCTTCGCCCAGACCGAGGCCTTCCATGCCCTGCCGGAGGCGGCCAAGGCGGCGCTCGCCATCAACCGCCACAACATCGGCTACATGGCCTCACGCACGAGCATGCAGAGGAGTTCCACCGTCCATCAGGCCACCAAGCCCAATCTGGTCGCCTCCTTCTTCATGAAGCGCGAGCGTGCGCCCGATGCGCCGGAGGTGGTGGCGGACCTGCCGCTGCGCGGTCTCAACCAGTGGCCGGGGAACCTCCCCGCCTTCCGCCCCGCCATGCTCGCCTACATGAACGCCATGGAGGCGCTGGGCCTCTCGATGCTGCCGCTCTACGCACGCAGCCTGGACCTGCCCGACGACCATTTCGCGGCCTCCTTCGCCCAGCCCAGCATCACGCTGCGCATCTCCAGCTATCCGCCCCAGGAGGGCTTCGACGGCGAGGAGTTCGGCACCGGCCCGCACACCGATGCCGGTTTCATGACCATGCTCGCCCAGGCCCAGGTGCCCGGCCTGGAAATCCTCCATCGTGACGGCAGCTGGCGCCAGGCGCCGGTGCTGCCCGGTCACTTCCTGGTCAACATCGGCCAGATGCTGACGCGCTGGACCAACGACCTCTATCCCTCCACGCCCCACCGCGTGATCAATCTGTCGGGGCGGCAGCGCTTCTCGATGCCGTTCTTCTTCGATCCCGACCTGGAGGCGACGATCGCTTGCCTGCCGACCTGCCATGGGCCGGACCATCCGCCGCGCCACGAGCCGATCCGTTATCTCGACCACATCCTTGCCTTCACCGGGCGCAACTTCGACCACAACCGCAAGCCTGCCGCCTGAGCGCCCCATCTTCGCCATGCTGGCGTGGCCTGATGGCTGCCGACCGGTGAAGGGGGCAGGGACATGAGCCAGGGGCACGACAGGCGATGAAGCACCTGCGTCGATGGCTGGTTGCGTGCGCCGTCATACTGGGGCTGCTGCTCGCCGCCGCTGCCGGGCTGTGGCTGGTCTACGGCGAATCCGTGCGGGTGCTTGCCGGTCTCATCACGGCCTCGGGCGAAAACCTGCCGCCCGGCGTGACGCGCCAGCCGCTGATCCTGGTGAGCGGCGAGGCGACGGTCCACGCCGACATCTACGAACCTGCAGAGCCGCGCGCCGTGCTGCTTTTCGTGCCCGGCCTCACCTCGGCTGGGAAAGAGGACAGCCGCGTGTTGGGCGTCTCCGGCGTGCTGGCCGGGGCGGGTTTCCGCGTCGTCACGCCCGACCTGCCCGGCGCAATGACGCTCTCGGCGGGCCGGCAGGACGCGGCGGTTCTGGGCCTGCTGCTCGACCATCTCGTCGTCGAACAGGACGGGGATGGCCTGCCTCTGGGCGTGGTCGCGGTGTCCTACGGCCTGGGCCCGGCGCTGGCCGCCGCCGCGCCGCCGGAGCGGGCGCAGGGCATCGCCATGGTGTTGGGGCTGGGCGGTTACCACGACGGCAGCGCTATCGTTTCCTACGCCACCACAGGCTGGTTCACCGATCCGCGCGATGGCGTCACCCGCATGGGCCATCCCGATCCGCGCGCCCGCTGGCTGCTGCTCTACTCCCTGCTCGAACACGTTCCCTCGATGCTCGACCGCAACCGGCTTGCCGAACTGGCGCGGGTCGGCAGCGGCGGCGCCGCGCCGGGGCTGGTCGCCATCACCCGGGCCATGGCCCAGGGCGGGCCGGATGCCCGCGCCATCCTGGGCCTCATCGCCAACACCGAGCTCGAACGGGTAGATCCGTTGATCGAAGCCCTGCCCGCCGAGGCGCGCGACGATCTCACGGCCCTCTCGCCCTCTCGTCTCGATCTTGCCGCGCTGCAGGACCGCCTGGTGCTGGTCCACGGCGAGAAAGATCCCGTCATTCCCTACAGCGAAAGCCTGCGACTGGCCGACGCCGTTCCGGGCAGCCGGGTGTATCTCATTCCGGGTTTTTCGCATGTCGAGCCGGGGGCCACCGGGATCATGGGCCAGATCGCCATGATCCGGGCGGTGCGGGTGCTGCTCTCCCTGCGACGCTAAAAACGCGCGCATGCGGGCCGCGCCGCTTGCCGGGGCGGGCGGGCTGTGGCACGAGGCCCGCCATGACAACCCTCTCTGCCCTCACGGCCGCGCCGCGATGAACGCCACGCGCGATGCCCAGCCGATCCCGCTGGTTGCAGGCCTCGATGCTCTCGCCGGCCGTTACGACGGCCTGCTGGTCGAT
>CALLQH010000399.1 GCA_938014945.1 uncultured bacterium | reverse complement strand
CCCATGACCGACGTGAAGATCACCCGCGCGCTGCTTTCGGTTTCCGACAAGACCGGCCTCATCGACTTCGCCCGTGCGCTGCACGGCCACGGCGTCGCGCTGGTCTCGACCGGCGGCACGGCGCGCGCCATCGCCGATGCCGGGTTGCCCGTGACGGAGGTCGCCGAACTCACCGGCTTTCCCGAGATGATGGACGGGCGGGTGAAGACCCTGCATCCCAGCGTGCACGGCGGCATCCTGGCGCGCCGCGACCTTGCCAGCCACACCGAGGCGATGGTCCAGCACGGCATCGGCGCCATCGACCTGGTGGTGGTCAACCTCTACCCCTTCGAGGCGACCGTGGCGCGGGGCGCAGGCTGGGACGAGACCGTGGAGAACATCGACATCGGCGGCCCGGCGATGATCCGTTCGGCGGCCAAGAACCACGCCTTCGTCGCGGTCGTCACCGATGTCGAGGACTACGCCGCGGTGATCGCCGAGATGGACGAAAAGGGCGGCGCGACATCACTGGCCCTGCGCACGCGTCTTGCCGCCACGGCCTATGGCCGCACCGGCGCCTACGACAGCGCGATCGCGCGGCGCTTCGCCGGCGAGACCGGGGAGACCTTCCCGCGCCGCATCGGTTTTGCCGGGACCCTGGCCAGCACGCTGCGCTACGGCGAGAACCCGCACCAGGAGGCCGCCTTCTACGCCGACGGCAGCGGCCGCCCGGGCATCGCCACGGCCCGCCAGGTGCAGGGCAAGGAGCTGTCGTTCAACAACCTCAACGACACCGACGCCGCCTTCGAGCTGGTCGCCGAATTCGCAGAACCCGCCATCGCCATCATCAAACATGCCAACCCCTGCGGCGTCGCCCTGGGCGAGACGCTGGCGCAGGCCCATGCCAGGGCGCTGGCCTGCGATCCCGTCAGCGCCTTCGGCGGCATCGTCGCGGCCAACCGGCCGCTGGACGAAGCGACGGCGAAACAGATCGTCGAGGTCTTCACCGAGGTCGTCATCGCGCCCGGCGCCGACGAGGGCGCGCTCGCGGTGTTCGCGGCCAAGAAGAACCTGCGCCTGCTCCTGACCGACGCCATGCCGGACCCCGCGACGCCGGGCTACAACGTGCGCAACCTTGCCGGCGGCCTGCTGGTGCAGACCCGCGACACCGGCCGCGTCGAGGCCGCCGACCTCACCGTCGCCACGAAACGCGCGCCGAGCGAGGCCGAACTCGCCGACATGCTCTTTGCCTTCCGTGTCGCCAAGCATGTGAAGTCGAACGCCATCGTCTATGTGAAGGGTGGGGCGACCGTCGGCATCGGCGCCGGCCAGATGAGCCGCCTCGATTCCGCGATCATCGCCCGCGGCAAGGCTGCCCGCGCGGGCCTCTCCATCGAGGGCGCCGTGGTGGCCTCCGACGCCTTCTTCCCCTTCGCCGACGGTCTGCTGGAAGCCGCCGAGGGCGGCGCCGTCGCAGCCATCCAGCCCGGCGGCTCCATGCGCGACGCGGAAGTCATTGCCGCAGCCGACGAACGCGGCATGGCCATGGTGATGACCGGGATGCGCCACTTCCGGCACTGAGGGGCGGCGTACCGCCTCAGCGCGCGGTGCGTGCGCGCGGGCTGTGGGTGGCCGTGCCGCGCGCCCGCGCGATGGCGGCGCGCACGTCGTGTTCACCGATGCGGTCGCGGCGCATGATGGCGTGGACGATGGGGTCGGCGAGCATGTCCTCGATGGCAGGTTCGATGCCCGCCTGGCGCCAGTCGTGATGCACGGTGATTCTCCCTCTGCCCGTTGGTTCCCGCGACGGCTTCTGACAGCCGGCAGAGGCAGGAACGTGACGCGGGCGTGGCGGTTCGCAGGCGTGCGCGAAAAATCCGTCGGCCGTCCTCAGAAGGAGGAGGTCGAGACGTAGGCCGGCAGGGAGCCTGGGCCGTGGCGCGCCGGAGCAGGCTGGCGGCGGGCCTGCTGCACGACCTCGCGGATGTGGCGTTCGGTGACGCCGTCGCCACGCATCAGCGCGGCAACGATGGGATCGCGCAGGACTTCGTCCAGGCAGGGTTCGCCGTTCTTGCGCATCCAGTCGTTCATCGTCGTTTCCTTTTCTCGCCACAACTTCTCGCCACATCCCCCTGGCGCGCGGACTATGGCGCGGCTTCGTGTCGGGGCCATGACGGGGCCGTTTCATTTTGTCGCACGCGTGCGGCTTCGCGGGGGCGAGGCGGGGAACGTCATGCTGGTATCGGTCGCGCGCGGCGGGCGCCGCGCGGCGGTGAGGCTCACCCGGCGGTGAGGTCCTTCACGTAGAAGTACCCGGTCACGAGCTTGCCGTCGATCTTGGCGTAGCTCGGCAGTTCGCCCCAGCGGGTGAAGCCGTGGTCCTCGTAGACCTCGATGGCGCGGGCCTGGGTGCAGCGCACGTCGAGACGCAGGTGGGTGTAGCCCTGCTGCACGCAGTATTCCTCCACCGCTTCGAGGAGACCCGCGGCAAGGCCGTGGCCGCGCGCCCAGGGGGCGACGAAGTGGGTGGTGAGCTGCGGGCAGTGGGCCTGCGCCTCGTTGAAGCGGGGCGGCAGCTGCAGCTGGGCGCTGGCCGCGACCGAGCCGTCGAGGCGGCCGATCCAGAGCAGCCGCTCGGGCACCAGCAGGACGCCCTTCCAGTAACGCTCCATCTGGTCGCGCGGCTGGGGGTTGAGCCAGCCGAAACCGTTGCCGTCGACGATCGCGGCGTCCGTGGCATCGCACAGATCGTCGAGATCGAGGCGGTTGAGTTCCGTGACGTGTTCGACCGAAACGGAAGTCGCGGTGGCGGGCTGGGTGGCGTCCATGTGGCGCTACATGGACCGGTTCGCGAGGGGCCGCAACCCCTGCGAATGTGATAATTCCGTGGCTCCACCCGAGAACTCCACGGGTTGTTCCACCGCTTCCTCCACAAGCCCGGTGATGGCCCGCGCCTCGGCCTCGGCCAGGCCCGCCGCGCGCACGATGCCGGTGACGGCAAAACCGCGCCGCACGAGCTCGAAACGGCGCAGATCGTTGGCGCCGAAGGCCAGAATCAGGGATCCGGCGATTTCGACCGTGGCCGCGCCCAGGGGATCGAGGCCCAGCGTATCGGCGATCAGGGAGATCGCCATGGCGGCGACGAGCAGAAGGATCGCGGTCAGCCAGACGCCGCGGTAGAGCGCCCAGAGCGCCTGGAACAGGAAGGCGCCCCAGGAAAAGCCATAGGGCACCAGGGCGATATCGGGCGCCCGGTCCGGGTGCCGGTCGCGCACGAGAACGGCGTAGTCGCGCATGGCTGCCTCCAGCCGTGGTCCGGGCGCTCAGGCTTGACCGCTCCCACGGCGGCCCCACATAGCACGGGTGCCCGCGGCCCGCATCGCAAGCCGCCGGGCGATCCGTTTCAGCCAAGGCCCACCGGGGCCAGGAAAGACCCGCCCATGTCCGATTCCCAGGCCGCCCTCTGGCACGGCACCACCATCCTTGCGGTCCGCCGCGGCGGGCAGGTGGTCGTTGCAGGCGACGGCCAGGTCTCCATGGGTTCGACCGTGGTCAAGGCCAATGCCGTGAAGGTGCGCCGCATCGGCAGCGAGGGCGACGTCATCGTCGGCTTTGCCGGCGCCACGGCCGATGCCTTCACCCTGTTCGAGCGCCTGGAGGAGAAGCTGGAGCGCCACAAGGGCCAGCTTGCCCGCGCCTGCGTCGAACTGGCCAAGGACTGGCGCACCGACCGTTACCTGCGCCGCCTGGAGGCGATGATGGCGGTGGCCGACAAGGACGTTTCGCTGATCGTTTCGGGCACCGGCGACGTGCTGGAGCCTTCCGACGGCCTGATCGGCATCGGCTCGGGCGGCAACTATGCCCTGGCCGCCGCCCGCGCCCTGATGACCGTGGACGGCCTTTCGGCCGAGGAGGTGGCGCGCCGCGCGCTCGCCATCGCCGGCGAGATCTGCGTCTACACCAACGGCAACGTCACCCTCGAAACCATCGATGACGCGCGTTGAACCGACGCTTCCTGCGTTGTCTTCCGGCCTGACGGCCGATGCCCGCGTTCTCCGCTTCGGGCGGGGAACGACAAGCCTTGTGGATCCTGCAGCATGACCTCCGCCTTTTCCCCCCGCGAGATCGTTTCCGAACTCGACCGTTTCATCGTCGGCCAGAAGGACGCCAAGCGCGCCGTGGCGGTGGCGCTGCGCAACCGCTGGCGCCGCCAGCAGCTGCCCCCCGCGCTGCGCGAGGAGGTTCTGCCCAAGAACATCCTGATGATCGGCCCCACGGGCGTGGGCAAGACGGAGATCGCCCGAAGGCTGGCCAGGCTCGCCGATGCGCCCTTCATCAAGGTCGAGGCGACGAAGTTCACCGAGGTCGGCTACGTCGGGCGCGATGTCGAGCAGATTGCGCGCGACCTGGTGGAGATCTCCATCGCCATGACGCGCGAGCGCATGAGGAAGGAAGTGACCGCCAAGGCCGAACTCGCCGCAGAGGAGCGCGTGCTCGACGCCCTGGTCGGCGACAACGCCAGCCCCGACACGCGCCAGAAGTTCCGCGTCAAGCTGCGCCAGGGCGAACTGGACGACAAGGAGATCGAGCTCAACCTGCGCGATTCGGGCTCCAATGCCCTGCCGACCTTCGACATTCCGGGCATGCCCGGCGCGCAGATGGGCATGCTCAATCTCAACGACATCTTCGGCAAGGCGATGGGTGGCCAGACCAAGCCGCGCCGCATGAAGGTGGCCGACAGCTACGAGGCGCTGCTGGCCGAGGAATCCGACAAGCTGCTGGACGAGGAGAAGGTCGTGAAGGCGGCCATCGAATCGGCCGAGCAGAACGGCATCGTCTTCATTGATGAAATCGACAAGATCGCCGCGAGGAGCGAACGCCAGGGCGCCGATGTTTCCCGCGAGGGCGTGCAGCGCGACCTGCTGCCGCTGATCGAGGGCACCTCGGTCGCCACCAAACACGGCACCATGAAGACCGACCATGTCCTCTTCATCTGCTCGGGCGCCTTCCACCTGTCCAAGCCCAGCGACCTGCTGCCCGAACTGCAGGGCCGCCTGCCCAACCGGGTGGAGCTGCAGGCCCTGGGCCGCGACGACTTCCGCCGCATCCTGACGGAGCCCGAGAACAGCCTGATCATCCAGTACACCGCGCTGCTGGGCACCGAGGAGGTGACCCTGGAATTCAGCGAGGACGCCATCGACGCGCTCGCCGATCTCGCCACCCGGATCAACGAGACGGTCGAGAACATCGGCGCGCGCCGCCTGCACACGGTGATGGAAAAGCTGCTGGAGGAGGTGAGCTTCACCGCCCCGGACCGCGGCGGCGAAACCGTCGCCATCGATGCGGCCTTCGTCCAGGAACGCGTCGGCGAGCTGGCCAAGGACACGGATCTCTCCCGCTTCATCCTCTAGGCGGCCTCGGTTCTGTCGGCGTGACGAAGGTCACGTCGCCGGCGTCGCGGGCTTGCATCGCCAGCCGCGCCCGCGTCATGTAACAAGATGGTTACACCGTCCGA
>CALLQH010000398.1 GCA_938014945.1 uncultured bacterium | reverse complement strand
TTTACGAGGGGCGAGGCCTCGTCCTGCTGCGCGGCCTGCCCATGGACGAACTCGATGAGGACGAGGCGGCTGTCGTTTCCTGGGCCATTGGCGGCCACTTCGGCTGGCGCGCCAGCCAGAGCGCGCAGGGCGACAGGCTGGGCCGTGTCCAGGTCGATCCCAGCCTGCAGCAGGCCTGGCGCGGCTACCGCAGCTCCAACCGTTCGCCGTTTCACACCGATTATCTCGATGGCGTTGGTCTGGTCTGCGTTCGTCCGGCCGGCGAGGGTGGTGAATCCTGCGCCGTCAGCGCGGCCACCATCCACAACGTACTGGCAGCCGAGCGGCCCGATCTTCTGCCCGCGCTCTACGAGGGTTACCGCGTGCACTGGTTCGCCGAACCGCCCGCGCCGGGTGAAAAGGTCAGCGATTTCGATGTGCCGGTCTTTTCTTGGAGCGAGGGACGGATCGTCTGCGTGCTCGACGAGGGCTACATGACGGCCGCCGCAAAGGAACTGGGTCTGCCCTATCCGAAGGCGCTCGAAGAGGGCTGCCGCATGATCCACGAGATCGCCGGGCGCGACGGCGTGGCGCTGAACTTCAAGCTGCAGGCCGGCGACATGCTGGTACTCGACAACAAGGCCATGCTGCACGGCCGCACGGCCTTCGCCGAGGACCCGGGTGACATCGGCCGCCGCCTGCTCTACCGGCTGCAGTTCGAGGTCCTGCCGGAGCGTCCCAGTCACCCCGGCGTGGAGGCGTTCTACAGCCTCCTGAAGCTTGCCTATCGCGATCCGACGGCCCGGGCACGCCGGTAAATGCCGTCGGCAGGTGGCGATCAGCTCCCGCGCTGAAGCGGCTTGGCCGGCAGCGTCTCCGGCAGATAGGTACCCAGATAGGCGATGCCCGCCCGCACCGCCTCGTCCAGCATGGGCCTGGTGATCCGGTCGTGCTCGATGACCGAGAGCGAAAACAGGACGTGGGTCAGTTCGACGTAATAGAAAAAGATGTCCCGGGGATTGGGAAGTTCGGGAAACTCGAAGTAGCGGGCATAGACCTCGTAGCTCACCTGACCGGCGACACGCTCGCGGATGCGCTTCTGCTGCTGAAAGACCGGCGGTGTGGTGCCGCCGATCAGCAGTTTGCGGGCAGGCGGCGTGTCGTTGTAGAGCCGGGCCACCCTCGTCAGCTGATGGCGCACCATGTCCTGCCAGGTGCCGCGTGAACGCGCCGGAACGGTCGCCGTGACCAGTTCGACGAAACGCTCGTCGAGCTCGTCCGAGAGCGCCATGAAGACGTCGTAGCGGTTGGCGAAGAAGTGGTAGGCCGAGCCTTCCGGGATGCCCGCCTTGCCGGCGATATCGAGGAAGGTGATGTCCTCCAGCGCGTGCTCGCACAGCAGATCATAGGCGGCGCGCAGCAGCGCTTCGCGGCGATACTTGCCGGGCTTGCGGACGCCCACATTGGTCTTGCGCAGGCCGGGCTTCTGACGTGCTGCCACGGTCGTCTCCCTCTCTGCCCGAAGGCTGGAGAGGGAGACTATCCCGATCGGACGGCGGCGGACTAGTCGAGTCTGCCTTGAGTATGATCCCGCGTGCGGACGCTCAGTGCACCTGCAGCAGGTTGAGGATGTCGGTGACGTCGGTGCAGACGACGACGCCGATCTCCTTCAGCTGCTCCTTGACGTCGATGGGCGCGTTGAGGCCCTCGACGTCCTGGTTGAGCGTGCCGCCCATGGCGATCTTCAGTTCCAGTCCGCGGTCGGCGCATTCCTTCTGGAGCTGCTGGGCATAGGTCAGCGCCATGCCGTTGTGGGTCGAGATCAGGATGGCGCCGGCGCCTGCCTCCAGCGCCAGGTCGGCGAACTCGTCGGGATCGACGCTGGTGCCGGCCACGATCGGCTGGATGCCGACCTGCTGCAGGCCCTCGATGATCAGGAACATGGCGTATTCGTGGATGTCGGTGCTGCCGACCACGAGCTGGATCGCGTCCTTGGGCTTCTTGCCGCCCGCCCCGAAGATCGTCTTCACCCTGTTCCGCCGCTCGACGAAGTCGAGGAAGGTGTCGGTCGGGATTTCCGGCTCGTAGATCTCGGCATCGCTGGTCGGAAGGTCGCCCACGCCCCACTGGTTCTCGATCGCCTGGGCGCCCATGCGGCGGATGGTGAGCAGAAGCTGCATGGGATCGCCCATGTCGACGCCGAGTTCGTCGAGCCCCTGCATGATGTTCTCGTAGAAGCGCTTGCCGCCGTCGATCATGCGGTCGCTGAGCGCCTCGATGTGATCCCAGTTGAAGCTCTCCATCAGGCGCGGCGCATCGCGCGCCACGCGGTGGGCCACGGTCTGGACCTGCACGATCTCCTCGGTGGTAGGGATGCGCAGCGCCTCGGTGACGGGAATGGAAAGCGTCGCCGCGCCGGACTTGGTGCGGTGCTGGGCCAGCATCAGGTAGAGGTCGTCGATCGAGAGCACGGCATAGTTCTCGTCGACCTGGGCCGAATAGGCCGTGGTGTTGCAGTGGTAGAAGGAGTTGAAGGTGCCCTCGGGCTTGATCTTCTCCAGCGCCAGGATGACCGCCGTCTTGGAGACCGGATTGTGGGTCAGGCCGCCGTAGGCGATGGAGAGGCGCGAGCCCATGACCTCGTTGATGAGATAACGCTCGAACATGGCCCAGCCGATGTAGGAGCAGTAGTCCTTGAAGGTCGCGCAGAAGCCGTCCTCCAGGTAGGACTGCATCATCGCGTCCTCGTCGCGCTTGGCCGCCATCAGGCCCATGGCCTTGACCATCTCGGCCATCTGCTCGACGTCATCGCCCGGCCAGCCCGGATACTTCCAGGCGAACTGCGACATGTTGCCGATGTAGGTGACACCGGCCTCGAGCGCGTTGCGCGCATTGGAGACCGACATCGGCGAGCCGATCATCATGTCGCCGAGCTGGGGCTGGATCGGCGCGCAGTGGGCGGTTTCCCACCAGTCCTGCTTGCTCATCAGCATCGGGCCGGTTTCCTTGGCGGCCTTCTCCCACATCTCCGGCGGCAGGCCCATGCGGCGGTCCATCTGCATCTGGTAGCGGTCGACGCGGAAGCCGCGCTTGGCCGATTCCTCGGCGATGTATTCCAGCGCCCGCGCCGTCTCGGCCCAGGTCTGCATGCCGATGTTGAGGGAGGTCATCAGGCGGCCTTCCTCGACCATCTTCTTCTTGTACTGCACCTCCGAGGTGACGCCGTGCTGCTCGCACAGCAGCGAGACGCCCATCTTCACGTCTTTGGCGATCTCGCGGCCCTGCGCCAGAAGGGCACGGCCGTCGGGACAATCCTGGGGCAGGTAGGAAGCAAGGTTGGTCATGACGCCTGAACCTCCGGGGTGGCATGGGGGCTGGCGTCGAGCCGCAGCGTGCCTGCTGCCAGCGCGCGCGCCAGGGTGGGAGAATGGCGGGCGATCAGCCCGGTCGCGTAAAGGGCGTAACTCTGGTCGATGGCGATCGCCGGATTGCGCGGCACCTGGGCGCCCTCGATTCCGGTGATGGCGTCGGCGATCAGGCCCACGGGCTCGGCGCCGTGGCGCAGGGCGCCGCCGATGCCGACGACGATGCGCGTGGGCCGCAGGTCCTTGCCGGTCACCTGGTAACGGTCGCCCCAGGGCCGGTGGCGCACCACCACCTTGCCGGCGTGACGCTCGATGGCGATGGCGACGGCGGCCTCGGCCAGCGCCCGGTCGACGGCGCGGTCGTGGTCGTTCATCGGCAGGAAGGCCGGATCGTCGCGCCGCCGGTTGGCCTCGTCCTCGAGGTTGCAGGAAAGGCGCGATTCGACGAGCGCGCGGGATGCCCCGGTCATCGAGGCGACGGTGCCCGGTGCGCCCCAGCGCATGCCCAGATCACCTTCCACCGAACGCATGATCTCGGGCTCGGGGATCTCCACCTTGCGCTGGTCCGGGCGCACGCCACCCAGGGAATGCACGTCCGTGGTCGCGCCGCCCAGGTCGACGAAGACCACGGGTCCGCCGTCACCGGGCAGGTGCGCGAGCGCCAGACTCACCGCCAGGGGGGTGGGTTCGCAATCGGTGCGGAAGGTCTCCATCATCCCCTCCAGGCCCTTGGCCCGGGTGATGTGGCGCAGGAAGAGATCGCGCACCGTGTCGCGCGTCGCCATGATGGCGATCTCGCCGGCGCGCGGAAACACGTTGTCCACCACGCGCACGTCGCGGCTGCCGTCGCGCAGCCTGTCGGCGGCCTCTTCTGCGGCCGATGCGTTGCCCGCCACGATGTAGCCGTGGGGTGTCTTGAGGCGGGCAAGCTGCTCTGCGTTGTGGATCAGCGCGGCGCTGTTGCCACCGTCCAGGCCGCCGGCCAGCAGCACGAGATGGGGTTTCTCCGCATCGATGCGGGCGATGGCCTCGTCATCGAGAAAGCCATGGGCGGTGGCCACCACCTTGCCGCCGGCGCCGAAGGCCGCCAGCGAACCGGCGCGGCCCGAAAGGGTTTCGGTGAGGCCGACCGATGCCATGCGCAGGCCACCCGCGGCACTGGAGGAAGCAAGCGCCCAGTCCCACGGTCCCTGAAGCTCCGGCGGCAGGTTGGCGATGGCGGCGGTGACGCCGTCCATGACGTCGTTGTCGATGGTGGTGGAGGATTCGGCGCGGCCGAGCACGGCGCCGGTGGGGCCGACGACCATGATCTTGGTGAAGGTGGAGCCGACGTCGATCAGCAGGCCGCTCGTCCAGGGACGGTCCCCGGCAAGAAAGGCCTCGGCACGATCGGACGTGGACAAACGCATGACGGAAGAGCTCCCAAAGCGTCGATCCCGGTCTTGGCGCCGGTTGTCGAAGGTGGTGGACCGCAAGAGCGAGTCCGGAAAAAACGCTACAACCGCACGCTGGCACGGGCAACAAATAGTCACTATAGTTGTCAAATATCGACAATGCGTTCCAAGGGCTGGACTCGGCCGGAACGATTGTCCAAAAGCGGCGCCGGTTGCCGGGAGGCGGACTTGAGCGACACGTTGGATGCGCTGCGCAGCAGCGGCGAGGGAGGCGGGGCCACCCTGGCGCGGACCTTGCTCAAGGGTCTGCAGGTCATGGAGGCCTTCGATGCCGGCCACCGCGAACTTTCGCTGACCGAGATCGTCAAGATGACCGGCCTGGAGATCAGCGGCGCGCGCCGCCTGCTCACCACGCTGGTCAGCGCCGGTTACCTGCAGCAGGACGCCCGCTCCCGCCGCTACCGCCTTTCCGCCAAGGTGCTCGCCTGGTCGGTCGCCTATCTGGGCAACGATCCTCTGGTCGCCTGCGCCTATCCGGTGCTCCAGAACGTCGCCCAGGAAACCGGCCACCAGTTCGAACTCTGCGTGCTCAACGAGACCGACTGTGTCGTCCTGCTTTCCATGACCGGCGCGGCGCAGAAGCTGTCGCTGGTGAAGGGGCCGTCGGTGGGCGTGCGCGAACCGGCCTTCTGTTCGCCCACGGGTCTCGCCATCCTCGCCCACATGCCCCAGCGCGCCGCCTTCGCCCTGATCGACGCCGGGCCGCGCGAGCGCATGACCGACCATACCGTGACCGAGATCGAGGCGATCATGCAGGCGCTCTCGCGCACCCGCGAGACCGGCTACGCCATCACGGATCGCGCCTGCCATCCCCGCGCGGTGTGTCTGGGCGCGCCCGTCTTCGACTATGCCGGCCAGCCCATCGCCGCCGTCGCCATCACCCTCGACATCAACGAATACACGCCGGCCCGGGCCGAGAAGGAATACGCCTCCGTCATCCTCAAGACCGCCCAGGCGGTGAGCCTGGCCTACCAGCGCTCGACGTGAGCTTCGCCCTCTCCCCGTGCGGGAGAGGGGACGTGCTTCAGAACCGATCCGGCCGATAGGGGGCCAGGTCCAGCTCGGGGCGCCGTCCGGCGACGAGGTCGGCGATGACGTGGCCGGAGACCGACGCGCCCATCAGGCCGGTGTGGCCGTGGCCGAAGGCGTGCAGCAGGTTGGCGTAGCGGCTGTCGCGGCCCAGCACCGGCAGGCTGTCGGGGGTGCCGGGCCGGTGGCCCATCCACTGGGTGTGCGTTTCCGTGTTGAGGCCGGGGATCAGCTCGCGGCCCTGCTCCAGCAGCATCTGCGCGCGGCGCATGTCGGGGGTGGCGTCGAGCCCGGCGAATTCGTCGGTGCCGGCAAAACGCAGGCCGCCTTCCTGGGGCGTGACGACGAACTTGCGCCTGGCCCACATCGCCTGGATGCGCGGGGCGTGGTCGGGATCGGCGACCGTGACGTGGTAGCCGCGTTCGGCCTCCAGGGGGATGCGGATGCCGGCCGTCTTCAGCAGGCGCGCCGACCAGGCGCCTGCGGCCATCACCAGGGTCTCGATGCGCCGCTCGCCGCCGTCGGTGACGATGCGGCGGACAAGGCCGTCGCGGGTCTCCAGGCGCTCGACGCGGGCGCGCTCGATACGCCCGCCCTCGGCAACGAATTTCGCGGCCAGTTCCTTGACCAGCCGGTGCGGACTGAGGCACTGCGCCTGGCCGGGCAGGAAGACCGCGTGGCTGAAGCGGTGGTCGAGCGCAGGTTCGAGCTGGCGCAGTTCGTCGGCCTCCAGAACCGCCATCTCGATGCCCGCCCGGCGCCGCAGCTCCAGGCCGAAGCCGTCGCCTTCCAGCTCCTTCTTGCTCTCGTAGAGGAAGAGCTGGCCGCGTTCGACCAGCAGCTCCTGGCACCCGGCCCAGGCGACGAGATCGCGGTAGCGCACGATGGTCTCGCTGTGGAGGGCCGCCATCGCGGCCGATATCGCCTCCACCCGGTCGCGCCGGCCCGCGGCGATGAAACGCAGCAGCCAGGGCA
>CALLQH010000397.1 GCA_938014945.1 uncultured bacterium | reverse complement strand
AGCTGGCGCCAGTGGTCGTAGTCCTCCTTCTGGCCGCGGACATAGAGCAGGCCGTTGATGGAACTCGATCCGCCCAGCACCTTGCCGCGCGGCCAGACCATCTTGCGCCCGGCCGAACCGGGCACCGCTTCGGTCTCGTAACACCAGGAAAAGCGCCGGTCGTACATGGTCCAGTAGTAGCCCGCGGGAACATGGATCTTCGGGCTGTTGTCGCGCCCGCCCGCCTCCAGCAGCAGGACACGCAGGCGCGCATCCTCCGACAGGCGGCCGGCAACGGCGCAACCCGCCGAGCCCGAGCCAACCACGATGACGTCATAGGTTTCCATCTGCCCATCCCCCGCTTCAGGGCGCATCGTGCCGCGCCGTCAGCTCAGGGGCCAGCAGGAAAACGCCGGTCTAGCGGTCTTGCGCGATCGCCGCGCCGGCGCCGCCCTTCGCCCGCTCGGCCAGCACGTTGTCGAGCCAGTCGGGATCCATCTCGGGCACGGAAGAAAGCAGCAGCTCGGTGTAGTCGGCGTGAGGCGGCGTCAGGATCTCGGTCTTGGAACCGCTCTCGACCACCTTGCCCTGATGCATCACCACGATCTCGTCGGCGATCGCCTTCACGGTCGCAATGTCGTGCGTGATGTAGAGATAGGTGACGCCCAGCTCTTTCTGGATCCGAAGCAGCAGCTTGAGGATTTCCTCGGCCACGATCTGATCGAGCGCCGAAGTGACCTCGTCGCAGATCACCAGGTCCGGCTCGACCGCCAGAGCACGGGCGATGCAGACACGCTGCTTCTGGCCGCCGGAAAGCTCCATCGGCAGACGTTCACGGTAGCTGTCGTCGAGCTCGATCATGTCCAGCAGTTCGGAGACGCGGCGCGCGCGATCCTTGCCGGTCAGCCCCAGGTGATAGGTCACGGCGCGGCCCAGCATGTCGCCGATGCGCCGCTTGGGATTGAGCGCCGGATCGGGCATCTGGTAAATCATCTGCACCTTGCGCAGCAGACTCTTGGGCCGCTGGGCGAGCGCAGGGGGCAGCGGCTTGCCATCGAACTCCACCGATCCGCTGACCGGCGGCAGCAGGCCCGTGATGACGCGCGCCAGGGTCGACTTGCCCGAGCCCGATTCCCCGACGACCGCCACGGTGCGGCCGCGCGGCACATCCACGGATACATCGTGCAGCACGCGCACACCGCCGCCGTAGGCCGCAACGACATTGCGGATCGAGAGCAGCTTGTCGCCGGAGGTGTCCTCGTCCTTGTGCAGGGTGCGTACCGCCCACAACGACTTGGTGTAGGGCTGCTGCGGGTCGGTCAGCATCCGGCGCGTGGGCGCCTCCTCCACGACCTCGCCGTAGCGCAGCACCATGATGCGGTCGGCCATCTGTGCAACCACGGCAAGATCGTGGGTGATGTAGATCGCCGCCTTGTGGAGCTCCTTCACGACCTCCTTGATCGAGGCCAGAACCTCGATCTGCGTGGTCACGTCGAGGGCGGTGGTCGGCTCGTCGAAGACGATGAGGTCTGGACCGCAGACCATCGCCATCGCCGTCATCACACGCTGCAGCTGGCCGCCGGAAACCTGGTGGGGATAACGCTCACCGATGTTCTCGGGGTCCGGCAGGTGCAGACGGCGGAACAGGTCGATCGTGTTCTTGCGGGCCTCGGCGACGGATGAAACCCCGTAGAGCATCGCCGTCTCGACGCACTGGTCGATCAGCCGATGGGCGGGGTTGAACGACGCAGCGGCCGACTGCGCGACATAGGCGATGCGCACGCCGCGCAGCTTGCGCCGCTCGGACTCCGGCATCGTGCGCAGGTCCATGCCGTCGAACTTGATCGAACCGGCCGTGATCCGGCAACCGTCGCGGGCAAATCCCATTGCCGCCAGGCCCATGGTCGACTTGCCGGCGCCGGACTCGCCGATCAGGCCAAGCACTTCGCCACGGTGCAGCGTGAGGTCCATGCCCTTGATGATCGGGAACCAGGTATCCTCGGACTGACCCTCGATCTCGATGCCGCGCATTTCGAGCAGGAGGTCGCCACTGGCCGCAGCAGGTGTCGTTGCATCAGACATCGCGCAACCCGCTTGTCTTGTGAAGGAACCAGTCGACGACGAAGTTGACCGACACTGTCAGCAGCGCAATGGCGGCGGCCGGCAGCAGCGGCGTGATGTCGCCGTAGTTGATGAGGGTGGCGTTCTCGCGAACCATCGAGCCCCAGTCCGCCGTGGGCGGCTGGATGCCGAGGCCCAGGAACGACAGCGCTGCAATCGTCAGGAAGACGAAGCAGAAGCGCATGCCGAATTCCGCGGCCAGCGGCGGCAGGATGTTGGGCAGCACCTCGCGCGCCATGATCCAGGGCAGCTTCTCGCCCTGCAGGCGGGCGGCCTCGACAAAGTCCATGACCACGATGTTCACCGCCACGGCACGACAGAGGCGATAGACGCGCGTCGCATCGAAGATCGCGATGACCAGGATCAGGGTGATGAGATCCGTGCCGAAGATGGTCAGCAGCACCAGGGTGAAGATCAGGCTGGGAATGGCCATCAGCGTGTCGACGAAACGGCCCAGGCCGAGGTCCATCCAGCCGCCCACGCAGGCCGAAATGAGGCCCACCACGCTGCCCAGCAGGAAAGCGATGACCGTCGTGATGAAGGCGATGCTGACGGAGTTCCGCGCGCCGTAGATCAGTCGCGAGAGCATGTCGCGGCCGATCTGGTCGGTGCCCAGCATGAAATCGCCCCACGGCTCGTACTGGCGTCCCACCACTTCGGACTCGCCATAAGGCGCGATCAGCGGCGCAAAGACGGCAAGGATCAGGTAGATCACGATCATCAGGAGCCCGAACTTGGCGGTTATCGGCGCCTTGCCCAGTTCGTACATGGCTGTCGCGAACTTGCCCCGCTTGCGGCGGGCTGCAAGCGTGATCTCCTCGGCCGGCCCTGCGGCCGCAAGCTGTTCCTGGTCACTCATCGGGGGTGCAGCAGGCGCGGGTTGGTCACGATGCCGACAATGTCCGCCGACAGGTTGAGCAGGATGTAGACCGCCGCGAAGATGATCGCACAGGCCTGCACCACCGGAATGTCACGGCTCTGGACCGCGTCGACCATGAGCTGGCCGATGCCGGGATAATTGAAGACGACCTCCACCACCACGACGCCGACCACCAGATAGGCAAGGTTCAGCGCCACGACCGTGGCGATCGGCGCCCAGGCGTTGGGCAGGGCGTGGTGCCAGATCACGCGGCTGGGAGGCACGCCCTTCAGGCGCGCCATCTCGATGAAGGGGCTGGCCAGCAGGTTGATGATCGCCGCACGGGTCATGCGCATCATGTGGGCGACGATGACCAGCACCAGACAGATCACCGGCAGACCGATGCGCGCGATATGCTCCGAGAAGGTGGTCAGGGAATCGACCTTCGCCGTCGCATAGAACCAGGGATGCTGCACGGCAAGAAACAGCATCAGGATGTAGCCGACGAAGAACTCGGGAAACGAGATCGAGGTCAGTGTCGCGGCGTTGGCGACACGGTCGAAGATGCTGTTGCGGTAAAGCGCCGCCAGCAGGCCGATGCCGAGGGCCAGGGGCACCGCGACGATGGCAACCGCCACGGCCAGGAACAGGGTGTTCTCCAGGCGCGTTCCGATGATCGAGGATACGGTGCGCGGCTGCCCGCCGGTGTTCATCAGGCTGTTGTAGGAAACGCCGAAGTCGCCCTGCACCGCGCCGACAAGCCATGTGCCGTAACGCGTGAGGAACGGCTGATCGAGTCCCGCGCGCTTCTCGAAGCTGGCGACGATCTCGGGTGTGGCGGACTGCCCGAGAACCGCCTGGGCAAAATTGCCCGGCAGCATCTCGAACATGCCGAATACCAGAACGGAAACAACCCAGAGGGTTGCGATGCCCAGCGCGAGACGCTGCAGGCTGGTTTTGAAGATGGGATGCACCGCTTGCCCCTTCGGTGAAACAATGCCGCGAAACGGGCGCGGTGCGGCGGCCTTCTGTGTGCCGCCGCACCGTGACCCGAACTAGGCGTGGCTCAGACGAACCACCACTTCTCGGCCAGCCGGAGGCCGTCGACCTCCCAGTTGCCGGCGATCTGCCCGTGGCCCAGGGCCTTGGTGTTGGCCGCAATGATCGTGTTCCAGACGAGAACGACCTGGCCGCCATCGTCGTGCACGATCT
>CALLQH010000396.1 GCA_938014945.1 uncultured bacterium | reverse complement strand
CTGCCGCCAGTCGACCCATTCGCCATACTCCTTGGGCCAGTCGAGATGGATCAGGGTGTGGTGGGCGATGTCATCCAGGGTATGAAGCGGGTGTTCCCCCTGAAGCAGGCGGGGATGGCAGACCGGAAAGACCTGTTCGTCGAAAAGGCGCACCGAATCGAGGCCTGGATAACGTCCGCCGCCCCAGCGGATGCCGACATCGATGCTGTCGCGGTCGAAATCCACCAGACGGTCGCTGGCGTCGATCATCACATCCAGTTCCGGATGCAGGCGGCGAAAGGCCGACAGGCGCGGCACCAGCCACATGCCGGCAAAGGTCGGCTCCGACGTGATCCGCAGCATGGGATTGGCGCGGCTGTCGCGGATGCGCCGGACCCCCTCGCCCAGCAGATCGAAACCGCGGCGCAGTTCGGCAAGGCCCGCGCGGGCTTCGGCGGTGAGCGCCAGGCGGCGGCCGGTGCGGTCGAACAGGCGCAGGCCCAGGTCGTCCTCCAGGGCCTTGATCTGGTGGCTGATCGCCGCCGGGGTGACAAACAGTTCCTCGGCCGCACGGGTAAGGCTCAGATGCCGTGCCGCAGCCTCGAAGGCGCGCAGGGCCGAGAGCGAAGGAAGGCGCTCAGCCATTTTAGCTGAGCTTAAGTTCGGCGAGAAAACAACTCATTTGATAATATCCCTCAAAAGGCTCATTTCTCCAATCAGACCCGCGCAGGCACGCACGGATCGGGAAGAAAAGAAGCAATTCCAGGAGAAAAGCAATGCTTAATCGTGTGCGCCGCCATCTCAGCAGCATTCACAATCGCCGCGAACTCGACGCCCTCGGTCCGCAGCTTCGCGCCGACATCGGCTGGAACGGTGGCCAGCGGGATGGTGCCTGCCGCCCGATCCTGATCCTGCCCCTGGGTCCCGGCGACCGCACCCACTGCCGTTGATGGCTGCGGGTGTCGCCGGGGTCAGGGTCGCCCTTTCCTCCATCGATCGGGTCTGGGCGGCTTGCGTGCTCCTGCTCG
Organism: uncultured bacterium; assembly: GCA_938014945.1. Taxonomy (GTDB): domain Bacteria; phylum Pseudomonadota; class Alphaproteobacteria; order SP197; family SP197; genus CALGGB01. The sequence goes on along the minus strand of CALLQH010000396.1, from coordinate 6,488 downwards.
CCGCCCTGGCCGGCATCGATCCGGCGCAGGCCGGAGAAGCGGTTACCTTTCTCGCCGAAAGCTGGCTCTGGACTCTGCCCTTTGTGGTGGTTTCCAGCCTGCTGGCAGCGGCCATCGCGGCAAGCGGCATGGACCGGCCCCTGGCCAGCGCCCTGCGCCGGCGGCCGGTGGTCGCGGTCGTCCTGGCCGGCGGGCTGGGCGCCCTTTCGCCTTTCTGCTCGGTCAGCGTCGTCCCCGTGGTGGCGGGACTGCTCGCGGCCGGCGTCCCCCTCGCGCCGGTCATGGCCTTCTGGGTCGGCTCGCCCCTCATCGACCCGGAGATGTTCGTCCTGACCGCAGGCATCATCGGCCTCGATTTCGCGCTTCTGCGCACCGTGACGGCGGTTGTATCCGGCCTCGCCGCGGGCTTCCTCACCCTGGCCATGATCCGCCTGCCCTGGGTCGCCCAGCCGCTGCGCCCGGGCCTGCCTTTCGACCGGCTGGGGACCGTCTACGATACCTGCGGCAGCGCCTGCGGTGCCGATGGCCCGGTCATGCTCGCCTTCTGGCGCGATCCGGCGCGGCGCGCGCCGTTCTGGCGCCAGGCCCGGGCCATCGGCCTGTTCATGGCCAAATGGCTAACCCTGGCCTTCATCGTGCAGAGCCTGCTGCTTGCCTGGGTGCCCGCAGACGATGCGGCACGCCTGCTGGGCGGCGGACAATGGTGGACCGTGCCGCTTGCCGCCCTGATCGGCGTGCCGACCTATCTCAACGGTTATGCCGCCGTTCCCGTGATGGACGGCCTGCTCAAGCTCGGCATGGAGCCGGGGGCGGCCATCGCCTTCCTGATCGGCGGCGAGGTCACCAGCCTGCCCACGGCCATGGCGGTCTATGCCGTCGTCCGCGGCCGTGTCTTTGCCCTTTATCTGCTGCTCGGCCTGGGCTGCGCCATGGCCATGGGCTGGGCAACCCAGGCGCTCGTCATGCTGCCCTGAATCCGGCTTTTTCCTCCGGGGTATCCTTACCGTCCCAGCCGATGCCACAATGGGGCTCAAGGCCGGGGGACGCGGCATGCACTATGGCTTCCAGATCCTGGCGGCGCTCGCCATCTTCGCTACCGGACTGATCGGCGGCGCGCTTGCCCTGCGGCCAGGCTCCCAGCGAGACGACGTGCCCACCCTGCTGGCCCGCCTGGGCGGCCCGGTGGCCGCGGGCGTCTTTCTGGGTGCCGGCTTCATTCACATGCTGGGCGATGCCAGCGACACCTTCGGCGCGGTCATGCCGAACGTCGATTTTCCCCTCGCCTTTCTGCTGGCGGCAGTGGGCTTCGTGGCCGTGCTTGCCATAGAACGGGTTGTGTTCAAGGCCGCCAGCGCCGCCGAGGGCCCCTATGCCTACATCCTGACTCTGGTGCTGGGCTTCCATTCGATGCTGGCGGGCATTGCGCTCGGCGTCGAGGATACCGCTCTGGTGGGGCTGGCCATCGCCATTGCCATCGTCGCCCACAAGGGCGCGGCGGCCTTTGCGCTGGGCACCAGCTTCGTCAAGGCGGGCATGGCGCGGGGCCAGGCCTGGGGCCTGATCGCCACCTTCTCCTGCGTCACGCCGCTGGGCATCCTCACGGGTGTGCTGCTCGGCAACCTCCTGGCCGAGGAGAGCGGCGAGATCGTCGAGGCGGTGTTCGATGCCCTGGCGGCGGGTTCGTTCCTCTACATCGCCGCGCTCGACATCATCCAGGACGAATTCGGCGACCGGCATCGCAGCCACATGCCGGCCTTCATCGCCCTGCTCGCCGGCCTCAGCCTCATGGCCCTGATCGCGATCTGGACCTGAGACTCAGCCCGTCACGGAAAGCTTGGGATCGTAGGGCAGGTAGACGCCGCGGCCCGGATCGAACATCAGCCGATCCTTCATGTGGGCAAAGCCGATGCCGTAGAGATGGAGGTGCATGTTGAGCTCCCCCTTCTCCATGTGGATCGAGTGGAAGTCGCTCGGCATCATGCAGATGCCCGAACCGGCGGTGACCGGCACCTCCTCGCGCAGCTTCAGCGGCGCCTCGCCCGCCTCGCCGCCGTCGCCCTCGTAGAGGCGGTTGAGTTCCAGCCCGCAGATCCCGACCACCACGGCCCAGGTGGTGTGGTTATGCGGCAGGGTGTGGACCGCCTTGTCGGCGACTTCCAGATACAGCTCGTAGCGCCCGTCGGGATCGACCGAGAGTTTCTCGAAGCGCTCGGCTTGCCCCTCCGCCAGGGGAAACTCATCCTCAGGGAACAGCTCACGGCGCCCTGCGAGCGCTATCATCTCTCTACGGATGGCGGTAAGCGACTCCCGGCTGACACCCCGCTCGGCCTCGATGGCGCGGATACGTGCCAGCGTCTGTTCGACGGCAGTGCCACGCTGCTCGGCGACGGTCATGGTTCATCCTCCTTCGTTTCAGGGATGGTAGCCCGCGGACAGTAGGGCGCAAAGGCGAGCAGGCCGTCCTCGGCGATCTCCTGCGCCAGGGTTGCCTGCCATGCCAGATAGGCTCCGGCTTCCGCCATCGGGTCCTCCCGCATGTCGGCCGGCAGGAACACCGTGTCATCCATGGGGTGCAGCATTCCCTCCCGCCCCTGCGTCAGCGAGGCGCGCGCTTGCCGCAGCGCGTCGAGGCCTCCGCGCAACAGGCAGGCATCGTTCCGGCCCAGGCCGTGCAGCTCGGCAACGGCACGGGCCGCCACCTCACTGTCGACATCATCCATGACCAACAGCCGCCCGGCGGACAGACGCTCCAGAACCTCCGGCAGGCGCGAACGCAGCGCCCAGAACGCACCCGCGCCGTGGCAGCGGACAAAGGACGGGCCGGCGGAGAGGTCGAGCAATACATCATCTGCCGTCATGTCTTTGGCTTCCAGGGCGTGAACCTGCGGCGGATTCGGGGGCGTGGCGTCCGCCGGCCCGACGATGTCTGCCGCTTTGGCCGGATCGGCCAGCATGGCGACATTGGGGTAGCCCAGCTGGCGCAGCCAGGCTGCCGCCATGGGCGCGCGTACACCGTCGTCGTCGAGCAGGACGATGCGGCCGGCGCGCACGCCGATCCAGTCGTCCGCGCATTCGACCAGCTGGCCGCCCGGCGCCGATCGCGCGCCCGGCGCATGCCCTGCGACGTATTCCTCCGGAGAGCGAACATCGAGCAGATAGAGCGTTTCCTCGTCGCTCTCGCGGCACCAGCGATTCAGCTCTGCCGCAGTGATCTCCCGCACGCCGCAGGCTGCCGCCAGCCGCGCCGCTGCCCTGCGCGCCTGGTCGGTGCCGCCGCCCGTCTCCCTGTCCGAGCGCGGTCCTGGTCCGCGCGCCAGCTCGAAGCCCGCGCGCTGCCAGCCATAGGTGCCCTGGGCCAGGGCATACACCGGATTGGGCAGGCCGGCGGCGATCAGCGACTGCGCACCGAAGATGGAGCGGCTGCGGCCCGCGCAGTTCACGACCACGGTCGTGCTGCTGTCGGGGACCAGGTCCGTAATCCGGTAAACCAGTTCGCCGCCCGGGCACGAAAGCGCGCCGGGGATGTGATGATCGCAGTATTCCTCCCAGGGCCGGGCATCGAGAACGAGCACGGGCTCGCCCGCGGTGCGGCGGCACACCAGTTCGGCAGGCGCCATCTGGGGCGGGCCGCATACGAGGTCCAGCGTTTCGGCCAGCGCCGCGCCCGTGGCGTTGAGGCCGGTGAACAGGCGATGGCCCTCGGCCTGCCACGCCGGTGCTCCCCCCTCCAGGACGGCGATATCGCGGTAGCCCATCCCGGCTGCGACCACCGCCGCGCGTTCGGCCAGGCCCTCACCACCGTCGCACAGGATCAGGCGTACCGCGCGGGAGGGCACCAGCGGCGGCAGGGCGATCTCCAGCCGGCTGAGCGGGGCATGGACGGCAAGGAGGATGTGCCCTCGCGCAAACGGCACCTGCTCGCGCACGTCGACCAGGGCGACCGCAGCGCCAGACAGCAGCGCCGCGCGTACCGCCTGCGCACCCAGGAGCTTCAAGGGAGGCCTACCAGTGACCGCGGCAGTCGATCGGCCAGATGTCCACCAGCGTGTCGCCGCGCACGACGTGGTAGCAGTCGTAGAGCGCGATGGTGGGGTCGCAATGGGGCACGATGCACTCCACCTGATCGCCCAGCGCCATGCCCTGTCCCTTCTTGGCGAAGGTGATGCGGCCGTGTTCGTCGCCCATGAAGCTGTAGGTGGCACCCTGGGGACCGCCGCCGGCGATCACCGGATCGCCGCTGCCCGTCGAGAAGGCCTTCAGGCCGGCATCGGTGGTGACAAAACCCGGCTTGGAGGCGCTGATCACCGTGTTGCGCACGAATAGGGCGGTGCGGAAGCGGGCACTGCCCTGCCCGTCGAGATCGCAGCCGTTGTAGATGCGGTCCATGACGCAGTAGGAGCCGACCTGCAGCTCGGTGAAGACGCCACCCTTGGCGTCGATGTCGTGGGTGCCTGTGCCCCCGCCCGAAATGATGATGAGTGGCGTTCCCCTCCGCTGCATCTCCGCGATGACCTGGCGCAACGGCTCCAGATGCGCATTCAGCAGTTCGCGCCGCTCCTCGTAGCCTTCGGTCGCCTGGACGCTGCCGTCATAGGCCTGGACGCCGGCAAAGCGCAGGTTCGGGCTGGCGATCACCCGGTCGATCAGGTCGATGGCCGCGGAGGGATTGGCGGCACCCGTGCGGCCGCAACCGACTTCGATGTCGATCATCACCCACAGCGGCGCGTCCTCGCCCGCCGCGGCGGCCAGGGCATCGACGTTGTCGATATCGTCGACGATGACCATCAGGCTCTTGGCGCGTTTGTTGAGCGCGATCAGGCGCTCGATCTTGTCGGGCGTGACGATGGTCGAGGTGATGAGCACGCCGGGAATGCCGGCATCGACCAGAACCTCGGCTTCCGAGAGTGTTGCCGTGCAGTTGCCCGAAGCGCCCGCCTCGACCTGCTTGCGCGCTATGACGGAACTCTTGTGGGTCTTGGCGTGAGGCCGCAGGCCCAGGCCGCGTTCCCGTGCCCAGTCGGCCATGGTCTTGATGTTGGACTCGAAGGCGTCGAGATCGAGGATCAGGGCGGGCGTGGCGAGCCGTTCGCGGGAGCCGGGCACGCCGATCAGCTTGTGGTTGGGGCGTTGGTCGAGCGGCGGCGCCATGGCGGATTCCTCAAGGCCAGAAGTGTTCGATCCTGCGCATGTCGGGCGACAGGGCCAGGTCGGCGGCCAGATCGTAGATCAGATCGGCCCAGCGGTGCGCACCCTTTTCGTCTCCGACCAGGTCCTGGCGCACCTCGAACTGCAGATGCGGCAGACCACGCTTCATGGCGTGTTCGGGCACCGTGTAGTCCTCCTCGGGTTCCAGGCCATAGGGCACGTTGTCGCCGAAGACGATATCGCCCCGCTCCGCCAGCCGCGAAAGCAGCGGCCGGGCCACGCGGTCATCGCGGTCCCAGCACACCGTGAACTCCTCCCGGCGCGGCTCGCGCCCGCGCATCCTGTGGGTCATCGTATGGACGGAGATGAAGAAGGGCACCGTCCCGGCTTCCTCGAAGGCCTCGAGCGCGTCCTCGATGGCGTTGTGGTAGGGCCGGTAGATGTCCGCCACGCGCTGCGCCCGGTCGTTGTCGTTGAGGTCCTGGTTTGCAGGCACAGCGATGGTGTCGGTCGTCCCGACCATGATCGCGGGGTCGTCGAGGTAGCGGTTGCAGTCCACCACCAGGCGCGAGAACCCCGCCAGCACCGCGGGCGCGTCGAACCGCTGGGCAAGCCGCCTTGCGATTGCGGCGGCGCCGATGTCCCAGGCAATGTGTTCGCGCAGGTTGTCCTTGCCCAGCCCCATGTCCCCCAGCGCAGATGGGATCACCGGCGAGGCGTGGTCGCAGACGATCAGGCAGGGCGCCCTGCCCTGCGGATTGACGATCTCGAACGGTGCGGGGTCACCAGGCAGAAGCATGGCTCACCAGCCCGCAAAGGCGGCGATATCGTCGTCGCTGACCTTGCCGTTCTCCACGTCGGCGACCGCCTGACCGATGATGGCGACAGCCTCGTCGGCCTCGGCCTCGCTCAGCGTCAGCGGCGGCGTCAGTTCCGGCACGTTGGAGAACATGCCGACATAGGTGAAGGCCGCGCCAAGCTGGTAGCCGCGCAGCACCACCTTGGCCGCTTCCCTGGTCGCCGGCTCCTTGGTCGTGCGATCACGCACCAGTTCCATGCCGATCGCCAGCCCGCGCCCGCGAACATCGCCGATCAGGGGGTGCTTGTCCTGCAGGACACGCAGGCCCGCCATGATCTGCTCGCCCCGCGCGGCGGCGTTCTCGTGCAGCTTTTCCTGCTCGATGGTCGCCAGCACGGCGCGCGCGACGCTCGCCGACACCGAGTTGCCCGTGGTGGTGATCAGCGCAAAGGCCTCCTGAAAGTCCATGACGGCCCGCGGCGCCACCACAGCCGAGATCGGCACGCCACTGCCCAGCCCCTTGCCGAAGGTGACGATATCGGGC
>CALLQH010000395.1 GCA_938014945.1 uncultured bacterium | reverse complement strand
GGCAGCCGGCGCAGGATGCCGGCGATGAAACTGCCCATCACCGCCGACACGCCGTAGGGCTTCTCCGCATCGTAGGCGACCGGCTGGCGCTGGCGGTCGCGGAAGCTCATGTGGATGTGGACGCCGTTGCCGGCGGCGCCGCGCGTGACCATCGGCGAGAAGCTGGCATGCAGGCCCAGGCGATGGGCCGTCGCCTTGGTCAGCTGGCGCACCACGACGGCGCGGTCGGCCGCCGCGACGCCGCGCCCCGGCTTCACCGTGATCTCCATCTGGCCGGGGCCGTACTCCGGCAGGAAGGTATCGGGCTCGGCGTGGGCCGCGCGCAGGGCATAAAGCAGCGCCTCGGGAAACTCACCGGCCAGGCGGACCTTCTCCAGGCTGTAGGAATCGCCCGGCCGCTGCGGCCCGCCGGAAAGGTGGAACTCGTGCTCGAACGAGGCAATCAGCATCAGGCCGGTTTCGTGTTCCAGGTCCTGCACCGCCTGGCGCAGGTAGGAGCGCAGGCAGCAGTCCCACGGCCGGGCGTCCATGTGGTGGATATTGCCCAGCATGAAACGCTCGGCCACGGAGCCGTCGCCGTATTCGACCTCGACCTCTGTGGCGGCATCGGGAATCAGCACCAGGTCGCCGAGCGGCCCCCAGGGCGTTGCCGGGATCGTGCCCCAGCAATTGATCATGTGGTTGGTGAAGGTCCAGCCCACGCCCTTCTCCAGGCGCTCGTCACGCTCGGTGGAGGGGAAACCCTTGCCCCTCACCTGCCCTGCCATGTCGCTGGCCACGGCCATGATCAACGGTATGCGATGCACCGGCGTTCCCCCCTGCCTTTGCCCTGTAACCGAACGTACCCGATTCCCTGTCCGCGCGCCCAACAAACCCGCGCGGCCGGTGGCCCGGCCTATGTCGCCGCGCACTCCACGATGTAGCTGCGCAGGCTGCGTGGCTGATGGCCCGCGAGGATTTCCACCCAGCCCGAGATCAGGCCGACCGGACGCGCGCGGTAGGCCTGGTAGTGGGCGATCATCGAACGCGCAAAGCCCGGCTCCATGCCGCCCTTGAGCAGGTTCTGCAGGGCTTCGGCATCGCTCACGGAGCGGCACACGACAGGATGCCCGAACACCTCGGCAATCAGGGTGGCGACCTGCGGCTGCGTCAGAGCCTCCGGCCCGGTGAGGTCGTAGATGCGGCCCTTGTGACCCTCACCGGAAAGCACCGCGGCGGCGACATCGGCGATGTCCCGGGCATCGATGAAGGGTGAAGGCGCATCGCCCTGGGGCGAAAGCATCTCGCCGCGCGCCGCGATGGCGGCGGCATCGACCGACTGATGAAAGGCCGTGGGCCGCAGCATGGTCCACGACAGGCCCGACTCCATCAGACGCCGCTCGGCAATGCCGTTCCAGCGGCGAAAGTCCGAAGGATTGGCATCATGCGCGTCGTAGGCCGAGAGCTTCACGACATGACCGACGCCGTTGCGCCCGGCGGCCGTGATCACATGCCCCTCCAGTTCGGCCTGAACCGGCGATGGGGCACAGGCAAGATAGACCCGGGAAACGCCGGCCATCGCGGCATCCAGGCTGGCGCCATCGCGGAAATCGCCGCGCACGGTTTCGACATGGGGAAGGTCAACCGCCTCGCCTGAACCGCGCACCAGAGCGCGGCAGGCATGTCCCCGTTGCGAGAGCGCCCGAACGACGGCCGCACCCACCTGACCCGTTGCCGTTGTGACCAGAATCATGCTGCCCCTCCGTGTTTGTCGCCAGTCCAGCGCCATCAGCGCCGGGGATCAAGCACGAAGCAGGCAGGAGCCGGCCAAGGCCGTTGGTCGGGGCGCGGTCACCTGCTACCTTGGCAACGATGGGTTGTGGCGCGCAGGGGGCGCATGACGGTTCGTGCGAGGCTGACGATTGCCGCCTGTTGCGCCGCGATGGCTGCAGCAGCTCTGGTCGTCATGCCCGCCGCATCGGTCCAGGCCGAGGACCCAGGCGAAGCCCTTGCGCGCATCTATGCCGAAAACGACTTCCAGACCGAGATGCCCCAGGCGACCCCCGCTGCTCCGGCCGCAGCGACAGAGGACTCGAGGCCGCAGGCCGAGGAAGAATCCCAACCGCAGAACGATGTTCCGCCCCCGTGGTCGCCGGATCCAGCCGACGACAGCCTTGGCGAGCCGGTCCGCGTGGTCGGCATCGCCGTTGGCATCCTGATCCTGGCGATCGTTCTCTACATCGTCGTCAGCGCAGCGACCGGGCTACGCTTCAGACGGGATCACACGCCGGAGCCACGGGCGGCCACAGGCAAGGAAGAGAAGGCGAAAGCTGGAGAGACACCGCCGGGCCGCCTCGATGTTGCCGACGCACTGGCACGCCAGGGGCGCCATGCCGAGGCGATCCACACGCTGCTCCTGACCGTCATCGCGGCCCTGCGCGAAGACGCCCGCAACAGTGGCGGGGTATCGACGACAGTGCGGGAGATCGTCCGCCGCGCCCCGCTGGACGGCGACCCCAAGGGCGCCCTGACGAGACTGGCGCTGACCGCCGAACTGATCCACTTCGGCGGACGCAACGCCACGGAAGAGCGCTATCGCGCCTGCCTCGAAAGCGCGCGCGCCGTGCTTGCCGCATTGCCCGGACGACCGGCATGAGCGTCGCCCGCGACAACGTCTTTTCGGGGCGCGTGGCGTTCTGGCTGCTGGTGATCGGCACCGCGGCGCTCGCCGGGTCGATCCTGCTCGGCATCTTCGGCGAGCCCGATGCACCGCGGCAAGCCAGCGGCTCCAATGCCTATTCGGATTCCGCGGTCGGCCATGCGGCCTTTGTCGCCCTGCTGAAGGCGCAGGACATCCCTACGGAGATCAGCCGCCTGCCCCCTGGCGGCCGTCTGCCGGCGCGCACCGTGGTTGTGCTGGCCACACCGGACCCCGGCGCCATCGACGAAGAGAGCATCCGCGCGATCCTCAACGGCAATACCCGTGTGCTGGTCGTGCTGCCCAAGTGGACGACACGGCCCTCGCAAGACCACCCCGGCTGGATCGCCTCGGCCGACCTGATGCCCCGGGACCGGGTGGAGGACGTCGCGGCCATGCTCACCGCCGGCATGACCGTCGTCCGTCCCGCCGATGTCGGGGACTGGCGTGGTCGGCTGGCAGGCGATGGGCCGGTGATCGATGCGCCCCAGCTGGTCCGCTCGCCCCACCTCCTGCCGCTGATCGAGACCGACGAGGGCGTCCTTCTGGGCCTGCTGCGCAACAGCGGCGCGCGGGTCGCCGTGCTCTCCGATCCCGATCTGCTGAGCAACGCCGGCCTGCACCGAGGCGGCAACGCCGACATCGTTCTCGCCATGATCGAGGACATCCGGCCGGGCGACGGGATGGTGGTGATCGACGAAACGGTCCACGGCTTCGTCCATGTCGAGAGCATCTGGCGCTTCCTGCTCACCCCGCCATGGCTGGGGGCGAGCCTGCTTGCCCTGCTCGCTGCCGTGTTGACCGTGTGGCTCGCCGCCATCCGCTTTGGCGCGCCCGTGGCCCCGTCGCCGCCCGTGCAGTCGGGCAAGACCAGCCTGGTCGCCAACGGCGCCGGTCTGCTCGTCCACGGCGGCCACCTGCGCCACATCACCGCCCGTTACGGCGCGGCGACGGTCGCCGATGTCGCCGAGCGCCTGCACGTTGGCGCCGGCCACGACGAAAGGGAACAGCACGCGCTGCTCGACGAGGCGGCCCGCCGCCGCGGACTGCGGCTGCGGCTGGAGGAAAAGGGCAACGGCACACCGCTTGCCGCAGCGCGCCATGTCCATGCCTGGAAAAGGGAGATGCTGGGTGGATCTTGAACGCATCGCCGCGCTCAGCGCGGACATCAAGAGGGAGGTGGCCAAGGCGGTCGTCGGCCAGGACGAGGCCATCGACCTGCTGCTGATCGGCCTGCTGAGCGACGGCCACATCCTGCTGGAGGGCGTGCCCGGCACGGCCAAGACCATGATCGTGCGGTGTTTTGCCGCCTGCCTTTCTCTGGACTTCGGGCGCATTCAGTTCACGCCCGATCTGATGCCCGGCGACATCCTGGGCACCAACCTGTTCAGCTTCAACGACAACCGCTTCGTGCTGACCAAGGGGCCGATCTTCACCCAGCTTCTGCTCGCCGACGAGATCAACCGCACCCCGCCCAAGACCCAGGCCGCCCTGCTGCAGGCCATGCACGAGCGCATCGTCACCATCGACGGCGTCGACCACGATCTCGGCCGCGGCTTCATGGTGGTGGCGACCCAGAACCCCATCGAGCAGCAGGGCACCTATCCCCTGCCCGAGGCCCAGCTCGACCGTTTCCTGTTCAAGCATGTCGTGGATTATCCCGGCCGCGACGAGGAGCGCGAGATCGTGCGCCGCCACGGCCACAAGACGACGCTCGCCGGCCCGGCGAGTTTCGAGATCGCACCCGTGGCCGATCTGGCGGAGATCGAGGGCGTGCGCGCCTTCGTCGAGACGGTGCGTCTGTCGGACGACCTGGTGGACTATGTCGTCGACCTGGTTCGCGCCAGCCGCGACCATCCGGCCCTCTCCTACGGAGCCTCGCCGCGCGCGGCCAACATGCTGGCCAGCGCCGCGCGCGCCCTGGCCACGCTCTCGGGCCGCGACTATGTCATCCCCGACGACGTCAAACATCTCGCCGCCCCGATCCTGCGCCATCGCGTGGTGCTCTCGCCCGGTGCGGAGATCGAAGGCCAGACCGCCGACCAGATCGTCTCCGAAATCATCGCACGCACCACGAGCCCGAAGTGATCCATCCCACGGCACGCGCGGCCCTGATCGCCGGCGCAGGCGCGCCGGTGCTGGCGGTTGTCGTGTTCGTGTGGCCCCAGACCTGGGTCTTCGGCCTGGGCTGGGGGGCTGCGATCCTTGTCCTGCTGGCGGTCGACGCCGCCCTGCTGACCTTCGCCCTGCGCGTCGAAAGCGAGGTCGCTGCGCCCACCGCGCTGCATGTGGGCGAGCGCGACGAGATCGCCGTCACCCTGCGTGCGCGCGCGCGCTGCCGCGTCCGGGTGCTGATCGACCTTTCCGGCCCGGCGCACCCCCTGCCCGAGCGCGCCGTGCGCACCGCGCCGGGTGCTGCGGTGCAGACGACCCTGCCCATCGCCCCCTACCGGCGCGGCACGGTGGCGCTGGAGCGCCTGTGGCTGGCGTTGACCGGACCGCTGGGACTGGCCACAGCAGTACGCCGCACACCGCTGGATCGCACCATCATCGTGCTGCCCAACATCCGCGCGGTGCGCCGCGAGGTGCTGCAGTTCTGGGCGCGCGACAGCCCGTTCGGCATGAAGCAGCAGCATCAGCGCGGCAGCGGCACGGAGTTCGA
>CALLQH010000394.1 GCA_938014945.1 uncultured bacterium | reverse complement strand
ACGACCTTCTCGAAAATGTTGCTTTCGGGATCGAGCGCCATGAGCTGGCCCGTGGCGATGGCGAACCATGCGCCGTGGAGCTGCAGGCGGCCGTCGGCCAGACGTTCGGCGATGAACGGGAAGGTCTTCAGGTTGTCGAGGGACTGGCGGATGCCCTCTTCCTCCACCGCCCGTTGCAGCTCGTCGGGCGAGGCCGCGCTGGCGGTGCGCAGGGCGTGACCGCGCGCGGCGTTCAGCAGAGACATCCACTTGTCGATGAAGGTGCGCGGCCCGCCGTCGGTGTGCAGGCCCTTGAGAAAGGCGGCGATGCCGCCGCACAGGCCGTGGCCCATGACGACGATGTGCTCGACCTCCAGCCCGGTCACGGCGAACTCCAGGGCGGCGCTGGTGCCGTGGTAGTCGCCGTGGGGCTCCCATGGCGGCACCAGGTTGGCGACGTTGCGCACGACAAAGAGCTCGCCTGGCCCGGCGCTGAAGATGGTCGCGGGATCGACCCGGCTGTCGCAGCAGGCAACGACCATGATGCGGGGTGTCTGGCCTTCGCTCTCGAGACGCCGATACACAGCCGATTCCTGAACGTAGCGGTTCTCCAGAAAGGCGCGGTAACCCTCCATCAGGCGTTCGACACTCTGCATGCATCGTCTCCTTGGTCGTCTGCGGCCCAGATAGAGGGCTGCCGGGCCGAAGGCAAGCGGCAGGCGTTCGTGGACGCCCCGGCAGGGCGGCGTTACGATTCGGGCGACGACCCACCCCGATGGAGGCACCCATGCCGGCAATCCGCCCGCTTCACCTGCTCCAGGCTTGCCTGTTTGCCGCGTTGCTGATGTGCGGCGCCCCGGCCTGGGCCGATGCCATCCACCTGGGGAACGGCGCAGAGCCCGAGAGCCTCGACATCCACCAGTCCTCGGGCGTCTCGGAAGCCAACATCCAGCGCGACCTGTTCGAGGGGCTGATCGCCGAGGGGCCCGATGCCAGCCTCATCCCCGGCGCGGCCGAAAGCTGGGAGATCAGCGAGGACGGCACGGTCTATACCTTCCATCTGCGCGAGGGCGCGGTGTGGTCGAACGGCGATCCCGTGACGGCCGGCGATTTCGTCTATGCCTTCCGCCGGGGCCTTTCGCCCGAGACGGCGGCCTCCTACGCCTTCATCCTCTATCCCGTCCTGAACGCCGAGCAGTATGTCGCCGGCGAGATCACCGATCCCGGCCAGATCGGCATCCGCGCCATCGACGATGCCACGCTGGAGATCACGCTGAAGGCGCCGACCGCCTATTTCCTCGACATGCTGACCCACCACATGGCCTATCCGCTGCACCGGGCCTCGGTCGAGGCGCATCCGGGCGACTGGATGAAACCCGGCAACCTGGTCTCCAACGGCGCCTTCACCTTGGCCGAGTGGCAGCCCCAGTCGTTCATCCGCCTGGAGAAGAACCCGCGTTACCACGGTGCGGACGAGGTGCAGCTCGACGAGGTCTTCTATTACCCGACCGAGGACGAGGGCCAGGAACTGCAGCGTTTCCGCGCGGGCGAACTGGACGTCACCTACGACATCCCGGCAGACCAGATCGACTGGATCGTCGCCAACCTCAACGATCAGTACCGGAACTTCCCGTATCTGGGCACCTACTACTACGCGCTCAACACCACCATCGCGCCATTTGCCGGCAACCCCGGCCTGCGCCAGGCCCTGTCGCTGGCCATCGATCGCGAGGTGCTGACCCAGAAGATCACGCGGGCCGGCGAAATCCCGGCCTATTCCTTCGTGCCGCCGGGTGTCATGCGCTACCAGCAGCAGACCATGCCGTGGGCCGACTGGACCCAGGAGGCGCGCAACAACCGGGCCAAGGAACTCTATGCCGCCGCCGGCTACGGCCCCGACAATCCGCTGGAGGTCGAGATCCTCTACAACACCAGCGACAACCACAAGAAGGTCGCCATCGCCATCGCGGCCATGTGGAAGCAGACCCTGGGCGTGCAGGCGAGCCTGCGCAACGAGGAGTGGAAGGCCTACCTCTCCAGCCGCGACGAGAAGAACTTCGAGATCGTGCGCGCGGGCTGGATCGGCGACTACAACGACGCCAACACCTTCCTCGAACTCTTCGTTTCCGATGCCGGCATGATGAACAACCCCGGCTACGACAACCCGGCCTATGACGAACTGGTCAAGGGCGGGGCGTTCGAGACCGACCTTGCCGTGCGCGAGGGCATGCTGGAGGAGGCCGAGCGTATCTTCCTGGAGGACAGCCCGCTGATCCCGATCTACTTCTACACCACCCAGCACATGGTGCAGCCGAAGGTGGAAGGCTGGATCGACAACATCAAGGACGTGCACCCCTCCCGTTTCCTCTCGGTCGGCGGTTAGAAGGCACGGGCCGGCGGCGTCCGGCCCGGTCGCGGCGATGTTCGCCTATACCCTGCGGCGTCTGGCCGGGGCGGTGCCCACCGTCTTCGTCATCATCGCTATCGCCTTTTTCATGATCCGGCTGGCGCCGGGCGGTCCCTTCGACCAGGAACGCTCCGTGCCGCCGGAGATCCAGGCCAACCTCGACCGCGCCTACCACCTGGACGAGCCGCTGGTGCAGCAGTTCCTGCGTTATCTCGGCGATATCCTCACCGGCGATTTCGGCCCCTCGTTCCGCTACAAGGACTTCACCGTCACCGAGCTGGTGGCCGAGGGTTTTCCCGTCTCGCTGAAGCTGGGCCTGGCCGCCATGGTGATCGCGGTCGTGGTGGGCTTTGCCGCCGGCGCCTATGCCGCCCTGCGGCGCAATTCCGGTTTCGATGCCGCCACCATGACGCTCGCCATGACCGGCATCGCCGTGCCGAACTTCGTCATCGCGCCCCTCCTGACGCTCACCCTGGGCGTCTGGCTCGCCCTTCTGCCCGTGGGCGGCTGGGGCAGCTTCGATCAGGCGATCCTGCCCGTGGTCGCGCTCGCCCTGCCCGAGATCGCCTATATCGCGCGCCTGACGCGCGGCTCCATGCTGGAGGTGCTGCGCGCCGATTTCGTGCGCACCGCCCGCGCCAAGGGCCTCTCGGAGCGCGCCATGGTGCTGCGCCATGCCCTGCAGGCCGCTGCCCTGCCCGTGCTTTCCTTCCTGGGGCCGACGACGGCGGCGGTCATTACGGGCTCGGTGGTGATCGAGCAGATCTTCGGCATCCCCGGCATCGGGCGGTACTTCGTGCAGGGGGCGCTCAACCGCGACTACACCCTGGTGATGGGCGTGGTGATCTTCTATGCGGCGGTCATCATCGCCTTCAACCTGCTGGTCGACCTGCTCTATCCCCTGCTCGACCCGCGGGTGCGCCATGACTGAGGCGCTCGCCCCAACGCCCCGTTCGCCGATGCGCGATGCCGGCGTGCGCCTGCTGCGCAACCGCGCGGCCGTCGTCTCCGGCTTCGTCCTGGCGGTGATCGCGGCGGCCTGCGTGCTGGTGCCCTGGTTCGCGCCATGGCCGCTGGACGCCGTCGACTGGTCGGCCATCCAGGCCCCGCCCTCGGCCGACCACTGGTTCGGCACCGACGGCAACGGCCGCGACCTCTTCGTGCGCATCTTCTACGGCGGACGCATCTCGCTGACCCTGGGGCTGGCGGCCACACTGGTCGCCGTCGTCATCGGCGTCGCCTGGGGTGCTACGGCAGGTTATGTCGGCGGCACGATCGACGGCCTGATGATGCGCACCGTCGACGTGCTCTACGCCCTGCCCTTCATCTTCTTCGTCATCCTGCTGATGGTCTTTTTCGGGCGCGACGTGGTGCTGATGTTCGTCGCCCTGGGGGCGGTCTCCTGGCTCGACATGGCGCGCATCGTGCGCGGCCAGACGCTGAGCCTGAAACGGCAGGAGTTCGTGCGCGCCGCCCACGCCATGGGCCTGCGCCCGGTCGCCGTCGTCGCCCGCCACATCGTGCCCAACCTGCTGGGCCCGGTCGCGGTCTTTGCCACGCTGACGGTGCCGCGCGTCATCCTGTTCGAATCCCTGCTCTCGTTCCTGGGCCTTGGCGTGCAGGAGCCGATGACGAGCTGGGGCGTGCTGATTTCCGAGGGTGCAAGCGCCATGGAATCGGCACCCTGGATGCTGCTCTTCCCGGCCGTGTTCCTGGCCACCACCCTCTTTGCCCTCAACTTCATCGGCGACGGCCTGCGCGATGCGCTGGACCCGCGCGACCATTAGGAGACCGCCATGCCACGCACCCTGGCCATTCTCGTGTTCGACGGTGTCGAGCCGCTCGATGTCGTCGGCCCCTTCGAGGCATTCCTGTGCGCCGAGGACGATGCGGGCACGGCACTCTTCGATGTCGGACTGGTCGCCGCAACGGCTGAGCCCGTCACCGCCAGCGGCAGGCTGGTGATGACGCCGCGCTGGAGCTTCGCAACCCTGCCCCGTGCCGACATCCTGCTGGTGCCGGGGGGCGACGGCACGGAGGCCCTATGCGGCGACCGGGCGATCCTCGACTGGATTGTGGCGCGCAACGGCGAGACCGACATGACGCTTTCTGTGTGCACCGGGGCCCAGGTGCTGGCATCGGCGGGGCTTCTGAAGGGCCTGAAGGCGACGACCTACTGGAAATGCTACGACTGGCTGCGCAGCATCGATCCCTCGATCGACGTGCTGGAAGGCGCCCGCTGGGCCGACAACGGCCGCATCGTATGCTCCTCGGGCGTCTCGGCCGGCATCGACATGGCGCTCCACGTCATCGCCAAACTGCACGGCGAACCATGCGCGGCAAACGCCGCGCGGGCGATGGAATACGAATACTGGCCCCCCGCGGAATTGACCACCGTTCCGTAGAGCCGCTAGCAACGCCTTCCCCCCAATCTCGTCATCCCCGCCTGCGCTGGGACGACGAGAAAAGGAGGATCGGTGGGTAGAAGGGCAAGCCGGTCAGCCCGCCGCCATCGACTCCTTCAGTTCTTCCAGGGCCAGCCAGCGTTCCTCGGCGGCCGACAGGTCGGCGCGGGTGCGTTCGAGGTCGGCGAGCGCCTTGTGGAAGGCATCGGGGTCGCGCGTGAACAGGCCCGAGTCGGCCAGGCGCTCCTCCAGCTTCGCCACGGTGCCTTCGAGCACGGCGATGCGCTCGGGCAGCATGTCGAGTTCGCGCTGGTCCTTGTAGCTGAGCTTGGTGCGAGCCTGGGGCTTGGGCGCGGCCTTGGGCTCTGGCGTGCGGGCGGGCTTGTCCTCCTTGGGCGCGCGCGTATCGCGGCGGGCCAGCCAGTCGCTGTAGCCGCCGGGGTGTTCCTCGGCCTTGCCGTCGCCTTCCATGACGATGGTCGAGGTCACCAGCCGGTCGATGAAGTCGCGGTCATGGCTGACCAGCAGCAGGGTGCCGGGGAAGTCCGACAGCACTTCCTGCAGCAGGTCGAGGGTCTCCATGTCGAGGTCGTTGGTCGGCTCGTCCATCACCAGCAGGTCGCAGGGCTGGGTGAAAAGGCGCGCGAGCAGCAGGCGGTTGCGCTCGCCGCCCGACAGACTGCGGATCGGCTGGCGCACCTGGTTTTCGGAGAACAGGAAATCGCGCAGGTAGGCAACGACATGGCGCGATTCCTCGCCCACCATGACCCGGTCGCCGCCGGTGGGCGCCACGGTCTGCCAGGGCGTGGCATCGGGATCGAGGCTCTGGCGCTGCTGTTCGAAGACCGTGACCTTCAGCCCCTCGGCACGGCGCACGCTGCCGCTATCGGGTTCCAGCGTGCCGGTCAGCATGCGGATCAGCGTCGTCTTGCCCGCACCGTTCGGCCCGACGATGCCGATGCGGTCGCCGCGCAGGATGCGGGTGGTGAAGTCCTTCAGGATGACACGCTCGCCATAGGCCTTGGCGAGGTCGTTGGCCTCGATCACGAGATCGCTGCGCGAAAGCCCGCCCTCGACGCCGAAGCTGGCGTTCTTCTGCACGTTGCGGCGGCGCTCGGCGCGGGCGGCGCGGAGCTTGGCCAGTTCGCCGACGCGGCGCTGGTTGCGGCGGCGCCGGGCTGTGACGCCGCGCTCCATGTAGCGCAGCTC
>CALLQH010000393.1 GCA_938014945.1 uncultured bacterium | reverse complement strand
GGCCAGGGCCACATCGGGCGCGAGGTCGCGCGCCTGGCCAAGGGGCTGGGCCTCACCGTCATCGGCACCCGCGCCCATCCGCGCGAAACCCCAAATGTCGACCGCGTCTATGGCAGCGACCAGCTTCATGAGGCGCTGGGGCAGGCCGATTACGTGGTGATGACCACACCGCGCACGCCCGCCACCCTGGGCATGATCGGGGAGGCGGAATTTGCTGCCATGAAACCCGGCGCCCGCCTGATCGACGTCGCCCGCGGCGGCATCGTGGAGGTCGCGGCCCTGAAGCAGGCGCTCGACGACGGCCGTCTGGCCGGCGCGGCGCTCGACGTCTTCGATCCAGAGCCGATGCCCGCCGACAGCCCGTTCTGGGATATGGAGAACGTCATGGTGACGCCCCACAGCTCGGGCGTCTTCGCCGGCTGGGACGTGCGCGGCCTGGAGATCTTCGCCGAGAACGTGAAGCGCCGTCTGGCAGGACAGCCGCTGGAAAACGTCGTCGATCCGGTGCGCGGCTACTGAGTTAGGAAAAGCCGCTTCCCACCGGCTGTTTGCTATCCGCTATCGGGGAGACCAGCTTCTCCGTCTCCGGATAGGCCCCGTCCATGATGCGGACCTTCTCGTTGATCACACGCACGCGGCCTTCGGCGATCAGCTTCACGGCCAGGGGATAGATGACGTGTTCGGCCTCCAGGATGCGGGCGGCCAGTGTTTCCTCGGTATCGTCGGGCAGTACGGGCACGGCGGCCTGGGTCACGATGGGGCCGTTGTCGAGTTCCGGGCGGCAGAAGTGCACGGTGCAGCCGGTGATGCGCACGCCCATCTCGATGGCCCGCGCGTGGCAGTTGATGCCGGGAAACGACGGCAGCAGGGCGGGGTGGATGTTGAGCATCCGGTCGCGCCAGGAGCGCACGAAATCCTCGGTCAGGATGCGCATGAAGCCGGCAAGGCAGATGAAGTCGCAGCCGGCCCGCCGGGTCGCGGCATCCAGCGCAGCATCGAAGCTCTCGCGGTTGTCATAGGTGGTGTGGTCGACGACGGCGGTGGGGATGCCCGCCGCCGCGGCGCGCTTGAGGCCCTGGGCGCCAGGCCGGTTGGAGACCACCAGGCCGATCTCGGCCGGCACGTATCCGCTCTGGCAGCCCTCGATCAGGGCCTGCAGGTTGCTGCCGCGACCGGAGATGAAGACCGCGATCTTCACGCGCCCAGCCAGTCGCCCTCGAGACCCTCGATCTCGACCCGCGCCTTGCCTTCGCCGGCGACCAGCTCGCCGATCACGGTCACGCTCTCGCCATGCTCGGAGAGCACCCTGGCAACATTGTCGGCCTGATCTGCGTTGACCACCACGACCATGCCGATGCCGCAGTTGAACGTGCGGACCATTTCGGCCGCACCGATGGTGGAGCCCTGATGTCCGCGCGCCAGCCAGCCGAAGATCGACGGCACCTGCCAGCTGCCCGCCTTGAGGCGCGCGATCACGCCGTCGGGCAGCACACGCGGGATGTTCTCGGTCAGGCCGCCGCCGGTGATGTGGCTGAAGCCCTTCACGCCGCCCGCTGCGATCGCGGCAAGGCAGCTCTTCACATAGATGCGCGTCGGCTCCAGCAGCACCCGGGCCAGGCTGGTGCCCGGCGCGAAGGGAGCATCGTCCATCAGGTCGGCGCCGCGCACGGCAAGCGCCTTGCGCACCAGGGAAAAGCCGTTGGAGTGGACGCCGCTGGAAGCCAGCCCCAGCAGCACGTCGCCCGGGCCGATGTCCGGGGCGGGCAGCAGGGCGTCGCGGTTGACGGCGCCGACGCAGAAACCAGCCAGATCGTAGTCGCCACCGCTGTAGAGGCCGGGAAGCTCTGCCGATTCGCCGCCGATCAGGGCGCAGCCGGCCTGTCGGCAGCCCTCGGCGATGCCGCCGATGACCGTGGCGGCCATCTCGACGTCCAGCTTGCCGACGGCGATGTAGTCCAGGAAGAACAGGGGCTCGGCGCCCTGCACCACCACGTCGTTGACGCACATGGCGACGCAGTCGACGCCTACGGTGTCGTGGATGCCCGATTCGATGGCCAGAAGCAGCTTGGTGCCGACACCGTCGTTGCCGGAAACCAGCAGCGGGTCCGTATAACCCGCCGCCTTGAGATCGAAGAGGCCGCCGAAGCCGCCCAGGGCCGCATCGGCGCCGGAACGGCTGGTCGAGCGGGCAAGCGGCTTGATGGCCTGCACGAGGCGGTCGCCGGCGTCGATGTCGACGCCCGACTCCCTGTAGGTCAGGCCGGTCATGCAGCCTCGCTCCCCCCTGCCGGGTCTGTTATCGTCGCGGCACCATACGGATTGGATTGGGCTTTGCAATGAGGCAGCGCTTCGGCCTGTTGATGGCTGTGTTCATGGTTCTGCTGGCGCTGCCGGCAGCCGCCGACAACGTCTTCGTCATCCGCGACGTGCCGGTGGACGAGACCGCGGGCAGCGCCGATGAGGCGCGCCGGGTCGCCATCGCGCGCGGCGAGGCGGAGGCATGGAACCGGCTGATGCTGCGGCTGGTGGTGCCCGGACAGGTCCAGCGGGTGCCGCAGATGAGTGGCGGCGACCTCGATTCGATGATCCAGAGCTTCGAGATCGCCGACGAGCGCATCACCTCGGACCGCTACCGCGCCCTGGTGACGGTGCGGTTCCGCGCCGATGCGGTGCGTGGCCTGCTCGATGCCAACGGTATCGATCACGCCAACGAACCTTCGCCCCTGCTGCTGGTCCTGCCCGTGGTCGACCGGGATGGCGCCGCCGTCCTGTGGGCCGAGGACAACGGCTGGCTCAATGCCTGGCAGCATGAGCCCAGCGGCGGCAAGATCGTCGACATGGTTGTCCCCTTTGCCGATCTCGAGGACATCATGGCGATCGATGCCGACCGCGCGATCGCGGGTGACTGGCAGGCCATGCAGCAGATCATGGCGCGCTACCAGGCCGACGGCGTCCTGGTGGTCGACGCCAGCGAAGGCAGCGGCGGCATGGCGCTGTCGGCGGACTGGTACGAAAACGCCATCCCGCGCGAGATCGAGATCAGTGCCCTGGCCGCGGACGGCCGCAGCGAACAGGAGCGTTTTCAGGAGGCGGTCGACGTCGTGCGCCGCGCGGTCGATGCCCAGTGGACGGCCGCCAGCAGCGTGCCGGAGGGGCCCGAGGAAACGCTGGTCGCCGATATCGCCATCCGGAACCTTGCCGAGTGGGTCGACATGCGCACCCGGCTGGAGCGTCCGGCCTCGATCCTGGAGGCCCAGCCCCTGGTCATCGGCACCGGCAAGGTGCGGGTGCTGGTCCGTTATGTCGGCGGCATCGAGCAGCTTCAGGCCGGGCTGCGCCAGAGCGGCCTCACCCTCACGCCAAGGGGCGCCGACTGGCTGATCCTGCCGCTGTGAGCCCAGCCAGCCAGCTTCCCATTCCCTTCGAGCATCGCCCGGCGCTGGGCGCGGAGGATTTCCTCATCGCGCCCGGCAACGCCGATGCGGTCGCCTGGCTCGACCGCTGGCCGGACTGGCCCGGCCACGCGCTGGCCCTTCACGGTCCCGCGGGCTGCGGCAAGAGCCATCTCGCCCAGGTCTGGCTGGCGCGCAGCGGCGGCAGGGCGCTTGCCGCAAGCGCGCTCAGGGACAGCGATGTCGAGGCCCTGGCGCCCGGCGCCACCGTGATCGAGGACGTCGACCGCGGCGTCGACGAGACCGCGCTTTTCCATCTGTTCAACCTGGCGCGCGAGGAGGGCGGCTTCCTGCTACTCACCGGGCGCGACGCGCCGGCGCGCTGGCCGGTGCGCCTGCCGGATCTCTCCTCGCGGCTCAGCGCCATCACCGCGGTGCCGCTCGGCCGCCCCGATGACGCCCTGATCGGCGCCGTGCTCACCAAGCTCTTCGTCGACCGCCAGCTGCGCGTGCCCGAGGACGTCATCGCCTGGCTGGTGGCGCGCATGGAGCGCTCCTTTGCCGCCATCGGGCGCGTGGTGGAGGCGCTGGATTCGCTTTCTCTGGCCGAGCGACGCAACATCACCGTGCCGCTGGCGCGCCGCGTGCTCGACGGCCTGGAGCAGAACCGACTCGATCTGGGGGACCAATAATCATGGATATGGGAATCGCCGGCCGCTGGGCCATCGTCTGCGCATCGAGCAAGGGGCTTGGCCGGGGCTGCGCCGAGGCGCTGGCCGCAGAGGGCGTCAACGTCGTGATCAACGGCCGCAGCGCCGAGACGGTCGCCGCCACCGCCAAGGCGATCCGCTCGGCAAACAAGGTCGAGGTGCTGGAGGTTCCGGCCGATGTCGCCACGGAAGAGGGCAGGGCGGCCCTTCTGGCGGCCTGTCCGAACCCCGATATCCTGGTCAACAACGCCGGCGGCCCGCCCCCGGGCGACTTCCGCGAATGGGACCGCGACGACTGGATCAAGGCCCTGGACGCCAACATGCTGGCCCCCATCGCCCTCATCAAGGCGACGGTGGACGGCATGATGGAGCGGGGCTTCGGGCGCATCGTCAACATCACCTCGGCCGCCGTGAAGGCGCCGATTCCGATCCTGGGCCTCTCCAACGGCGCCCGTTCAGGGCTCACCGGCTTCGTGGCGGGGCTTTCCCGCGAGACGGTGGCGAAAAACGTCACGATCAACGGCCTGCTGCCCGGTCCCTTCAACACCGACCGGCTGAAGCAGACCATGACCAAGCGCGGCCAGGCGGGTGAGGACTTCGAGGCGACCATGAAACGCGAGGCCCAGGGCAACCCCGCCAAGCGTTTCGGCGAGCCCGACGAGTTCGGCGCCGCCTGCGCCTTCCTGTGCAGCGTCCACGCCGGCTACATCACCGGCCAGAACCTGCTGATGGACGGCGGCAGCTACAAGGGCACGTTCTGAGCTTTCACAGCCTGTGGACTGCGCCCTGACGTTATCTGGAGAGCGCGGCCGCGTCGGATCTTCGACAGGCAACCGGACAGGGAACAGCTTGAGCTGGGGCGCGGCGACGCATTCCCCACGCGTCTTGCCGCTCAGTCCCAGTCGGTCTGGGCGAGGCGTGCCGTGACATTGCCCTGGCCGTCGAACAGGGTCAGTTCGGTCCCTTCGCGCAGGAAGGCCGTGGCGCCCTGGAGGGCGGCCAGGAAGGCATTCTCGTCCGCCATCGCAGGCTCGGGACAGGCCATGCGGGTTGCGGCAAGGGGCGTGACGCTCAGGTCACTGCCATCGCTTTCGTAGCCGCCGGAGAAGGTGTTGCAGCCACCGTTGCCATGCAGTCTGCCTTCGCCGCCGAAGACGACGAACATCGCCTCGGCCGATGCCGGGGCCTCTCCGCCCACCTCCAGCGGCCGCCACTCGCTTCCGGCAAGGCCGGGTGCGGAGGAGTCAGCTCCGGGCGAACCGGCACAGGCGCCGGCCAGCAACGCGGCGATGAGAATGATGACGGGACGGATCATCGCGGGCTGTCCTATTGGCTGCCTTCGCCGGTCGGCACCAGCAGGATGGTGGGTCCGTCGGCAAGGTGGGTGTCGTCGACCGGCGCCAGCTTGTTGTAGTCCATCAGGCCGCGCAGGCTCTCGACGTAGGCCATGCCGCGCTCGGAATAGGATTCGAGCGCCCCTGCGAGCTCCCAGCCTGTGACCGGGTGGTCCTCGGCGCGGAGCTGCGCGCGCAGGCTGCGCAGGTCGCTGTAGGCGAAGTGGGTGTTGATGTTGCGCATGTAGCCTTCGACCGACTGCAGCGGCGTCTCGAAGGCCTTGATCTTGTAGTCGCCCAGACCTTCCCGCTGGTTCTCGGGCGCGATGCCTTCGCCGCCCCAGGTCCACTGGCCGAAGATGGCATTGCCCTCGTCGGCAAAGCGCGACGTGCCCCAGCCGCTCTCTTCGGCCGCCTGGGCCAGCACCAGGGAGGGGGGCACGGCATCGACCCGCAGCATCAGTTCGGCCATGGCGTCGGCATCGATCGGCTTTTCGGGAGCGTCGATCACGCCATAATCCATCGCCAGCACCTTCAGCCAATCGGCATCGTCCGGGCCGGGATCACCCGCTGCCGCAATGGCCTCCAGCCGCGCCCGGCTCGCCATGATCTGCTCGTTGGCCATCAGCGCCAGAGGGGCGAGGGCGCGAAAGAAGATCTGCTTCTTCTGCAGGGTGGCGATCTCGCCACTGACGCTGCCACGCCAGCGTTCCGGGATGTTGGCGAGCACGACGCGGGGCACTTCGCGGTTGCCCTCGGCCCAGGCCTCGGGCGTGTAGTCGAGCGTCTCGAAGAGATCGAGAACCTGCTGGTAGTCGGTGAAGGGGAAGGTTTCGAGTTCCTGTTCGGCCCGCCCGGGCGTGGTGAGAACCAGAACCGACAGAACCAGCAGGCAGGCGCCAAGGCGCTGCGGGCAATACCGACCAAAATGTCGCATGCTCATCCCCCGATGTGCCCGTGCTCGCATCCCACGGGCTGTCCCCCAAAAACGGGACGCCAGCATGGCACGGCCGCGCGGAGGGGCCTAGCCGATCTCGATCAGCTTCAAACCATCGCCGACCGGGGCCAGCGCCAGTTCGCCGCGCTTGAGCCGCTCGGCATCCTTGCCGAACAGTTCATAACGCCAGCCGTGGCGCAGGGGATTGTCGGGGTCGTCATCGTCGGAGGCGAAACGCTCGACCTCGGCCATGTTGGCGACCAGGCGCGGGGCCACGCCCTCGGCCTCGCAGCGGGCGCGAACCAGCACCTTCAGCAGGTCGATCAGCGCCGCGGGCGCCTGGTTCTCCGGCTTGCCGGTGCCGTATTCGATCTTGGGCAGGTCTTCCTTGGGTACCGCCATGCCGCGCTTGACCGCCTCGACGATGGCCTTGCCGTCTTCGCTGCGGGAAAAGCCGTGGGGCACCAGGCGCACGCGCTCCAGGTCCTCGGCGCTGACGGGCTGCTGGATGGCGATCTGGGCGAGCGCATCGTCCTTGACCACGCGCTGGCGCGGCACGTCGCGGGTCTGGGCGGTTTCCTCGCGCCAGGCGGCCAGCTCGCGCAAGACCGCCATGATGCGCGGCTTGCGGCCCTTGACCTTGATGCGCTGCCAGGCGTCGCCCGCTTCGGTGGTGTAGGTCGCAGGGCTCGCGAGCACCGCCATCTCCTCCTCGATCCAGGCGGCCCGGCCGTTCTCGTCGAGCATGGTGCGCAGCTTCTCGTAGGCCTTGCGCAGGTGGGTCACGTCGGCCAGTGCGTAGGTCACCTGCTTTTCGGTCAGCGGCCGGCGCGCCCAGTCGGTGAAGCGGCTATCCTTGTCGATGGTGGCGTTGGCCAGCTTGCGGGCAAGGATCTCGTAGCTCACCTGGTCGCCGAAGCCGCAGACCATGGCCGCGACCTGGGTGTCGAACACGGGATGGGGCACCGCACCCGTCAGGTGATGGAAGATTTCCAGGTCCTGGCGGGCCGCATGGAAGACCTTCAGCACCTTTTCGTTCTGCAGCAGCTCGAAGAGGGGCGAAAGGTCGATGCCGGGCGCCAGCGGATCGATCGCGGCGGCTTCGTCGGGGCCGGCAAGCTGGATCAGGCACAATTGCGACCAGTAGGTCCGCTCGCGCATGAATTCGGTGTCGACGGTGATGTATTGGGCACTGGCCAGCCGCTTGCACAGCGCGGCGACCTCGCCGGAATCGGTGATGACGCTCATGGGGCGGGTCTATAGCACCCTTCGCGGGCGATTTCCTTGACAAAGGGGAGGCAGCCGTGTGGTTTACGCGCCCGGTCGCCAGGCGGCCAGAATGCACCTCATACGGGCATAAACAGTCATGCATCGCTACCGTACGCATACGTGCGGCGACCTTCGCCGCGAACATGTTGGCCACACCGTCCGCCTTTCGGGCTGGGTCCACCGCAAGCGCGACCACGGCAACCTGCTGTTTGTCGACCTGCGCGACCACTACGGCATGACGCAGTGCGTCATCGAGACCGACGAGGAGAACTTCCCCGCGGTCGAGGCGATCCGCGCCGAAAGCGTCGTGACGATCGAGGGCAAGGTGGTCGACCGCTTCGAGGGTACGGTCAACAAGGACCTGCCGACGGGCGATGTCGAGGTGCGCATCCGCGAGTTCTCCGTGCTGTCCTCGGCCGATCCGCTGCCCATGCCGGTGTTCGGCGATGTCGACTACCCTGAGGACATCCGCCTGAAGTACCGCTTCCTCGACCTGCGCCGCGAGGAGATGCACGCCAACATCATGCTGCGCTCGAAGGTCATCACCTCGATCCGCCGGCGCATGGTGGAAGGCGGCTTCACGGAGTTCCAGACGCCGATCCTCACGGCCTCCTCGCCGGAGGGCGCGCGCGACTTCCTGGTGCCTTCGCGCCTGCATCCGGGCAACTTCTATGCCCTGCCGCAGGCCCCGCAGCAGTTCAAGCAGCTCATCATGGCCTCGGGCTTCGACCGCTACTTCCAGATCGCGCCCTGCTTCCGCGACGAGGATGCGCGCGCCGACCGCTCGCCGGGCGAGTTCTACCAGCTCGACGTGGAGATGAGCTTCGTCACCCAGGACGATGTCTTTGCCGCCATCGAGCCGGTGATCTTCGGCGTCTTCGACGAGTTCTCGGACCGTGCCATCACCAAGCCGCCGTTCCCGCGCATCACCTTTGCCGATTCCATGCTGAAGTACGGCAACGACAAGCCGGACCTGCGCAACCCGATCGAGAACGCGGACGCCACCGAGTGTTTCCGCGAGAGCGAGTTCAAGATCTTCCGCCAGCAGATCGAGAAGGGCGCGGTCGCGCGCGCCATTCCCGCCCCCGGCGCCGCGGGCCAGCCGCGCAGCTTCTTCGACAAGATGATCGGTTATGCCCAGGACAACGGCGCCAAGGGCCTGGCCTACGTCATCTTCGAGGAGGGCGCGGGCAAGGGCCCGATCGCCAAGCTGCTGAAGGACAGCGAGCTCGAGGCGATCCGCAAGGCCGCGGGCGTGGGCGACGGCGATGCCGTCTTCTTCACCTGCGCGGGCAGGGCGGAGGCCGAGCGTATCGCCGGCCTGGTGCGCACCCGCGTCGGCCAGGAGCTGGGCCTCATCGAGAAGGACGCCTATCGCTTCTGCTGGATCGTCGACTATCCGATGTACGAGTACGACGAGCAGGCCAAGAAGATCGACTTCAGCCACAACCCCTTCTCCATGCCCCAGGGCGGGCTGGAGGCGCTGGAGAACATGGATCCGCTGGAGATCCTCGCCTACCAGTACGACATCGTGTGCAACGGCGTGGAGCTCTCCTCGGGCGCCATCCGTAACCACGAGCCCGCGACCATGGTGAAGGCCTTCGAGATCGCCGGTTACTCCGCGGCTGATGTCGAGGAGCGCTTCGGCGCGCTGTTCCATGCCTTCCACTACGGCTGCCCGCCGCACGGCGGCCTCGCCCCGGGTGTCGACCGCATCGTCATGTTGCTCGCCGACGAGCCCAACATCCGTCAGGTGACGCTCTTCCCCATGAACCAGCAGGCCCAGGACCTGCTCATGGGCGCGCCCAACACGGTGTCGATGCACCAGCTGCGCGAACTGCACATCCGGCTCGCCCCGGATGTCGACAAGAAGGTGCGCGAGCAGACCGTGGCTGACGCCGGAAGCTGATCCGGCCCCCGGCCGGGGCTCTACTGGATGAAGGCGTCGAACTTCGGCTGCAGTTCCGCCATGGCCTGGTCGGTCGCGACCTGGACCTGGGGATCCCAGGCCGGATAGGGAACGACGGCACTGCCGTGGCCCGTGATGTGGGTGCGCGGGATCATGCCGGCATCGAAGAAGAACAGCCCGACGTCGACGGTGGTCGTGGTGCCCGAGGTGCCGGGTCCGCCGACCCGGAAGTCGAGCAGCACGACGCTGCGCAGGCCCTCGGCGATCGCCTGGTTGAAGTCGGGCACCAGGACCATGTCGGGATAGCGGTTCTTCAGCATCACCAATACCCGGTTAGCGACGAATGTCGGGTCGATGTCGGCGACGGCGACTGTGTTGGTCAGGGCACCATAGCTTTTCATGCCTTCCTGTCCTGCCTTCGCGTACTGCACATAGGTCTCGACGTTGTCGCTCAGGATCAGGCCGATCGGAAGCTCGGGCGTCATGGGCTTGTCGACGGGCACGCCCGCCGAACTCTGGTTCACGAGATTGCTGAACGGGTCGGTGTAGACGGGCAGCGGTGGGTTGGTCGCGGCGCAGCCGGTCAGCAGGACGGCGAAGGCGAGGGTGCAGAGGACGTGCTTCACAACGGTCTCCATTTGAGGGGTCAGTAGGCCGGTGCCGAGGGTGATGTGTCGCCGCTGGCGGTGCCGCCGCTCGGGCCGCTGATCGTGCTGTTGTTGTTCCAGTTGCTCATGTCGGGCGTGGAGGCCGTGTTACCGACCGCGACAGCGCCCGGTGTCAGGCTCGTCATGTCGGTCTGGGATGCCTCGGGGACGCTCAGCGCCTGCTGCAGCTGGATGCCGGAGCCGATCAGTCCGCCAAGGGCCAGGCCGAAGGTGATCGACTGCGAGAACAGCGCTGCCTCGGCATTGCCGTCGGACGCGCTCTGCAGCGCGGCAGCCTCGCCCGAGCAGGTGTCGCTCGATTCCAGGCAGCCGCCGAACAGGTCCGTGCTGAGGGTTCCGCTCGATCGGGTCGGGAAGGCGCTGGTCACGGGATAGGCCATGCGCGTGCGGTTGGCGATGGCGTCGAGCACCTCGGGACAGGACTGGCGCAGTGCCTCAAGGCCGGCATAGGCGCGTGCACCATCGTTGGCTGCAGCTGCTGCGGCGTAGTCCCGCGCCATGGCCTCGCAGCTTCCCGACACCAGCGGCGCTGACGATGCAGTCGCCTCGGTACTCGGCACGACCGTGACGGGTACGCCGTTGGCGCGGCACAGGTCGAGCACGCTGCCGTAAAGCATGGCGCACTCGCCGAAGAATCCGGCCTGGTTCTGCATGCCCATCAACGGTCCGCTGGAATCGCTGAACGAGCCACTCACCGTACCCACCTGGCCCATGGTCGATTGTCGCTGGGCGCACTGGTTGAAGTAGGTGCCGGCTTCGATGCACATGCTCTGGAACCCCGGGTCGTCGGCTGGACTGGCTTGTGCCCTGGAGGCCGCGGCAAGGCCCTTGGCGGCATCTTGGGCGGCAGCGAGCAGATCGACACGTGTCGCTGCAACCCAGTCGATGAACCCGTCGGCGCGCTGGAAGGTGAAGTCCTTGTCGAGGACCCAGTAGTGCGTGCCGTCGATCGTCATGTCCTGCGGTGGGTCGATCGTGCAGACCTGCGCGCGCAGGTCAGCCCCGGTCATCGGTTCGGAGTCCCTGGATGCGCCCGAGGCATCGACTGCTTCCACCTCGTCTGCAGCATCGATCTCGCCCACCACGTCGTCGGAGCATTTGCACCATGGGCCTGCGCAGCCGACGTTGCTGTCCAGGATCAGGGCGCAGATGCTTGGGTTCCCGGAGTGGGCACAGGCCTCGCCGTGGTCCTCGGTCGTGGCGTATGCGGCATCGGCTGGCAGGCTTTTGCCGTCGGCAGCGACGCCGGTCGAGGTGCCGTCCTCGCGGTACCAGTATTCCTTGTGGTCCGTGCCTGAGCGCCAGGTTTGGCACGACAGTGCATAGGAGCGCGCCATGTCGCGGAAGAAGCGGTGCCAGCCTCGCAGACGTGGCGTGGCGACCTGCATGTCGATGATGGCCTGGCGAAACGCCTCGCAACCTTCAGCAGGTTGCGCACGGACCGACGGTTGCCAAACGGCAAATCCAAGTAAAAGAAAAATCACAAGGCACGAAGCGCGTGGATTGGGCGAATAAACTGCAAGCCGCGAAAGTGCAGCCCCAAGAATCGGATTTCGCCAATGCAAGCCACGGACACGAATATACATCACGCACCCATGCAGGAGCGAAGTTGTCGGCCGCCTTGGTCAACTTTTCCTCCGCTGCGCCAAATGTGGGTCAAGTCCGGGTGGGGCGCAATCTGATTCACTGCGATCGTGGAGCGAGAGCGGCTTGGATCTGCCGCTCGCGCCGGCGTAGCATCGGCAACTCAGTGGGAGGGAATCGCAATGCGTACTCAGGACATGCCCGTTGTCGATCTCAGAGGCGGTCCGCGCGAGCGCGGCCGGATCTACGGCGAGAGCCAGCGCCTGCGCATCGCCGGTATCCTCGGCCACTGGTACGCGGCCATCGAGGCCGACCACAAGGTCGCCCCGGAATCCTATATCGCCGACTTCCTGGCCGAGACCGACTTCCTGCCCGCCATCGAGCGCCACACCCCCGACGTCATGGAGGAGGTGCGCGGCATGGCCGAAGGCGCCGATGTCTCCGAGGACGTCATGCTCGCCTTCAACTGCATGGACGAGGAGTGGTGGTACGGCCGCGAGCGGCTGGCGCGCAGCGGGGCCAAGGGCGACGACGGCGAGCATTGCAGCGCGCTGGGCATCGCCGGTCAGCCGGGCCTTCCGACCTATGTCGCCCAGACCATGGACATCGCGGGGTGGTCGGAAGGGTATCAGGTGCTGCTGCGCCACCACGACGACCGCACCGGCATCACCAGCCTGATGTTCTCGGCCGCCGGCATGCTGATGCTGACCGGCATGAACGATGCCGGCATCGCCGTGTGCTGCAACACGCTGCTGCAGCTCGAGCGGCGGCGCGACGGCCTGCCGGTGCAGTTCGTCACCCGCGGCATCCTGGCGCAGAAGAGCTTCGAGGATGCGGTTGCCTTTGCCCGCGCCGTGCCCCATGCCTCGGGCCAGAACTACACCATCGGCGCGGCGGGCAGGGTGGTCTCGCTGGAGTGTTCGGCGAACAAGGTCGCGGCCTATGTGCCGGGCGAGGATGCCAACCGCGTCTGGCATACCAACCATCCCTTCGCCAACGACGACATCACCCGCGGCGCCGGTTCCCCCCTCGACGAGGGTGGCGCCATGGCTTCGGACAACACGCTCGCGCGCTACGACAGCCTGACCCGGCGCATCGGCGAAGGGCGCGTGACCGTCGAGACGATCAAGGCCACGCTCGCCTCGCGCGACCATCCCGAACATCCGGTCTCGCGCACCGTGGCGCCGGGCCAGTCCAACGTCATCGGCTTCACCGCCGGTGCGATGGTCTATGTGCTGGAGAACCCGCCCCACATGGAACTCGCCGCCGGTCCGCCCTGTTCGACGGACTTCCTGCCGTTTGGATTTGCGGGCGCGGCTGCTGCGGCAGCGGAGTAGGAGTGTGGCACTCGCCACCTTCTAAACAGTGTCATCCTCCGGCTTGACCGGAGGATCCATGCTGTGGCGTTCGTCCGGCACCACACCCTTGGCTCGCTCTTGGTCGGGTCACAGCATGGATGGTCCGGTCAAGCCGGACCATGACAGCGAGAGGGCTGTGGTGGGTCCGGAACCTACCAATTCGGCCGCGGCTGGGAGCATCCACTCACGCCTTCTTCTCCGCCGCCTTCTTGCGCGGCTTGAAGGTGTGCTCCGGGCCGGGGAAACGGCGGGCGCGGACGTCGTCGGCGTAGGCGGCGACGGCCTTTTCCAGCGCCTTGCCCAGTTCGGCGTAACGCTTCACGAACTTCGGGCGGAACTGGGTGAAGATGCCGGTCATGTCCTCGGTGACGAGGATCTGGCCGTCGCAGGCGGCCGAGGCGCCGATGCCGATGATCGGTACGGGGGTTGCCGCCGTCACCTCGCCGGCAAGCTGCTCGACCACACCCTCCAGCACGATGGCGAAGACGCCGGCCTCGGCGAGCGCCATGGCGTCCTCCAGGATGCGCGCCCGTTCGGCCTCGCTGTGGCCCTTGCTCTTGAACTCGCCCGCAGCCTTCACATGCTGGGGCATCAGGCCGATGTGGCCCATCACCGGAATACCCGCCTTCACGACCTTGGCCACCGTCGGGGCAAGCGCGGTGCCGCCCTCCATCTTCACGGCCTCGGCCCCGGTCTCCTTGATGACGCGGCGGACGTTGGCGAGCGCCACCTTGGGATCGTCCTCGTAGGTGCCGAAGGGCATGTCGACGACGACCATGGCCTGCTTTGCTGCGCGGGCGACGGCCTTGCCGTGGCGGATCATCGTGTCGAGGTCGATCTCGCGGGTCGTCTCCATGCCGTAAACCACCATGGCGACGGAATCGCCGACCAGCATGAAATCGACGTGGGAGTCGAGCCACTGGGCCATGGGCGCGGTGTAGGCGGTCAGCCCCACGATGGGCGCGCCGCCCTTGGGGCCGAGCAGTTCGCGGATCGGCAGCTTGTGCGCGGGCGCGGTCATGGTGCGCCTCCTTCCTGTTGCCCCGCCGGAGCGACGGCGATGTTGTCGATCAGACGGGTCTTGCCCAGGCGGACCGCAGCCAGCAAACGCGCGGGCGCCTGCAGGCGTTCGACCGGGGCGAGGCTTTGTGCCTCGCGCAGCTCCAGATAATCCAGGCCGTCGAAGCGCGCGGCAAGGTCGGCGCGGGCCTGCGCCAGCATGTCGGCCACGGCAGCACCCCGGCTCAGGCCGGCGGCCGTCTTCTCGAGCACGCCGTAGAGCACCGAGGCGCGGGCGCGTTCGTCCGCCGAGAGATAGGCATTGCGCGAGGACATCGCCAGACCGTCGGCCTCGCGTACCGTGGGGCCGGAAAGGATGCGGGTGCGCAAATCGAGGTCGGCGGCCATGCGGCGGATCACCTGGAGCTGCTGCCAGTCCTTCTCGCCGAACACGGCAACATCCGCCCCGGTCTGGGTGAAGAGCTTGGCGACGACGGTGGCGACGCCGGCAAAGAACCCTGGCCGTGTTTCGGCTTCCAGCCCGGCCGCCGGGCCTTCAACGGTGATGGTGGTGGCAAAGCCCTGCGGGTACATCGCGGCGACGTCGGGAGCCCACAGCAGATCGATGCCGGCAGCCTCGAAGGCGGCGGCATCCGCGGCCTCGTTGCGCGGGTAACGGGCGAAGTCTTCCTTCGGACCGAACTGACGGGGATTGACGAAGAGGCTGGCGACCACGCGGTCCGCATGGGCGCGCGCGATCGCCACAAGCGAGAGATGACCTGCGTGCAGGGCGCCCATGGTCGGCACCAGCGCGATCGTCTGGCCCTGTGCGCGCCAGCCGTCGAGCGTGCGGCGCAAATCCGCAACCTGACGTGAAGTCAGCATGATCGTCGATCCATCCCCTAGATTTTTGCAATGCAGCACAAGCGTTTCGCGCATGCAACAGACAGCGACGTATCGACGCCCCGATGGCTCACTTGTAAGGTCGATTCACGACACCGACGAGGAGGCTCAGGCGGCCATGCGTTTCGACAGCACGTTGTTCTATCACGTCGGCGATCCCTACCCCTGGGACACGCTGTTCGACGAGATGCACGAGACCGTCGAACTGGTCGACGAACTGGGCTTCACCGGCCTGTGGCTTGCCGAGCATCACTTCGCCTGGGACGGCTGGTACCGCTCGGGCTCCAACCCGCTGCTGCTGGGCGCCGACTGCGCGCGTCACAGCGACCGCCTGCGCTTCGGCCAGTGCGGCCTGATCGTGCCCGACTGGCATCCCATTCGCCTGGCCGAGGACATCGCCACCTTCGACCAGATCACCAGGGGGCGCGTCGATATCGGCATCGCGCCCGGCATCAACAGCCGCGCGTGCAAGAACTTCCACCCGGCCGGCGACCGCCGCGACCGCGAGACGAACCGCGCGCTCTACGAGGAGAACGTCGAAATCCTGCTGAAGGCGCTGACAGAGGAAGCCTGGAGTCACGAGGGACGTTTCCACACCTTCCCCGCGCCGGGCTGGAAGGAAGCCAATCCCATGGCCCACGACGAGCGCTTCCACAACGCCGACAACGAGGTGGTGAAATTGTCGATCCAGCCGGGCCCTTACCAGAGCCCGCGCCCCCCGATGTGGTCGATGGCCGAGTCGATTCCCTCGACCGAGTGGCATGCCAGGAAGGGAATCGGCACCATGTGCCAGCATCTCTCCACGGGCCGCATCCGCGAGAACTGGGAGCACTACCGCAAGACCGCGAACGAGACCCACGGCGGCGACCACGTTCTGGGCGAGGGGCTGGCGGTGATGCGCACGATCTACATCGCTCCGACCGACGAGGAAGCCATCGCCATCGCCAGGCCCGGCATCGAGCGCCTGAGCAAGTGGGCCAGCGGCAACATCTACCGCATGCGCCAGGGCCTGGTGACGCCCGACGAGCTGGAAGACGGCGACATGGAGCTCGACGCCTTCGAGTTCAACATGAAACACGGCCTGATCATCGTCGGCTCGCCCGAGACAGCCATTCGTCACATCGAGAAGCTGCGCGACGAGACCAACTGTCAGCACATCGCGCTGTTCCTCAACGTGCCGGGCCTCACCTTCGAACAGGTCAAGGGCTGCCTGCGCCTGTTCAGCGAACGGGTGATGCCGCGCTTCGTGAACTAGGAAGGCGGCAGCTCCGGCCCCAAGAGCCTGCCAGC
>CALLQH010000392.1 GCA_938014945.1 uncultured bacterium | reverse complement strand
TGGGCCAGTTGTTGGCCTTGCCGAACTGCGACTGCACGATGTTGCCGATCATGATGCCGGTGGTGCCACCCACCAGCTTGGGCGTCACGTAGTCACCCACGGTCGGGATGAAGACGAGGAGGCCCGCGGCGATCACGCCGGGAAGCGACAGCGGCCAGGTGACGCGCCAGAAGCGCTCCCTGGGCGTGTCGCCCAGATCCGTCGCCGCCTCGAGCAGCGAGCGGTCGATCTTTTCCAGCGAAACGTAAATCGGAAGGATGGCGAAGGCGGCCCAGGCATGGGCCAGCGTCAGCACCACCGCGGTTGGATTGTAGAGAAGGAACTCAAGCGGCTCGTTCAGAATGCCCAGGCTGATGAGGCCCGAGTTGATGACGCCGTTGAAGCCCAGGATGACCTTCCAGGCGAAGACCCGGAGCAGGTAGCTGGTCCAGAAGGGAACGGTGATCAGGATCAGCCAGATCAGCTTGTTCTTCTTGACCTTGAAGGCGATGAAGTAGGCCATCGGATAGGCCAGGACCAGGGTCGCAAAGGTGCAGTAGAGCGACATCCGGATCGATTTGAACATCAGAGCCGCATAGATCGGCTTCTGGAAATAGGCCTCGTAGTTGGCCAGGGTCGGCGTGTGATCGATGTCGAGGTAGTTCTGCGTCCAGAAGCTGTATGCGACCAGCATGAACAGCGGAACGCACATCAGACAGATCATCACCAGAAGCGTCGGCGACAGCAGCAGATAGCCGCGCAGCCACTCGTGCTTCAGAAACAACGCCCGTAGCTTGAAGCCGAAGGAGGTCTTCTCCTCGGCGCCGGAATACGCCCCAGCAGCTTGCGTTTGGTCGCTCATGCCTCAACCCCGGTTGTCGTCACGTTTGCCGCCCGGCCCCGCCCATTCGGGCCTGTGACCGCCACAAGTCATACACAGCGGCAGGTCCCTTGAAAACCCCGTTGTTCCGCACAAGCGCGAATGGCTGGGGGCAGGAAAAGCGACGGGACCGGCTTTGGCAGCCGGCCCCGCCCACTTTTTCACAAAAACCGGGCTCAGAGACCGATTTTGATGTCGTCGAACATATTGACCATCTTCTGAAGGACGGCCGGATCGTACGGCTGGAACATGATGCCGTTGTTGAGCATCTCGATGGGATCGCTCGGGAATCCCAGATCGGCGACCGCCTGCGGATCGGAAATCTCGAAGGTGATCTTGTTGGGATGACCGTAGCCGTAGTCCTCGAGCAGGAACTTGCCGGCTTCCGGCGACAGCCATGCGTCGAGGTAGGCATAGACGAGATCCTCGTCGCCGCTGCCGACGTTCGTGATCGACAGGCCGCACAGCCAGTTCAGAATGCCTTCCTTGGGCACCGCGTAGGCCACCGGAATGCCCTGGTCGCGCAGCGACTTCACAGCGGAGTTCCAGGCGTAGGCCGCCACGATCTCGCCCGAGGCCATGGCCGTTTCGACCTCGGTCTGGTCATTCCAGTAGAAGCGCACCAGGCGGGCCTGCTGCTCGACCATGGGACGCACTTCCTCGAGCATCTCATCGGTCATGTTGAACGAGTCGATGCCGAAGCCTGCGCACAGGCCCGCAATCAGAATCGAACTTTCCGAATCGAAGCTCGAAAGCTTGCCTGCATAACGCTCGTCAAAGAGCATGCACCAGCTCTCCTCGCCGTCGTAGAGATCGGTGCGGTAGACGATCGAGCTGTTGCCCCAGTCGGCGGGCATCATCTTGATGTTGCCCTGAGCGTCGCGAATCGCGTGATGGTCGCGCAGGCCCTCGAAGACGTCCGGCCAGTTGGAGAGGCGCGAGACATCGATCGCCTTGAGCAGACCGCCGTCATCCATGCGGCCCCAGCTCTCGGCACAGGGGTGGGTGATGTCGGCGGGATAGCCGTTGCGGATCTTGGTCGCCATTTCCTGCTCGCTCGCAAAGAACGAGAATTCAGGTTCGCCGTACTTCGCGGCATAAGGCGGATAGAGCTCGGGAACTTCGTAACCCGACCACTCCAGAACCAGCGGCTGCTGTGCGGCGCGGGCGCCACCGGCGCCGAAGGTCATGACCGTCGGCACGACACCGACGGCACCCAGCACACCGAAGGCCTGCCGGCGGGAAAGCTTTCCCGTGAACAGCTTGTCCTCGAATTCGTTGATACCCATACGCTTCATGGAAGTCTCCCTCATTGCCTTGTTGGGTCGTCAAACAGCGGCCTTTGCCCATGCACACTGTTTCACTTGCGCGCAATCCTTGCAGCATTCGTCCGGAATGAAAAGGCCCGAGCACCGGCCTTGCCGATCACTCGGCGGGCGCGAGCAAGTTCTAGCGCCGGTTGCGTAATGCTGCTTCGAGCACTGCCATTGGCGCAGCGCACGACCTTCGGAGGACTCAGGGAAGGTAGCAGCGGAACACCGCGCTCTGCATCCTCTGGGAAAACTCGCGCCCGGTCAGTTCTGCGGCCATGCCGTGACGGGCGCACCGTTGCGAAGCCTCGGCACGCACATCCGTGAGGGTCCGCACCCATGAATCATAGGAGATGGTGAAAGGAGCGTCCTGCGAGACGGCGGTTTCGACCTGATAGAGATCGGCATCGCCATCGGGCAGATAATAGATGTCGGTGTAACGCGCGACGTAGAGGTCGTCGCTGAGCAGCGAGGTGGTGACGATGAACTCCGTATCGGTCACCTCCGCGATGGAACCCGCGCCGATCTCCAGGGCACCGGCGGTCGCAGCGGTCAGCACGTTGACGTTGCCGGCCGAGAGCGTGTTCTCCAGCGCCGCGTGCAGGGCGATGATGCCGCCGCCCAGCGCCACGAAGGTGCCCACGGGAGGACGCACGTCGCGGCCGGGCGCATGGGTCACAAGCTGGGTCTTGTAGCGCAGCAGCAGCCCACCGGGTTGCACCGTGTCGCGCACCAGAAAGCCGTTCTGGACGAACTGGGTGATCAGCATGTCGTCGAAGGCCGTGGCGAAGACGGTGCTGGGCCCTTCCCGCTCGACGGCGATTTCATAGCCGTAGGGTGCGGCCCGCAAGGCGACCTGCTCGACGATGTCGCGGGCCAGCACCTGCCAATGCTCGGCGGCCTGCATCTTCTGCTGGTAGGTAAGGTCATAGGTGCTGGCGAGAGGCACCTGGGACTGGCAGGCGCCCAGGACCAGCAGCGCCAGGGGCGCCAGAAGAAGAGGCAGCGAACGCCGCATGGAACGGCTCCGGCAGGAGATGATCAGGATTGATACGCCGGGGGCGGTTCGACTGCAAACCCGGCGGGCCGGATCCAGGCCCTGCACGGGAAGAAGGAAGATCACGCGACGGCGGCCGTTCCAAAGGGGGCGCTAGGAGGAGGCCCGCCGCCGCGCGATCCGTGCCGGACCCTTAACGGGCCGGCTCCAGGCGGCGGGGGCGCCGCCGGGATGGCGTGGGGGACCGGCCGGAGCCAGCACCGCGGAGCCACCGCGGGAAAGGGGAACGTGACCAGACCGGTCCCTCGATGTCATAGGTGGCCTGCAATTGAGGCCGATCTAAGGCTTTCCGATCACATTTGGCGGCACCCGCGCCGCCACGGACCGCCGGCCCGCGGGGCCCGGCACGCGCCCGTCGCCCACCGGGCACCCGGCGCGGCCGCGCAAGCGAGCGCCAAAGGCAGATTTTCTGAGGTTTTCTGCCCTCCGGCGGTTGACTCCTGGAGAGCACAAGGCCATGTCTCTGGCACTCGCACCGGGCGAGTGCTAACAGCCGGTCCGGCGCAGCTTAGAAACGCAAGCACTCAGGGGAGTAACCAATGGGCTTCAGGCCTTTGCATGACCGCGTTGTGGTCCGCCGCACCGACAGCGAGGAAAAGACCGCGGGCGGAATCATCATTCCCGATACCGCCAAGGAAAAGCCGATGGAAGGCGAAGTCGTCGCCGTCGGCCCCGGTGGCCGGGATGAGAACGGCAAGCTCACGCCGCTCGACGTCAAGGTCAAGGACCGGGTTCTGTTCGGCAAGTGGTCGGGCACCGAGGTCAAGATCGATGGCGACGACCTTCTGATCATGAAGGAAGCCGACATCATGGGCGTCATCGAAGGCGCCAAGAAGAAGAAGTGAGCGCCTGAGAGACACCTTTCCCGTCCCAGGCATTCCGACATTCAGGAGATAGCAAAACATGGCTGCCAAGGAAGTTAAGTTCGGCGCCGACGCGCGTCAGCGCATGCTGCGCGGCGTCGACATTCTCGCCGATGCTGTGAAGGTCACGCTCGGCCCCAAGGGCCGCACCGTGGTCCTCGACAAGTCGTTCGGCGCACCCCGCATCACCAAGGACGGCGTCACCGTCGCCAAGGAGATCGAGCTTGAGGACAAGTTCGAGAACATGGGCGCCCAGATGGTCCGCGAGGTCGCCTCGAAGACCAACGACATCGCCGGTGACGGCACCACCACCGCCACGGTCCTGACCCAGGCCATCGTGCGCGAGGGCGCCAAGGCCGTTGCCGCCGGCATGAACCCGATGGATCTGCGCCGCGGCGTCGACATCGCGGTCAGCCACGTCATCAAGGACCTGGAGAAGCGCTCCCGCAAGATCACGACCGAGGCGGAGATCGCCCAGGTCGGCACCATCTCGGCCAACGGCGACAAGACCGTCGGCGAGATGATCGCGCGCGCCATGCAGAAGGTCGGCAAGGAAGGCGTGATCACGGTCGAGGAGAACAAGGGCATCGACACCGAGCTGGATATCGTCGAAGGCATGCAGTTCGATCGCGGCTACATCTCGCCCTACTTCGTGACCAACGCCGAGAAGATGATCGCGGACCTCGAAGATCCCTACATCATGCTGCACGAGAAGAAGGTCTCGAACATGCAGGCCATGCTCCCGATCCTGGAGCAGATCGTGCAGTCGAACCGTCCTCTCGTGATCATCGCCGAGGACGTCGAGGGCGAGGCTCTGGCCACGCTCGTCGTCAACCGCCTGCGCGGCGGCCTCAAGGTCGCGGCCGTCAAGGCCCCGGGCTTCGGCGATCGCCGCAAGGCCATGCTCGAGGACATCGCCATCCTGACGGGCGGCACGGTCATCTCCGAGGACCTCGGCATCAAGCTCGAGAATGTCACGATGGACATGCTCGGCAAGGCCAAGAAGGTCGAGATCACCAAGGAGAACACGACCATCGTCAACGGCGCCGGCAAGAAGGCCGACATCCAGGGCCGCTGCAACCAGATCCGCAGCCAGGTGGAGAACACCACCTCCGATTACGATCGCGAGAAGCTGCAGGAGCGCCTGGCCAAGCTCGCCGGTGGCGTCGCCGTCCTCAAGGTCGGCGGCTCGACCGAGGTCGAGGTCAAGGAGCGCAAGGATCTGGTCGATGACGCCCTGCACGCGACCCGTGCGGCCGTCGAGGAAGGCATTGTTCCGGGCGGCGGCGCTGCCCTGCTCTATGCCGTCCAGGCCCTGGCCAAGGTCCAGCTCGAGGACCGCGACCAGCAGGTCGGTGTCGACATCATCCGCAAGGCCATTCAGGTGCCCCTGCGCCAGATCGTCCAGAACGCGGGCCTCGACGGCGCCGTCGTCGCGGGCAAGCTGCTGGAGCAGAAGGACAAGAACCGCGGCTTCGACGCCCAGGCCGAGGAGTACAAGGACATGATCAAGGCCGGTATCGTCGACCCCACGAAGGTCGTCCGTACCGCGCTGCAGGATGCCGCTTCGGTGGCCGGCCTGCTGATCACGACCGAGGCCATGATCGCCGAGAAGCCCAAGAAGGAAGCCCCGATGCCTGCCGGCGGCCCCGACATGGGCGGCATGGGTGGTATGGGCGGCATGGGCGGTATGGGCTTCTAAGCCAGACCGACCTTCGCCTGAAACGAGAAGGGCCGCGGCATCCGCCGCGGCCCTTTTTGTTTGTCCGGTGCGGGCCTCAGATGTGGCCGAGCAACACCAGGATGATGATGATCACAAGCACCAGGCCCAGGCCGCCCGAGGGGAAGTAACCCCAGGAACGGCTGTAGGGCCATGCCGGCAGCGAGCCGAGCAGGATCAGGATCAGCACGATGATCAGAATGGTACCCAGCATGGGTCAGTCCCCCTTGTGATGGTTGGCGGCGGCGCGGGTCAGGCGATGCCGAAAAGCACGAGAAGGATGACGACGCTGAGCGGCACACCCAGCAGCCAGAGAATGATCGGCATGGCGGTCTCCTCGCAGGGGGCCGATGCGGCCCCGATGCCATGTCAAACGCCGATCACACGCGCATGTTGCGCGCGCCGATGCGTCACGGTTCGGGAAACGGCTCCGGATCGAGGAAACGCCGCAGCACGTTGGCGGTGACGCCCGCGACGTTGTTGTCGAAGCCGTTCCACGACAGGCTGCCGATCCAGGCGATGGAGCCGACCGAGAACACCGCGCCGCCGTTGGCGGTTTCGTGGAAGGTGAGGTCGGCGCGCACCTGGGGGTTCTGCACGGCATCGAGGAAAGGCCGGGCGTTGTCGATCTCCTCGGGACCGGGATAGTAGATGTCCGAAAGGCCCTCGGAACTGGCCAGCACCAGGGTGTTGGGCGGCGAGCCCTTGGAGAAGTCGCAGCGGTCGACCTCGATGCCCGCGGCACCGCCGCCCACGACGCCGAAATCGCCGATGATCTCGTCCTCGATGCCTTCGAAGACGAAAGCCGCGCGCGGATTGCGGCTTTCCGGCGTGCGCCGGTAGTAGCCCGAGATGTCGAAGCCCTGGCCGGCCATGCCGACTCCCGCCAGCGCATGGATCGGCCGGCCCTGGCGCTCCCACATGCCGCCGTAGGCGCCGTCGAAGGCCTGGTAGTATTCGCCGCCCTGGGCGACCCAGTCGCGGATGCCGTCCTCGCCCCGGCGCAGCTCCATCACGCCCTTGATCTCTGGATGGAAGGCGACGCGCCAGTAGAAGCCGTTGCCGCCCAGATACATCAGCCGCCCGCCCCGCTGCAGCCAGCCATCCAGCGCATCGAGCATGGGCTTGGAGTAGTACTCCGGGTGGCTGCCAGTCATCACGACGCGGTAGCGCGAGAGCAGGTCGAGGCCCTCGTCGTGCAGGTCCTCGTCGGTCGCCACGTCGCAGGCAAAGCCGTGGTGTTCGAGGAAGTCCATCAGCGGCAGGTCGGCGTTGAACTGCCAGGGAAATGTGCCGCCCGGTCCGACCCAGGCGTTGGTCACGCCCGGCCGCATGTTGAGCACGGGCCGCAGGCGCGAACTGACCGCCACGCCCGAGCCGTCGCCGTGATGGCAGTAGAGCGAATAGCCGAGATCCGGCCGCTCGCCCAGCAGCAGGTCCTGCGCCGAAAGACCGGAGAGATGG
The DNA here is from genome assembly GCA_938014945.1 of uncultured bacterium. Taxonomy (GTDB): domain Bacteria; phylum Pseudomonadota; class Alphaproteobacteria; order SP197; family SP197; genus CALGGB01. The sequence continues at coordinate 410 of CALLQH010000392.1, read as the reverse complement.
CCCGAGAAGGCATCCATGGCGCCGGCACTTTCGACCGCGGCGTGTTCGTTGGCATAGGCGAGGTAACTGGCCGAGGGCATCAGGAACAGGGCGTCTGCCGTGGCCGTGCCGCGCGGCGCGCGCACCACGAAGGGGATGTGGTCGTTCTGCTCCCCGGCGACGAGACGCGCGGCGTAGATGCCGCTCTTCAGACCCTCCGGCACGGTGAAGCTGAAGTCGGTCTCCCAGCCGCAATCAGCGATGTCGTCGTCGTGAAAGTGGATGGCGCCGTACTGGGCGGGGGCAGCCTTCCAGTCCATGACCTCGCCGTTCCAGTTGTGCCCAGTCATGGCGCGGGTCGGCACGTTGACCAGCACGCCGTCGAAGGCCGAGGGGCCGATGTCGCGGATGATGTCGCCCATGGTGTCGCG
>CALLQH010000391.1 GCA_938014945.1 uncultured bacterium | reverse complement strand
CAGTTCCTGGCCGATGCCGCCCGCGCCGACGAAACCGAGGATGGCCGAGGCGCGGATGTTGATCTCGAAACGCAGCAGAGCGTAGCTCACGTAGTTGGGCAGCACCTGGGGAATGACGCCGAAGCGCATGCGCTGGAACCAGGTCGCCCCGCCCGCCGTCAGGCCTTCCAGCGGACCGCGATCGATGTTCTCGTTGACCTCGGCGAAGAGCTTGCCGAGCGCGCCGGAGGTGTGGAAGGCGATGGCGATCATCGCCGGCACGGGGCTCGCCCCCAGGATGAAGATCAGGAACAGGGCAAGGATCAGGTCCGGGAAGGCGCGCATGATGTCCATGGCGCGGCGCGCCACGGGAATGATCGGCGGCCAGACGTTGAGGTTGTGGCTGGCGAGGAAGGCCAGCACCAAGGCGCAGCAGCCGCCGAACAGCGTGCCGATGGCGGCCATGTTGATCGTGTCGAAGAGAGCCGGGAGATATTCGATCAGCAGACCGAACCAGGCCGGACCGGCTTCGAAGCTCTCGTGGATGACCGCGGCGGGGTAGTCGAAAATCTGCGACAGGCCGTGGAAGAAACTGCCGGAGTTCATGTCCTCGGCGACGATGAAACTGCCGAAGAAGAGCACCACGAAGAGCAGCCCGAAGAGGCCGCCGTAGAGGCGCCGCCGCCGCTCCATGTGGGCGACGTGATCGGAGATCTGTTCGACGGTGGTGAGGCTCATCATGCGGTCGCTTTCGTGCCGGGCCGCAAAAAAGGCGGCACCGGGCGACAGGGCCGCCCGGTGCCGGTTGGGTCAGACGATCAGCCGCCGATTTCCTTCTGGCGGGCGGCGATGATGCTGTCGAAGAAGCCGGGCTCGACCGGAACGATGTCCTGGATGTCGCCGCCCATCACGTTGTAGGCGCAGTCGTAATCGGTCTCGGGCAGGTCCTCGAAGAGGGTGATGACCTTGGCCTTGACGTCCTCGGGCAGGGAAGTGCGGACCACCACCGGGCCGTTGGGGATGACCTTGGAGCGCCAGATCTCGACCATCTCGCCCATGTCGACGAGGTCGGAGTCCGCAGCCTTGCGGAAGGCGCCGTTGTTGTAGCCCTGCTCCCACTCGCCCTGGCCGTCGGCCCAGGAAACGCCGGCGTCGTAGTCGCCGTTGTAGACGCCGACGATGGTCTGCTCATGACCGCCAGAGAAGACGATGTCGGCGAAATACTCGCCGGGCTCCATGGAATAGCCCGCCTGGGGGATTTCCACCGACGGAATCAGGAAGCCGGAGGTCGAGTTCGGATCGCCGAAGGCAAAGACCTTGCCTTCCATGTCGTCGAGCGAGGTGATGCCGCTGTCGATGCGGGTGAAGCCGATCGAGTAATAGCCGGTGGTGCCATCCGGGTTGACCGGGATCAGCACGGGCGTCACCGCCTCGGGGTCTTCCAGATAGGCCTTGGCGTAGCCGGAAGCGCCCAGCCAGGCGACGTCCAGGTTGCCGCCGAGCAGGCCCTCGATGACGCCGTCGTAGTCGGCCGGGGCAAACAGCTCGGTCGGGACGCCCAGCGCCTCTTCCAGCGCGGTGCGCAGGCACTCGTTACTCTTCAGGCGGTCGTTCTGGTTCTCGCCACCCAGGATGCCGATGCGGAACTCGGTGATTTCCTGGGCCTGAGCGGCGCCGGCGGTGACGGCCGATGCCACGGCGGCGGCCGCAAGCGTGTGCAGGATCTTCATGATGGTCCTCCGATTGTCGTGTTTTGTGTTGTGGTCCGACGCCCTACCGGGCGGCGATCGCTTGTGCCGTCGCCAGCGGGCGGCGGGCATCCCTGGCGGCAATGGCGCCGGGCAAACTGGTGGAGGTCGTGGCTTCCTCGAACTCCTGGCCCGCACCGTAGATCTCGCGCGCCGCCTCGGTGGTGAGTTCGGTGGCCTTGCCTTCGAAGACGACACGGCCGTCGCGCATGCCCACGATCCGGTCGCAATAGGCGCGCGCGGTATCGAGCGTGTGCAGGTTGCAGATCACGGTGAGGCCCTGCTCGCCGTTGATCGCGCGCAGGGCTTCCATGACGTGTTTGGCGTTCATCGGGTCGAGCGAGGCGATGGGCTCGTCGGCCAGGATCAGGCGCGGCTCCTGGACCAGGGCGCGGGCGATGGCGACGCGCTGCTGCTGGCCGCCCGACAGGGTCGCGGCCTGCTGCAGCGCCGCGCCGATGATGCCCAGGCGCTCCAGGGCGATCAGCGCCGCGCGGCGGTCCTCGTCGGTGAACAGCTTGAAGATGCTGGCGACCGGGCCCATGCGGTGAACGCGGCCCAGCATGACATTGGTCAGAACATCGAGGCGCGGCACCAGATTGAACTGCTGGAAGATCATGGCGCACTCGGCGCGCCAGCGCAGGAGCGCCTTGCCCTTCAGCGCGCCGACATCGATGTCGTCGATGGTCATGGCGCCGCTGGTGGGATCGGCCAGCCGATTGGTCAGGCGCAGCAGGGTCGACTTGCCGGCGCCCGAACGGCCGATGATGCCCAGCATCTGGCCTTCGGGCACATCGAAGGTGACGTCGTCGACGGCGGTCACCGAACCGAAGCGCTTGGTCACCTTGCGGTAGGAAAGGCCGGCCGGGCGGGCGCTCGGCAGGGTCGTCACACGATCTGGCGTCATCGGTTCCCCCGATGCTGTTCGGGATCGTTCTAGGGCAGAGCTGTGACGCTTTTTTTGGCCTTACATGACAGCAATGTGCAGGCTGTGGAGTTCTCCGCCCCGTTGACGCTGCCCCGGGGCCTGACCACACTGCCCCTCCACCAGACGGGACAGCGCCTGTGACCCACTCTGCCACCAACGGACCGGTCGGCCCCGAGACATGGGTGCGTGCGATCGGCGGGCAGCCGGTGGTCGCCACCCTGGGCGGCGAGCGCCGGCCCCTGGAATTCGGCCATTTCCGCTTTCCCGGCGCGCCGGAGCTGTTCGCGGCCCCTCTGCTCGACCGTCACTACCTCTCCATGACCTTTGCGGGCGCCACCGGGGTGGAGCGCAGCCTCGACGGCGATCGCGCCCGGGCCGATTTCGCGCCGGGCCAGTGCCTGATCATGGCCGCGGGCCGCGACAACCGGTGGAGCTGGAGCCGCCCGACCGAGGAAATCCACTTCTACCTCTGCCCGGATTACCTCGAGGCCATGGCCGACGAGGCCGGCGCGCCCTGCCCGCGCCTGGTGGAGCGTTTCGCCTTCGCCGATGCCACGCTCGCCCGCCTTGCCGCGGCGATCCTGGGCGAGGTCGGCCAGGGCGGGGCCTATGACCGGCTGTGGTGCGACAGCGCCGCCCAGCTCTTTGCCGCCCACGTCCTGCGCCGTCACTGCGAACACGAGACGGGCGAGCCCCGGCGCGGCGGCCTTTCGGGCCACCAGCTGCGCCGCGTCGCCGAGTTCGTCACCGAGAACATGGGCCACGAGATCGGTCTCGACGATCTGTGCCGCGAGGCGGGTGTGAGCCGCTTCCATTTCGCGCGCATGTTCCGCCAGAGCACGGGCGAGACGCCGCACCGCTGGCTCACCGCCCGGCGCATCGAAGCGGCCAAGACCCTGCTGCGCGCCACCGACAAGCCGGTCGGGACGGTGGCCGCCGACACCGGCTTTGCCAGCCAGAGCCATTTCGGCCAGTGCTTCCGCCGCGCCACCGGCGAGACCCCCACGGCCTGGCGCCGCCGCAGCCGCCACTAGGCCCTCAGGACCGCAAGATCACGACAAAGGCCGCAAGGACAGGAGAGACGCGCTGTCGTTGCCCTGCGATCCTGCGCCCCGGTTTCAGTCATCCGAGGACGCCATGGACGCAGCCAAGATGTGGGGCGAAGAGCCCTATTACGGCCTGGGCTACGAATTCGACCTGCAATGGTATCTCACCGACGAACAGAAGGACCTGCAGGAACGCCTGATCAAGGTCTGCCACGACGTCATCCGCCCCGAGGCGATCCGCTGCGACGAGACCGGGGAGTACCCCTGGAAGAGCGTCGAGGCCCTGGCCGAAATGGGTCTGCTGGGCTGCATCGTGCCGGAGAAGTGGGGCGGGCGCGGCGAGAATCATGTCGGCCTTGCCATGATCGGCGAAACCATCACGCGCTACGGCTGCCCCTCGACCGGCGTCATCTACATGATGCACATGGCGGGCCTTGCCGCCCTGCTCTACCGCGCGGCGGGCAACGAGGAGATTCTCGGTCTGCTCCGGCGTCTCGACTCCGATGTCATGGTCGGCTCGGCCTCCTTCACCGACCCTGAGACCGGCGGCCATTTCTGGTGTCCGAAGATTTCCGGCGTCGAAAAGGTGCCGGGCGGCTGGAAGGTGATGAAGAAGGCTTCCTTCACCACCTCGTGCGGCCATGCCAAGTGGGTCGTCGCGCAGACGACCAGCCCGGATTTCGACGGCAACTACGCCAACATCTCCGACTTCCTGATCTATGCCGACGAGATGAAGTCCGACCCCAGCCTGTGGGACGTCATGGGCATGCGCGCGACCATCTCAGGGCCCGTGGAGATCGACACGGTGCTGCCCGAGAACCGGCTCATCGGCGCCCCGGGCGACGGTGCCCCCTCCAACGACGAGGCGGTCAACGCGGTCGCCATGATCATGTACGGCGGGCTCTACAACGGCATCGCGCTTTCCGCGCTCGATCTCGCGCGGCGCTACACGACACGGCGGCGCCATGCGCAGTACGGCCAGGCGGTATCGGACTACCAGATCACCCACGACACCTATGGCCACGCGGTGATCGAGACCCAGGCCTCGCGCTTCTTCACCTACGGCCTGTGCCAGCAGCTCGACCGGGTGACCGACAACGGCGACTGGACGATGTACGAGACCAGCCCGGAGATCCGGCTGCGCACGCCCTACATCTGGTGGGGGATCGCGGCCAAGGAGAAGGCCTGCCGCGTCGCCAGCGAAACCGCCGACAGCATGTTCCACCTCTTCGGCGGCGCGGCCTACAGCCGGCGCCAGGAGATCGAGCGGGTGCTGCGCGATTCCAAGGCGGGCTGGATCATGGGGCCGACCAACGAGGTCGCGCGCGGCATCGTCGGGCGCTGGGCGCTGGGCGGCTACCAGGCGGTCGACTGGTGGAACCAGAAGGTCAACGAGGGCCTGCTCAACAGCGAACTCGGCAAGCTGGACGCCGAGGGCAAGCGTGCCATCATCGCAAAGCTCAACGCCGAACTCGGCGAGAAGGGCTGAAGGAGGAGAGACCATGAAGGACATTGCCCAGCAGACCGACGCCGTGAAGGCCATGATGACCTGGGACCCGCCGGTCTACGGCCAGTTCGGCATGAAACCCGAGCTCGTCAACTACGCCAGCGAGGACGAGCGCCTGTGGGTGCCGATCGAGCCCAATGTCTGGTACCGGCCGCTGTTCTTCGACATGACCACGGGCAGCCATTGCGAGATCCTGCGCGTCAAGCGCGGCGGCATCCTGAGCCGCCACCGCCATCCCACGCCGGTCCACGGCTTCGTCATCAAGGGCGAGTGGCGTTATCTGGAGCACAGCTGGATCGCCAAGGCCGGTTCCCACGTCTACGAACCGCCCGGCGAGGAGCACACGCTGACCTGCGACAACGACGACGAGATGCAGACCTTCTTCTTCATCGACGGTCCCGTGCTCTACGTCGACGAGAACGATGTCGTGACCTACGTCGAGGACAACCTCGGCCTGATCAAGCAGTGCCGCGAGCACTTCGCCGCCAACGGCCTGGGCGCCGATTTCGTCGATGCGTTGATCCGGTAGGTTTCCGCAGGGGGCGTTGCCCCCTTCGCCCCTGCGCTTCTGGATGCCGGCCTTCCGGGTTCAGTAGATCCGCGCGCCTTCGCGCCAGACGGCGTGGACGATGGGGCGGCCTCCGGCGAGGCGGACCTGCACCAGGTCGGCGCGCTGGCCCGCCGCAATGGTGCCGCGGTCCTTGAGGCCAGCGACGCGGGCGGGATTGGCCGTGACCGTGGCGATGGCGCGGGGCAGGTCCCAGCCGAACTCTTCGCCGGTCAGGGTGAAGGCGCCCATCAGCATGGACGACATGATGTAGTCCGACATCAGCGCGTCGAGAACTCCGGCCCTGGCCAGCTCGCCCGCGGCGACATTGCCGCTGTGGGAACCGCCGCGCACCAGGTTCGGCCCGCCCATCAGCACGGCGATGCCACGGGCATGGGCGGCGCGGGCGGCCTCCACGGTGGTTGGGAACTCCGCGATGTCGATGCCGAGGTCGGCCGCCATATCGACATGCTCGGCGGTCTCGTCGTCGTGGCTGGCGACGGCGATGTCGCGGCCATGGGCCATGGCGACGACCTTCTCGCGCATCGCCGGCGCGACATTCCGCGAACGTTCGATGAGCGCATCGATCTCCCGGTCGGCCTGTTCGGGCGACATGCCGTTGGCGCCGATCATCCAGGTATCGCGCAGGTGGGTCGCGTCCTTCATCTGGCGATGCCCCGGCGCGTGATCCATGACCGAGACCAGACGCACCAGGGGATGGGCAATGCGTTGTTCCAGCATGCCCGCCACTTGCGGATCGGTAACCTCGCAGCGCAGGTGAACCAGATGATCGGCGCGCAGCACGCCCAGCGCGCGCGCCTCCTCGATGCCGTCGAGCATGCCGTCGAGCGATTCCTCGTGCCCCGCCCGGCCCGCGACCTGGCCGACACAGAGCGCATCGAAGACGGTGGTGATGCCCGCGGCCACGGTCACCGCATCGTGGGCGACCGCCGCGGCGACGCCGTCCCAGTGGACGCCGCGGCGCGGCTGCAGGTGGTTCTCCAGGGCATCGGTGTGGAGATCGATCAGACCCGGAATCAGCAGATCGCCGCCCAGGTCGTCGTTGCCGGTGACGGGCGCCCTGCCCTCCTCGATCCCGGCGATGCGGCCGTCCTCGATGCGCACGGCGCCGTCGATCACCCGATCCTCCAGGACGATCCGGGCGTTGGTCAGCATCAGGTCATGGTTCATGCGGCGGCCCGGAAAGCGGTGAGGTCGAAGTTGCGATCGGCGATGCGCGCGCGCACCGCTTCGTCGTGGAAGATGCCGACGATGGCCGCACCGCGCCCGCGCGCCTCCAGGATGAGGTCGACGACGATATCGCGGTTGGCGTTGTCGAGGCTGGCGGTCGGCTCGTCGAGCAGGAGCACGGGATAATCGACGAGGAAGCCGCGCGCGACGTTGACGCGCTGCTGTTCACCGCCAGAGAAGGTCGCGGGCGCGAGGGCATGGAGGTCCGGGGCGATGTTCAACCGTTCCAGCATGGCCGCCGCGCGGCGGCGTGCCGCCTCCGGCTCCTCGCCCAGGGCAATGGCAGGCTCGGCGACGACATCCAGGGTCGGCACGCGCGGGATGACGCGCAAAAACTGGCTGACATGGCCGATGGAACGCCGCCGCAGGGCGAGCACCGTTCGCGGCTCCGCGGTCATCAGGTTCACCATGGCGCCGTCGTGACGCACCGACAGGCTGCCGCCGTCGGGCCGGTAGTTGCCGTAGAGCGAGCGCAGCAGGGTCGACTTGCCCGCTCCCGAAGGGCCGACCAGCGCCAGGCACTCACCCGCGCCGACCTCGAACGAGACATGATCGAAAACCGGCAGGCGCGCGCCGCCCTGGAGATGCAGGACGAAGGTCTTGGAGAGATTCTCGACGGCGATCATCGGGGTCATGGCTGCAGCACCGAGGAAACCAGAAGCTGGGTATAGGGATGATGGGGGTCGTCGAGCACCTGGTCGGTCAGCCCCTGCTCCACCACCTCGCCCCGGCGCATCACCATCAGGCGGTCGGCAAGCAGGCGGGCGACGGCGAGGTCATGGGTGACGATCACCGCCGAGAGGCCCAGTTCCCGCACCAGGCCGCGCAGCAGGTCGAGCAGGCGCGCCTGGACGGAGACGTCGAGGCCGCCGGTCGGCTCGTCCATGAAGACCAGCCGCGGGTTGACCACCAGCGTCTTGGCGATCTGCAGGCGCTGCTGCATACCGCCCGAATAGGTCGCAGGCCGGTCGTCGATGCGCCCGGGGTCGAGCTCCACGCGCTCCAGCCAGTCGCTGGCCGTGTCGCGGATGGCGCCATAGTGGCGCGCGCCGTTGACCATCAGCCGCTCGCCGACATTGCCGCCCGCGCTGATCCCCATGCGCAGGGCATCGCGCGGGTTCTGCGTGACATAGCCGAGGTCCGTGCGCATCAGCAGGCGCCGCTCCGGCTCCGACAGGGCATAGAGGTCCGTCGGGCCCTTGACGCGCATGTCGTAGAGCACACGCCCGCTGGTCGGCACCTGACGTCCGGCCAGGCATTTGAGCAGCGTCGTCTTGCCCGATCCGGATTCCCCGACAATGCCGATCACTTCGCCCGGGTGCATGACGAAATCGATGTCGCGGCAGGCTTCGATCCGCCCGAAGCGCTGGTTCAGCGCCTCGACCTGCAGCAGGGGCGCGCTCACGAGACCTGCTCCGTCAGCACACGCACCGCCTCGTGGCCGGCCATGGCGCCGCGGTGGCCCGCATCCCTCCGGTGGCGGCAGAAGTCGCTGTCGGAGCAGACGTACATGTGGCCGCCGGCGTCATCGAGGATGACCTCGTCGAGGAAGCTGTCCTCCGCCCCGCACAGGCCGCAGGTCTCATCCCACTTCTGCACCTCGAAGGGGTGGTCCTCGAAATCGAGGCTCTTCACATCGGTATGGGGCGGAATGGCGTAGAGCCGCTTTTCGCGCCCCGCGCCGAAAAGCTGGAGAGCGGCCATCTTCGTCATCTTCGGATTGTCGAACTTGGGGATCGGCGAAGGCGCCATCAGGTAACGCCCGCCGACCATCACGGGATAGTCATAGGTGCGCGCGATATGGCCCCAGCGGGCGATGTCCTCGTAGAGGCCGACATGCATGACGCCGTATTCCTGCCAGGCGTGGATCTTGCGGCACTCGGCCTCGCGCGGTTCAAGCTGGCGCAGGGGTTCGGGGATCGGCACCTGATAGACGAGGATCTGGTTCTCGGTGAGGTCGCGTTCGGGGATGCGGTGGCGGGTCTGGATGACCGTCGCGTCGGCGGTCTCCTCGGTCGTCTCGACCTCGGTCACGCGATGGAAAAAACGGCGGATGGAGACGGCGTTGGTCGTGTCATCGGCACCCTGGTCGATCACCTTCAGCCGGTCTTCCGGGCCGATGATGCTGGCGGTGACCTGGATGCCGCCGGTGCCCCAGCCGTAGGGCAGCGGCATCTCGCGGCTGGCGAACGGCACCTGGTAGCCGGGGATGGCCACCGCCTTCAGCAGGCCGCGGCGGATCATCCGCTTGGTCTGCTCATCGAGGTAGGCGAAGTTGTAGGCGGGGTCGCCCGGGCGTTCCCGGGCCGGCGCGGCGCTCATTCGGCGGCCTCCTTGTGCATCGCTTCTTCCCGGGCCTGCGCATGTTCCCGGCGCAGGCGGCGCACCAGCTCCAGCTCGCTCTGGAAGTCGACGTAATGGGGCAGCTTCAGGTGCTGGACGAAGCCCGAGGCTTCCACGTTGTCGGCGTGGTAGAGCACGAACTCCTGGTCCTGGGCGGGGAAGACCGCCTCCTCGCCCAGCTCCTGGGAACGCAGGGCGCGGTCGACCAGCGCCATGGCCATCGCCTTGCGCTCGGCACGGCCGAAGGAGAGGCCGTAGCCCCGCGTGAACTGGGGCGGGCGCTCGGCATCGCCGCCGAACTGGTTGACCATGTCGCATTCGGTGACGGCGATCTCGCCGATCTCGATGGCAAAGCCCAGTTCCTCGGGCACCATTTCCACCGCCACCGTTCCCATGCGGACCTCGCCTGCGAAGGGATGGGTGCCGCCGTAGCCGCGCTGGGTCGAGTAGCCGAGCGCCAGCAGGAAACCCTCATCGCCGCGCGCCAGCGCCTGCAGGCGGGCATCGCGCCCGGCGGGAAAGCGCATGGGCTCGCGCGTGATGTCTGCAACCGGCGCCCCAGCCTCTCCGTGCTGCGCCTCTTCCAGCAGGCCCTCGTGGCCCAGGATGTCGGCGACGCGCGCCATGGGCTGCTGCTCCTCCCCGGATTCATAAGGCTCGGGCACCTCACGTTCGGTATCGAGCAGGTCGAAGTCGAGCAGGCGGTGGGTGTAGTCGTAGGTCGGCCCCAGCACCTGGCCGCCGGGCAGGTCCTTGTAGGTCGCCGAGATACGCCGCTCGACGTTCATGGCTGCGGTGTCGATCGGTTCCGAAGCCCCGAGGCGCGGCAGGGTGGTGCGGTAGGCGCGCAGCAGGAAGACCGCCTCCACCGTATCGCCCTGCGCCTGCTTGATCGCCAGCGCCGCCAGTTCGCGGTCGTAGAGCGAACCTTCCGTCATCACCCGGTCGACCGCATGGCCAAGCTGCTCTGCGATCTGGTCGACGCCGATCTCGGGCAGGGCGCGGTCGCCGCGACGTTCATCGGCCATCAGGCCGTGGGCATTGGAAATGGCGGCCTCGCCGCCCTTCACCGCGACATACATCGCCTAGACCTCCACCTTCACCGTGCGCGGCAGACCGAGCACCTCCGCGCCTGCAGCCAGGATCACATCGACCCCAAGGGGAAACAGCGCCCGGTTGGCCGTCATCTGCTGCCAGAAGCGGTCCGGCAGGCCGGCGGGCGCTGCGCTGGCTACCGTAGCGATGCCGGGACCCGAGAGGGTAACGGCCGGGCCGCCGGTGAGACCCGGCACGTCGATCACCAGAGTCGCCGAGGTCTCGGGGTAACGGTCCTCGCCGATGGCAAAGCCGTGCAGCGGCGGCATGGCGCCGGGCGCCGAGATCAGGGCAAAGGCCGCGCGTTCGGTCTCGTCCACCAGCGGGCAGCCGCAATGGAAGGCGAGAAACCCCGGCACGTCGCCGCTGCCCGCGCCGGCATCGAGCCAGACGGGCGTATCCTGATCGAAGAGCGTGAGCGCCAGGGCGGTGGCGGCAGGCGAAAGCGGCGCGGGCGCGGTGAGCGGCACGGTCATCGTGCGGATTTCGCCGGGACGGGCGAGCGCATCGAGCACCGCGCGGAAGCAGGCCTGGGAATCGAACACCGCATCGGCAAAACCCGGCTGCGGCAGCGTCTGTGACAGCGCGGTCATGCCGCCCCCCTTCCGGTCGCCATGGTGAAGAACTCGACGCGGGTCGCCGCGGTGCGCCGCCGCGCCGCCTCGCCCGCCTCGCGGCGCCGACGCTCCAGCGGCGCGATCACCGTGCGCTGGAGAGCCGCGCGCATCGCCGGACGCTGGAGCAGCGCATCGAAAAGGGCGGCGAGTTCGGCGTGGCGATGATCGCGGCCCTGGACATAGGCGACACCCATGACGCCGTCCTCCAGGCGCAGGGCGCAGCGCGTGACCGTCATCTCGCCGAGGTTGAAGGGAACCCCGTTGCCGTTGGCCCGGCCGCGCACCATGGTCATGCCGCTTTCGGGGCGGCGGACCCAGACGTGATCCGGCTGCGTCTCCAGCCCCTGCCAGGCTTCCTCCAGAGCATCCACCGAGGCTCTGGCGAGCACCCCCATCCAGTGGCGGCGCTCCTCCTGTTCGGCTTCCTTGTGTCGGGGAGACGTCATCCGATGACTCCAAATTCATCTAGATGTTTAGATAACTCAGAACGTCCGGACGGTGCAAGGGCGATCACAGGATTCTCTTGCGCAGCCAGGCGCTGGCCTGCTCCACGGCGAGCACCAGCAGGAACACAGCAAGGATGATCGTGCAGGCCTGGCCGTAGGAGAACATCTCCATGGCGACCTTGAGCTCGATGCCGATGCCGCCCGCGCCGACGAGGCCCAGGACGACGGAGGAACGGGTCGCCTTCTCCAGGCTGAAGAGCGAGGTGGCGACCAGCGACGGCAGCGCCGCGGGCATGACCGCGCAGAAGACCACGGCGAGCTTGCCCGCGCCCAGGCCCGAGAGCGCCTCCTGCGGCCCCTCCTCCACCTCTTCCATGGCCTCGGCAAAGAAACGGCCGCAGAAGCCGATGGTGTCGATCATGATGGCGAGCGTCCCGGCGAAGGGGCCGAGACCCACGGCGACGACGAAGATCAGCGCCCAGACCAGATCGGGTACCGTGCGGAAGAAGGAGATCAGCGCCCGCACAGCGAGATAGACCGGCGTTGCCGGGCTGTGGCGGCGCGAGGCGAGGATGGCGAGCGGAATGCTCGCAAGCACGCCCAGCGTGGTGCCGACGACCGCCATCTGGAAGGTCTCCAGCAGGGCGCCGCCGACCGAGGAGAGGCGCGAGAGATCGGGCGGGAACATGCGTTCCACCAGGCGGCCCATAGCAGGCAGGCCGCCCAGGGCCTTGTCGAGGGAGACGCCGACCCCCTCGAAGGACACGACGACAAAGGCGCCCACGATCACCATCAGGACGAAGGTCAGGAGCGAGGGCCGCTCGAAGCGGGCCGGCGCGGCGGTGACATCAGCCATAGACGGCCTCCAGACTTGCGGAGTCCTGCCCGTCGGTCGCCTGGTCGAAGGCGATGCGGCCGCCGCGCAGGCCCACGACCCGGTCGGCGTAGTCGATGGCGTGGCGCAGGTTGTGGCTGGTGTAGATCAAGGTCAGACCCTGCTTCCGCATCAGGCTGTAGAGCAAGGCCATCACCTCCTCGGCAGCGACCGGATCAAGGCTTGCGGCCGGTTCGTCGGCCATGACGATGTCAGGGCGCTGCATCAGGGTGCGCGCAATGGCGATCCGCTGGCTCTGCCCGCCCGACAGCCGGTCAGCGCGGCGCTCGGCGAAATCGGCAAGGCCGACCTGTTCGAGGCAGGCCATGGCCTCCTCACGCGCCTGACGCGACGCCATGACCTGGTGCCACAGGCGCGGCGAACGGCTGCGCGCAATGGCGCCATGCAGGACATTGGTCAGCGCGGAGGCGCGCGGCACCAGATTGTGCTTCTGAAAGACAAAGCCGATGCGGCGGCGCAAGCGGCGCAGGCCGGTGGCACCCAGCGCGCGAATATCCTCACCCAGCAGGCTCACTTCTCCCGCATCGGGCTCGATCAGGCGCAGGCAGCAGCGCAGCATGGTCGACTTGCCCGCGCCGTTGGAGCCGATCAGGGCGACCGACTGGCCGCGCGGCACCGACAGGCCGACGCCGTCGAGGATGGTCGCCTCCCCGAATTGTTTGATGAGGCCGCCGACCACGAGATCGTGTTCGGCAGCGGGAACGCAGCGGGCCGAAAGGCCCGCTGCGTCCTGTACGAATGCCCGCTGACTGACGGCAACAGCCATCACTCGCCAACAAATTCGGCGTACTCGGGGTAGCCGATGGTGGCGTACATCGAGCGCACATAGTTGTAGTCGCTGTCCTGCACGTTGGTCAGGAAGCGCATGCCGCGGTACTTCTGGTTGTCCTCGCCCTCGAGGATGGCCGCGACCAGCTCGTCGGAGTTGGCGCCGATGGCGGTGCGCACCTGCTCGACGATGGCGGGATCGAGATCGGCCGAGGCGACCAGCAGGTCGTTGGGCAGATCCGGGCCGCGGGCGATGACACGGAAGGCGCCGGGATCGACCGTCTCGTCACCGTCGCGGGCCTTCACGAACTTCATGTAGTTGAGGCCGATCGCATCGACGTCGCCGTTCTTGAGGGCTTCCCAGGCGATGTTCGTGCTGGTGTTGATGACCTCGATCTCATCCATCGTCACGCCGTAATCGGCCAGCACCTGCGCAGGCGCCAGATGGCTGGAGGTCGAGCCGACATCGCCGAAGGCCACGCGCTTGCCGATCAGGTCGGCGGGACGCTGGTAAGGGCTGTCGGCCAGCACCATGATGCCGCCGAAGTAGTCCGGCCGCGAGAAGGCGATGACCGGCTGGGCGCCCGTCAGCTTGTTGATGACGACGTATTCGGCGGGGCCGGTCAGCACGAAATCGACCTGGCCGGCGTTCAGCGCCTCGACCGCGGCGGTCCGGCTGGAGACGGGGGTGAACTCGATGTCGTAACCGGTGACTTCCGAGAGCTTGTCGCGGAAGGCGCCGAACTCGACCTGGAGGGATTCGACGCCAACGATGTCGGTGACGGCGAATCGGAGGGTCTCGGCCGCCTGCACGGCGGTGGTGGCGATCATCATGGCGGCGCCGGCCGCCAGGCCTGTCATCCAGCGTTTCATGGTGGGGTCTCCCTGGTCTTCCCTGGTGTGTCTGCGGTCGATGCCGCGCTAAACGTCTAGACCAATCGGACAACATGCCCTTGACGGGGACGCGAACCTTGGACGACAGGAGCGTGACATTGTGATGAATGTCCCCATGTCACGCGCCTGACACATCGGGCGCGTAGCAGTGCGGTCCTGACCTGCAAGGAGATTCCCGTGCTCGACATCCGAATCGACGGCGCCCGTGTCCTGCTGCCCGGCGGCGAGGCCGACGACATCGCCGTGGGCGTGGCGGATGGCGCCCTGCGCCTGGATTGCGCCGGGGCCGAGGCGGGCGTCGTGCTCGACGCGCGCGGGCTGGTGCTGGCGCCCGGCATCATCGATCTGCACGGCGATGCCTTCGAGCGCCAGATCATGCCCCGGCCCGGTGTGGCCTTCCCGGTCGACCTGGCTCTGATGGACAGCGACCGCCAGATGATCGCCAACGGCATCACCACGGCCTTTCACGGCGTCACCTACACCTGGGAGCCGGGCCTGCGCGGGCGCGAGAACTGCCTGGCGGTGCTGGAGGGCCTGGAGCGGCTCAACGGCAACCTCGCCTGCGACACCCGCTTCCACCTGCGCTGGGAGACCTATCACCTGGACGGGCTGGCCGATGTCGCGGAATGGCTGCGCGACGACCGTATCGGCGTGCTCGCCTTCAACAACCATGCCCCGGATATCGCCGCCTCGGTGAAGAAGGGCGAGGCGGCGAAGTATGCCCAGCGCACGGGCCTCAGCGCCCATGAGGTGACCGCGCTTTGCGAACGCGTGCTCGCCCGCGGCGACGAGGTCGACGGTGCGGTCGCCGAACTCGCCGGGATCGCGCGCGAGCACGGCATCGCCATGCTTTCCCACGACGATCCGGATGTGGAAACGCGCGAGCGCTTCCGCGCCCTGGGCTGCGCCATCGCCGAGTTTCCCAAGACGAAGGAAGCGGCGGGCAGCGCCCGCGAGCACGGGGAGGCGGTGGTCTTCGGTGCGCCCAATGTGGTGCGCGGCGGCAGCCACACCAACGCGGTCAACGCGGCCGATATGATCGCGGCCGATCTCTGTGACGTGCTGGCGAGCGACTACTACTACCCGGCCCAGTTCGTCGCCGCCTTTCGCCTCGCCTCCGACGGCCTGCTGCCGCTGCATCAGGCGTGGAAGCTCGTTTCCGAAAACGTCGCCCACGCCGCAGGGCTCGACGACCGTGGACGCATCGCCGAGGGCCTGCGTGCCGATCTGGTGCTGGCCGATGCCGGGCATGGCGTGCCCCGTCCCGTGGCCACCATCGCCGGCGGCAGCCTGTTCGGCGGCTGGCAGGCCCTGAAGCGTCACTGAAACCCTGGCGTTCGACCCGCACGGGCGGCATGGTCCCAGCCTGACCTGACAGGGACCGGGAGCTGCCCCATGCGTATCGTCGAGGTGCGCGAGAAGACCGTTTCGATCGCCTCGCCCATCGCCAACGCCTTCATCGACTTCAGCCGCATGACCTGTTCGGTGGTGGCGCTGATCACCGATGTCGAGCGCGACGGCAGGCCCGTGGTCGGCTTCGGCTTCAACTCCAACGGCCGCTACGGCCAGGGCAGCCTGATGCGCGAGCGTTTCCTGCCGCGCCTGACGGAGGCCGATTCCGAGAGCCTGCTCGATGGAAGCGGCAACCTCGACCCGTTCGCCATCCGCAACACCCTGATGAAAAACGAGAAACCGGGCGGCCACGGCGAACGCTCCGTCGCCGTCGGGACGCTCGACATGGCGGTATGGGATGCGGTTGCCAAGATCGCGGGCGTGCCACTCTGGCGCCTGCTCGCCGACCGCTACCGGGACGGCGTCGCCGACGAACGGGTCTGGGTCTATGCCGCGGGCGGCTACTACCATCCCGGCAAGGGTACGGGCGCGCTGCAGGACGAGATGCGCAGCTACCTCGACCGCGGCTACGAGACCGTGAAGATGAAGGTGGGCGGCGCGCCGCTGGCCGAGGATCTCGCCCGTATCGAGGCGGTGCTGGAGATCGTTGGCGACGGCAGCCATCTCTGCGTCGATGCCAACGGCCGCTTCGACCTGGAGACCGCCGTCGCCTTCGGCGAGGCCGTCGCGCCCTACGGCCTGCGCTGGTACGAGGAGGCAGGCGACCCGCTGGATTATGCCCTCCAGGCCGAACTCTCGCGCGCCTATCCCGGTGTCATGGCGACCGGTGAAAACCTGTTCTCCATGCAAGACGCACGCAACCTGATCCGCCACGGCGGCATGAACCGGCAGCGCGACGTGCTGCAGTTCGACTGTGCGCTGAGCTACGGCCTCACCGAATACCTGGCGATCCTCGCCATGCTCGACGAACACGGCTGGTCGAGCCGCCGGGTGGTGCCTCACGGCGGCCACCAGATGTCGCTCAACATCGCCGCGGGCCTGCATCTGGGCGGCAACGAATCCTACCCCGACGTCTTTGCCCCCTTCGGCGGTTTCGCCGATGCCATCGCGGTGGAGGATGGGTACGTCGGCCTGCCGCAGCTCCCCGGCATCGGCTTCGAGGGCAAGGCCGCACTCTACGCGGTGATGCGCGAACTGCTGGACTGAAGGCCCTACTTCAGGGCGAAGGCGACCGGCAGGACGAGGGAAAGCCGCTGCTTGTTCATCTCCGGCGGGATCGGCGGCACCGGGTCGGCGCGCGCGACCATGGCGAGCACCTCCTCGTCGAGCAATTCGAAGCCGGAACTGCGCTCCAGCCTGGTTTCCAGCACCCGGCCCTGGCCGTCGACGACGAAGAAAACGTAAGCCACACCCTGCTGGCCCAGGGTACGGGCGCGCGAGGGATAGCGCCGATGCTGCTCCAGCCAGGCCTGCAGCAGGGCGTAGTAATCGGCGACGGCGCCCGGCGTGCCGCCGCCGGGGCTGGCATCGCCGGCACCCTCGCCGAGATCGGTGCTGGCGCCGGGCGCGGCATTGCCCGCTGGCGCGGTCTGGCCGTCCTCACCGGTCTGCCCGGCGGGGTCGGCGGTCGTTGCCGCGGCCACGACCGCACTGTCCACGGCATCGCTCTCGACCGCTTCGGGCGCGGGCTCGGGCTGGGGCGCGGCCGGCTTGGCCTGCGGCAGCGGAGCAGGCTCGGGCTGGGCCTCCACCACAGCTTCCGCGACGACCGTCTCGACCGGAGTTTCCTCCACGGCCTCGACCGGCTCGACAGGCTCGGCCTCGACGGGTTCGATCTCCACCGGCTCCGCCTCGGTCACCTCGACGGGCACCGCGTCGGCTGCCACCGCCTGGGCATCGATCACTTCCGTCTGCTGCGGAGCGACCGGCGCGGCGGAAGCGGCGACCGCCTCGGCCTGCGCGGCCGGGGCCGACACCGGCTGGGCGACACCGGGGGAGCCGCCCGCAGCGCCGAGCGAGATTTCCAGGCCCGCGAGCCCCGGCATGGCCGCTCCGCTGGTTTCCTCGTCCGGCCAGACCATCGCGGCGGCGACCCCGACGTGGAGCAGCAGCGCAGCCGTGAGCGCGGCGATCCAGTGGCTGCGGCGCAGTCCGTTCATGGTGTTCCCATCACGGTGAGGAGATGCAGCCGTTCGATCCCGGCATCGCGCAGCGCCTCCATGGCGGCAACCACGGTGCCGACCTCGGCCGCGCCGTCGGCCTTCAGCCGCACCGCGCCGCCCTCGGGAAGCAGGCGTTCGACCTCGTCGGCCAGCTCCTCGACCGTCACCGGCCGGCCTTCCAGGGCGATGCAGCCCTCTGCGTCGATGTGCACCACCAGGTCGCGTTCGCCGGGCGGCACCTCGCTGCTGGAAAAAGGCGGGGTCACGAGGAAGGGATCGGATTCGCCCAGGCGGCCCGCGACCATGAAGAAGATCAGCAACAGGAAGACGACGTTGATCAGCGGAAGGGTGTTTTCCGTCTCGGTGCGGCGTGGCGGCGTGGCGAAGCGCATGGCGGCCTAACGGGCGCGGATGAGGGAGATGTCGCCGGCACCGGCCGCAGACAGCCGGTCGAGCACGTCGACGGCGCGCTGCAGCGACACGCCCTCGGCAGGTGCGATCAGCACGCGGCGGGCGGGATCGTCGGCGATCTGGCGGGCGATACGGTCGATGATCGTCTCCAGAGTCAGCGTTTCGCCGGCCAGGCGTACGCTGTCGGTACGCACCTCCACCAGCAGGGCGCCGGTCATCGATGCGCCCGCGGCAGGCCCGGAGGGCGTCTGCAGGGAGATGTGGCGCCAGTCGAGGAACGAGGACGCCAGCATGAAAAACACCAGCAGGATGAAGACGACGTCGATCAGGGGCGTCAGGCTGATCGCGCGTCGATGCGGGGCGGACCTACTCCGCAGCGGTGACGGTGCGAAGCCGGCCTGTGTCATGGCGCGCGCCCTCCCCTGCCTCGACGAATAGTTCGCGCGTGAAGACCCGGGTGCAGAAGTCGTCCATGTCCTGCCCCGTCCGCTCGACGCGGCGCTCCAGCCAGGCCAGAGCCGCCGAAACCGGCATGGCGACCGCCAGGCCCACTGCCGTTGTCAGCAGGGCGACCCAGATGCCGCCCGAAAGCACAGCGGGGTCGACCTGGTTGCCGCCGCCTTCAAGCTGGCGGAAGGCATCGATCATGCCGAGCACCGTGCCGAAGAGCCCGAGCAGCGGCGCCAGCGAGGCGATGACGTCGAGCGGACGCAGCCAGGAGCGCAGGTTGTCGAGTTCGAGCGCACCCACGCGCAGGGCTTCCTCGCGCACCAGCGCGTCGGAAGCACCCGGCCGGCCCTTGCCTGCAATGGCGGCAACCAGCACCCGGACCACCGGCTGGCGCGAGTCACCCGCGCGGGCGAGCGCCTGCTCGGGACGGCCATGCAGGAAGGCAAACAGCACCTCGCGCGCCGTGCGGCGGTCCGACAGGTGCAGGGCGTGGAACTGCCACAGCTTGACGAGAACGATGGTGAGGGCAGCAACGGACATGGCGATCAGGATGACGACCACCGGACCGCCGGCCTGGAACAACACCAGAATCCGCTCGAAGGCGCCCGGCTCGGGCACCGCCGCGGCCAGTCCGGCGACTGAGTCGATCGATTCTTCCATGGAGGCGGTCTCCGGGTGCATTGCCGCATCCTCTAAATGCGAATGCCTCGCACTCTTAATTGAAGACGCACAACCGTGCAAGCGCCTTGGAGGTCAGTCTGCCGAGGAATCCGGCGGGCTGGTCCAGCCGCCGCCGAGCGCGCTGTACAGGTCGACGGAAGCGCTAAGGCGCGAGGCGCGCGCCTGGGTGACGTCGTCCTCTGCGCTGAACAGGCTGCGCTGGGCATCGAGCAGACTCTCGAGATCGGTGGCCCCGGCGCGGTAACGGCTGTCGGCCAGACGATAGGCAAGGCGCGCCTGTTCCAGCGCCTGTCCGAGGAGTTCCTCGCGAATATCGGCCTGGTAACGCGCGACCAGGGCATCCTCGACATCGCCAAAGGCGCCGATCACGGTCTGACGGTAGGCCGCGACCAGCTCGGTGTGGCGCGCCTCCGCCTGCTCGACGTTGGCCTCCAGAGCGCCGCCGTCGAAGATCGTCTGGGCAAGGCTGAGAGCGATGCTGGAGGTGGCGTTGACCGGATCGAAGAGCGCCGAAAGCACCTGGCTGCCGTAACCGTATCCCACCGCCAGGTCGATGCTGGGGTAAAGCGCGGCGCGCGCCACGCCGATATCGGCATTGGCAGCGATGAGTTCCGATTCGGCCTGGGCGATGTCCGGGCGGCGGCGCAGCAGCTCCGAGGGGATGCCCAGGCCTACCGCGGGCGGGGACATGGCCATGAGATCGCCCTCCACGGTGCCGAGCTGCTCCGGCAGGATGCCGAGCAGCAGGGCAAGGGCGTGTTCGCTCTGGCTGACGGCGACGACGAGATCGGGGATCGCCGCCTTCTGGTTGGCGAGTTCGGTGGCCTGCTGGGCAACGTCGAGCTGGGACACGGCACCGGCGCGCTGCTTGGATTCGATGATGTCGAGTACGTCCTGTGCAATGGCGACATTGTCGTTTGCGACATTGAGCCGGGCGCGTGCTTCGAGAAGCTGGAAATAGACCGTGGCGACATCGGTGGTGACCGCCAGGGCGATGACATCGCGGGCATAACGGCTGGCCTGCGCATCCGCCTGGGCGGCCAGCGCCGAGGCCCGGTTGCCGCCGAAGACGTCGATCTCGTAACGCGCGGTGAGGCCGACGTCGAAGTTGTTGCCGCCCTGCGTGCCCGAGCCGCCGTCCTGCCACTGGCGTGAGGCGCCGCCATCGGCATCGACCGAGGGCAGCAGCGAGGCGCCGGCGGCGCGGGCCGCGGCATCGGCCTGCACGATGCGCGCCATGGCCTGGGCAATGTCGGTGTTGCCCGCCTGGGCCGCAACGATGAGGCGGTCGAGTTCCGCCGAGCCGAAGTTCCGCCACCAGTCGGGCGACGGCCAGGTGGTGGCGGCACGGGCGGCCTGCGCCTCCATCCAGGCATCGGGCGCCTCGGCATCGGGCACCGCCCCGTCGGGAATCTGGCTGCAGGCCGCCAGGAGAAAGGCACCGAGCAGCGCGGCCACGGATGTGCTGCGCATCGTGTTACTCCGACTGCAGGGCGGTGACGGGATCGAACCCGGCGGCCTTGCGCGCCGGCAGGAAGCCGAAGACCAGCCCGGTGAGGAAGGCGCAGCCGAAGGCGAGGATCACGGGGCCTGCCTGATAGACGATGGGGATGTCGAGATAGGCAAGGAACGCCGCCGTGCCGAGGCCGGCGAGTACCCCCAGGGCGCCGCCGAAGGCCGAGACGGCCAGCGCCTCCAGCATGAACTGGGTCAGGATGTCGCTGCGCCGCGCGCCGGTGGCCATGCGGATGCCGATCTCACGCGTCCGCTCGGTGACGTTGACGAGCATGATGTTCATGACGCCGATGCCGCCGACCAGCAGGGAGATCGCCGCGATGGAGCCGAGCAGGATGGTCAGCGTGCCCTGGGTTTCCGTGGCGGTCGCCATCAGCGAGGCCATGTTGTGGATGCGGAAGTCCTCCGTGCCGTGGCGTTTCATCATCAGGTCGTGGATGGCCGTCTCGGTGGCATCGACCAGGGCCATGTCGTCGACCCGCACGGTGACCGAATCGAGATAGTGCTGGCCGGAGACCCGAAGCTGGCTGGTGGTCAGCGGCACGTAGGCGACATCGTCCATGTCGCCGCCGAAGGGGGCTGCGCCCTTTTCGGCCATGACGCCGACCACCTGGAACATGACGTTGTTGATGAGGACGAAGCTGCCCACGGGATCGCTGCCGTCGGTATAAAGCTCGTTGACCACCGTGCGGCCCAGGACGACGACCGGTGCGTAGGTCTCGACATCGGTATCGGTGAGGAAACTGCCCTCCTCCACCGGACGGTCGCGCAGCACGGAGAGTTCCGGCGTGGTGCCGGTGACCGAGGTGCGGTGGTCCGTGTTGCCGTAGCGCAGCGTGCCCGAGCCGCTGATTTCCGGCGCCACCCCGGTGACATTGGCAATCTGGGCGATCGCGGCGGCATCCTGGCGGGTGAGTGTGGCGGCGTCCGCCGAGGCGCCGCGCTGCCCGGGAGCGCCCGGGCGGACCAGCAGCAGGTTGGTGCCCATGGCGCTGATCTGTTCGAGCACGGAGGCCTGGGCGCCCGCCCCTACCGCCAACATGGTGACGACCGAGCCCGTGCCGATGACGATGCCGAGCAGGGTGAGAGCCGTGCGGAAGAGGTTGGCGCGCAGGGAACGCAGGGCGATGCGCACCGCCTCCTGGGCCAGCCGCAGGGCCGAGGCATGGGCCGTGCGGACCGGCACCAGGACGCGGTCGACAGCGGATGGGACGGGCTGCGGCGGGCTCCTGTCGTCGACGATGTGGCCGTCGCGAATCTCGATCAGGCGGTCGGCCTGTGCGGCCAGTTCCCGTTCGTGGGTGATGAGGATCACCGTATGGCCCCGGGCATGCAGGTCGCGCAGCAGGGCCATGACCTCGGCCCCGGTGCGGCTGTCGAGAGAGCCGGTCGGCTCGTCGGCAAGCACGACGCGGGCGCCGTTGATGAGGGCGCGGGCGAAGGCGACGCGCTGCTGCTGGCCGCCCGAAAGCTGGTTGGGGCGGTGGTGCATGCGCTCACCCAGGCCCAGCGTCTCCAGCAGCTCCTCGGCGCGCGCACGCCGCTCGGCGGGCGCCATGCCGGAATAGATGGCGGGAATCTCGACGTTTTCGACCGCGCTTGCCGTGGCGATCAGGTTGAAGCTCTGGAAGACGAAGCCGAGGGTATCGCGGCGCACGGCGGCGACCTCGTCGGGGTCGAGATCGGCGATGTCGACGCCGTCGAGCAGGTACTGCCCGGAGGTCGGACGGTCGAGGCAGCCGATCATGTTCATCAGCGTCGACTTGCCCGAGCCGGAGGCGCCGACGATGGCGACGAACTCGCCCTCGGCGATGGAAAGCGAGACGCCGTGCAGGACCTCGACCTCCAGCGCGCCGTTGCGGTAGGTCTTGACGACGTCGCGCAACTCGATGAGCGGCGCGGTCATCCCAGCCTCGGCATGCTGAAGCGGTCGGAGCCGCCGCCGGCATCGCTTCCCCCGGAGATGCCGACGATCACCTGCTCGCCCTCCTCCAGGCCAGAGAGCACCTCGGCCGAAACGCGATTGGTGACGCCAACCTCCACGACGCGCCGCTCGACGCTGCCGTCGGCGCGCAGGACCTGCAGCGTCCAGGCACCGCTCTCGTCCTGGTCGAGTGCGGCTACAGGCACGGTCAGGGTATCGGGCGCGGCGGCGCGCACGAAAAAGACCTGGGCGGTCATCTCGGTCATCAGCACGCCGTCGGGATTGGCGACGTCGAAGAGCGCGTTGTAGAGGACGACGTTGTTCTCGACCTCAGGCGTCGGGCGGATCTCGGCAAGGGTGCCGTACCAGCGGGTGTCGGGCCGCCCCAGGGTGGTGAAATAGACGTCCATGCCGACGTGCAGGCGACCGATGTCGGCCTCCGAAACCTGGGTCCACACGGTCATGGTGGAGAGATCGGCAATGCGCAGGATGATCGGCGCCGACTGGTTGGCGTTCAGCGTCTGACCCTGGCGCGAGTCCTCGGAGACCACGGTGCCGGTCATGGGGGCATAGATCTTGGTGTAACCGAGGTTGGCCTCGTCGGCGCGCAGGTTGGATTCGCTGAGCTTGATCTGGGCGGCGATCGCCTGGACCTGGGCGGCCTGGACCTCGGCCTCGGCCTGGGCGGTCTCCAGTGCCTCGCGACTGGTGGCGTTGTCGGCCATCAGGGCCTGCTCGCGGGCAAGCTGCTGCTGCGCCAGCACCAGACGGGCGCGCTGCTCGGCGGCCTGAGCCTGCAGGTTCAAGAGCTCGGCCTGGCTCGCCTCGACCTGGGATTCGTAGATCGTCGGGTCGATCTCGGCGAGCAGGTCGCCCTCCTCCACATGGTCGCCGATGCGGACTTGGATGACGTCGAGCTGGCCCGAGACCTGGGTTCCGACATCGACATAGTCGCGGGGCTGCAGGGTGCCCAGGGCCATGATCGTGTCCTCGATGGCGCCACGCTCCGGCACGACCGTCAGATAGACCGGGGCCGTATTCTCACCGCCGCGCCAGATGTACCAGGCACCCGCGGCGACGCAGGCCAGCAGCGCCAGCACGATCAGGCGCCTGGGCCAGGGAGAGCGTCGGGTCGTGCGGGGGGCATGCCGTGTCGCCGGATCGGCGGACGGCGGTCGCGAGGGGGCCTGGGCCATGAACGTCCACTATGTCGCTTGTCCACTCGCCCCTGGACCAAGCGAATATAGGCATGGCGACGGCGGGCTCCAAGCGGGAACCGGCCGCATTTGCATTACAGAGTGTAACAGAGCGTTGCGGCCGCCGCCGCAGACCCGCCTTGCCGGCCGGAACGGCACTAGACGGCCAGGTACTCCTGCCGGATGTCGGCGTTCTCCAGCACCTCGTTGGCCTGTCCTTCGAAGACCACCTGCCCCATGTCGAGGATGATCGCGCGGTCTGAGAGATGCAGGGCGGCGATGGCGTTCTGCTCCACGATGACCGTGGTGATTCCCAGCGCCTTGACCTGCTCCAGGATGCGCTCGATCTCCTGCACGATGATCGGGGCGAGGCCCTCGTAGGGTTCGTCGAGCAGAAGCAGTTTGATGTCGCGGGCGAGCGCGCGGGCCACGGCAAGCATCTGCTGCTCGCCGCCCGACATGGTGACGGCCTCCTGCTTGCGGCGTTCGGCAAGACGCGGGAAGTGTTCGTAGATGCGCTCCAGCTCCCAGCCGCGCGGCTCGGCGATCTGGGCAAGCTGCAGGTTCTCCTCCACGGTCAGGCCGCCGATGATGCGCCGGTCCTCGGGCACCAGGGAGATGCCGCTGCGCGCGGCCTGGTGCGAGACCATGGGATGCAGCGCCGTGCCGTCGAGCCAGATCTCGCCGCGGCGCAGTTCCGGCGAGGGCGCGCGCGCGATGGTGCGCAGGGTGGAGGTCTTGCCGGCGCCGTTGCGCCCCAGCAGGGCGACGATCTCGCCCTCGTGCACATCGAAGCTGACGCCCTGCACGATGTAGCTCTCGCCGTAATAGGCATGGAGGTCGCGGCAGGAGAAGAACTTCTGCTGGTCGCCCTTCTGGCCGACGCCCTGGACGCGGTCACGCTCGGCGGCCGCGGCAGTCTCGATGCCCCCGGTCACAGGTGCGCCCCCCCGAGATAGGCTTCCTGGACGCGCGGATCGCCGCGCACCTCGTCGGGCGTGCCCTCGCAGATCACGGCGCCCTGTGCGAGCACGGTGATGCGGTCGGCCAGGCTGAAGACGACGTGCATGTCATGCTCGATGATGACCTTGGTCATGCCGCGCTCCTTGATGCGCTGGAGCAGTTCGATGGTGCGATTGGTGTCGTGGCGCGACATGCCTGCTGTCGGCTCATCCAGCAGCAGCAGGCCGGGATGCTGGACCAGGCACATGGCCAGTTCCAGACGCCGCTTGTCGCCGCGCGAAAGCGATCCGGCGAGCATGCCGTGGTTGTCGGCCAGGCCCAGATCCTCCAGCACATGGCTCGCCTCATCCCGCACGGTCTTCTGCGAAACCAGGCTGCGGATCGGGTTGAAGCGGTAGGAACCCTCCTGCTTGGCCAGCGCCGGAATCATGACGTTCTGCAGCAGGGTGAGTTCGGGAAAGATCTCCGGCGTCTGGAAGACGCGGGCGACGCCGAGCTGGTTGATGCGGTGCGGCTCCTTGCCGGTGAGGATCTCGTCCTTGAACACGACCGAGCCGTTGTCGGGATGGATGCGCCCGACGCAGACGTTGAGCAGGGTCGACTTGCCCGCGCCGTTGGGGCCGATCACGGCATGGGTGGTGCCCTGCTCGACATGCAGGTTGACGTTGGAAAGGGCGCGCAGGCCGCCGAAGGTCTTGTCGACGTTGGTGACCTTGAGGATGGCGTTGCTCATCGCGTCTCCTCCCCGGCCTTGCGCCCTCGTCTGGCGATCAGCGTTCCGATGCGGCGGAAACCCTCCATCAGCCCGCCGGGCAGGAAGATGACGACCA
>CALLQH010000390.1 GCA_938014945.1 uncultured bacterium | reverse complement strand
GATGCCCGCGCCCGGCGGATCGAGGAGCTGACGATGAACCTGGGCGAAGGCGCCGACGTCGATGCCCTGGCAGAACTGGTGCTGGCCGGCGCCTGATATTGAACTTTAGGTTTCTTGTATAAATCTTTGCTATAGAACAGATTTATATCGCCACCCTAAAGTCAGGAGCGATCCTTGCGCGCGACTTCCCACGCCGCCTTCAGGCCGGCGGCGATGGCCCGACGCGCGCCCGCCTCGTCGGCCGCGCGGAAGCCGGCGGCGGTGGTGCCGCCGTAGTCGAGCGTCATCTTCACCATCTGGGCGGGATCGTAGGGCGCGCGGTCGATCTCGTGGGCGGCCGCGACACAGTGGTGGCGCACCGCCCGTTCGGCCAGCCCCGGCTCGATGCCATGGGCAATGGCGGCCTGGATCATGGCGTCGGCGACATAGCCCAGGAAGCCCGGCACCGGGCCGGTCAGCCCGGTGAAATAGTCGATGTGATCCTCGCAACGGAGCTCTTCGGTTGGGCCGCAGGTGTCGAAGAGCGCCGAGACATGGCCCTTCTCCTTCAGGCTGACCTCCCGCGTGGCGTACCAGGGCGTAAAGCCCTCGCCGAACTCGACGGAGGGGTTGGGCATGGTGCGCACGATACGCTCGGCGCCGGTCAGCTCGGCGATGCGGCTGATCGGCACGCTGGCCATGACGGAAACCACCAGCTTGTCGGAACAGTCGACCTTCAAGGCGGCGAAATCGCCCGGGCGAACCGCCAGCATGACGATGTCGCTGGCCGCTACCAGCTCGGCATTGTCGGTCGTCACCGTGATGCCGCGCCAGGGCGCAAAGGCGCCCATGTTGCCCGAGCGGTTGGACAGCACCATGCGCTGGGGCGGCAGGAACCGTTTGGTCAGCAGGCGCGTCGCGATGGCGCCGCCCAGCCAGCCCGTGCCGCCAATGATTCCAAGCTTCCAGTCACCCGTACCCGGCATGAAACCTCCCCTAGAGAATGTCGCGGCCGAACCAGCGGTAGATCCCGGTTTCCACGGGCCCCAGCGGGTCGCCGTCGAGATCGGTGCGCTGGAACGCTTCCAGTGTCACGTAGTCGGCAAAGCTCCAGACCGCAAGGCAGCCGGGATCCGGGCCCAGGCGGCCGATCCGGCGCAGGACGAAGCTGAGGCAGGCCCCCGCGCCCACCGCCTCGCGCCGGCGGAAACGCCCGACCACCGCCGCATCCGCCATGGCCGCAGGCGCGCCGAAGTATTCGATGCAGATCAGGCTGTCGGGCGCAGGCGCCGGTCCCTCCACCAGGACGTCGTAGCAGCCGCCGCGCACCAGGTGGATGATCTGGAGGGTCGCAAGCTCGGACTGATGCTCGAGATAGGCGTCGCTGCGGAAATAGGCCTCCCACTCGTCCATGCGGGCCATGCCCTTGCACTTCCAGAAGGCGAGATAGGCCGGATAGGGCCCCAGGCGCATGGTGCGCCCGAACAAGCCGACCAGGCCGTCCTCGGGATCGGTCCAGGAGGACTGGTCGGCGTAGTAACGGAAGACCTCCATCGGCGTGTGTCGGTCGCGGTCGATGAACTCGATGTAGATCATGGCCCCTCGCCCCCTGGCGCCCGCGCGGCTACCCTGCCCCCGGCAAGAGGAGACAAGCATGTCGGCAAGAGAACTGGAAGGGCGCGCGGCTCTGGTCACCGGCGGCGCCAGCGGCCAGGGCCGCGCCATCGCGCTGGCGCTGGCGGGGGCGGGCGCCGATGTCGCGATCGGCTCCTACCTCAGCGACCATCGCGCCAAGGCGGCCAACGAGGATGTCACTTTCCCCACCCGCGAGGCTCTGGAGGAGACGGTCGCGGCAATCGAGGCCCTGGGCGTGCGGGCGCTGGGACGCGACCACGACCTGCGCAGCCCGGAGAGCTGCCGCGCCCTCGTGGCGGCGGCCGAAGACGCCTTCGGCAGGGTCGACATTCTGGTCAATGCCGCGGGCACCAGCCTGGAGCAGCCGATCCTGGGCCATACCGAGGAGCAGTGGGCGCTGGTCCTCGACACCAACCTCAACGGCGCCTTCCGCATGATCACGGCCTGCCTGCCAAAGATGATGGCGCAGGGTTGGGGGCGCATCGTCAACATCGCCTCGACCGCCGCCAACGTCGGCGCGGCGAACAACCCGGCCTATTGCGCCTCCAAGGCGGGGCTGCTCGGCCTCACCCGATCGGTGGCGCTGGAGGGCGCGGCCCGGGGCGTCACCTGCAACGCCATCAATCCGGGCTACGTGCGCACCGGCATGATGATGAGCAACGTCGCCCAGCAGGCCCGGGCCCGCAACATCAGCGCCGAGGACATGCTGGCCGAGATCGTGGAGAGCTATCCCCAGAAGCGGGTGATCGAGCCCGAGGAGATCGCGGCTCTGGCCTGTTTCCTGTGCGGAGACGCGGCGCGCGGCATCACCGGCGAGGACGTCACCGTGGCCGCCGGCAGCCTGTGGTAGGCGCTCAGGACGCCATATACCAGCCGCCGTTGACGTGAATGGTCTCGCCGGTGACGAAGCTGGCGAGATCGCTGGCGAGGAAGCAGATGACCCCGCCCACCTCCTCGGCCGTGCCCATGCGCGCCATGGGCGTGGTCGCCAGGATGATGTCGCCCTTCCGCGCCATCAGACCGTCGGTCATGGTCGTGGCGATGATGCCCGGCGAGACCGCGTTGACCCGGATGCCCATCGGCGCCAGTTCGGAGGCAAGCGAACGGCTGAGCGCCAGAACGCCGCCCTTGGCGGTGGCGTAGTGGGCGTGCATGGCCGAGCCCCGATGGCCCGCGACCGAGGCGATATGGACCATGGAAGCGCCAGCCTCCATGTGCGGTATGGCGGCGCGGGAGGCATAGAGCACGCCGTCGAGGTTGACCGCCAGGACATGGCGCCAAGCCGTATCGTCCAGTTCCAGGATCGGGCGGGGCGGGAAAACGCCGGCCGCCGTCACCAGGACATCGATGCGGCCATGGCGCGCAACAACCTCGGCGACGACACGTTCGGTATCGTCGGAACGGGTGGTGTCGTGGGCGATGCCCCAGGCGGTGGCCCCGGAGGGATCGCAGGCCGCGGCGGCGGCAGACGCCCCCTCCCCGTCCAGGTCAGCGAAGACAACGGTCGCCCCCGCGCCGTGGAACATGCCGCAGGTCGCCCGGCCGATGCCCCCCGCGGCGCCCGTCACCAGCACGACCTTGCCGTCGAAGCCGATCACGACGACGCCCCCAGCCAGTCCCGCGCGATGGCCTCGAAGGTCTCGGCGGCCCGGTCGAGGCTCGCGAGGTCGCAGTATTCGTCGGTCTGGCCGCTCATGCCCATCTCGCCCGGTCCGATGATGACCATGGGCAGGTCGAAGGCCGGCGTCAGGATCGTCGCGTCGCTGTAGTAGGAGGCGCCCTTCGGCGTGGTTCCAGGGCCCATGGCCTTCAGGCAGGCCGCGGCGAAGGGATGGTCGGCAGCGGTCTCGACCGGCGGCTTGAAATCGATGCGCTCGACCGCGATGTCGCCGCCGATATGGGCGGCGATGGCGGCCTCGACATCCTCGGGCGCCATGCCCGGCAGGATGCGCAGGTCGATCTCCGCCTCGCAGCGGTCCGGCGTCAGGTTGACGACGCTGCCGCCACGGATCGTGCCGACCGACAGCGAAGGCCTGCCCAGCAGGGGATGTTCGCCCTCGGCGAAGCGGAAGCTGCGCAGGGCGATCAGCGCATCGGTCATGCGGTCGACGGCATTGGCACCGCCACCCGTCATCCCCTCGTTGCCCGAGGTGTGGCCGGCCCTGCCGTGGGCGATGAGACGCAGCCACAGTGCACCCTTTTCGGCCAGCAGGACGTTCATTGAAGAAGGCTCGGAGACGAGCAGCGCGCCCATGCCGGCCAGCGCCCCGGTTTCCACGAAACGCCGCGCGCCCAGGCAGTTGGAGCTTTCGCCGGCGCTGAAGGCCAGCACCAGGTCGCCGCTCAGCGCATCGCCCGAGGCGGCGATGCGTTCGGCCGCCACGATCATCGCGGCCATGCCGCTTTTCATGTCGGCCGCCCCCCGGCCATAGAGCCGGCCATCCTCGACCTCCGCCGCGAAGGGGCCGTGCTGCCAGGGCTGGGCGCCCGGCGGCATGGTGTCGAAGTGGGCCGAAAAGATCAGCGCCGGACGGTTGCCCCCACCCTTGATGCGGGCCAGCACATTGGCCCGGCCCGGCTGGAACTCGTCCAGCGTGGCGGCGATACCCGCTGCTTCGAGGCGGCCGTGGACGAAACGGGCAATCTCGATCTCGTCGCCGGGCGGCACGCAGGAATCGATCCGCACCAGAGCGGCAAGCAGGTCGGCGGTTTCGGTCACGGTGTTCTCCCCCAGGTGCGCTAGTGCGCTGCGTCACGTTAACCGCCGCCAGCAGTTCCGGGAACCACCGCGCAGGGCTATGGTGTCGCCGGGCATGCAGCAGAGGGCACCATGGCACGCGATCCACGCTACGACATCCTGTTCGAACCCGTGAACATCGGCCCCGTGACGGCGCCCAACCGCTTCTATCAGGTGCCTCATTGCAGCGGCATGGGCTTTGCCATGCCCGCCACGGTCAACGCCATGCGCGAGACCAAGGCCGCGGGCGGCTGGGGTGTCGTCTGCACCGAATACTGCTCGATCGACCCCGGCGCCGACGACCAGCCCGGCCCCTACTGCACGCTGTGGGATGACCAGGACATCCGCAACCATGCCGCCATGGTCGAGGCCTGCCACAGGCACGGCGCGCTGGCGGGCGTGGAGCTGTGGTACGGCGGCTATTCCAGCGGCAACGATCTTTCCCGCGCGGTACCCGGCGCGCCGATGTCGATGCCGACCTGGCACGGCACGACCCAGACCCGCGCCATGGACAAGGCCGACATCCGGGAGTTCCGCGCCAACCACCGCGCCTCGGCCCTGCGCGCCAGGGAGGCGGGCTTCGACATCGTCTATGTCTATGCCGCCCACGGCTATCTGCCCGCGCAGTTCCTCTCGCCCGTGCACAACCGGCGGACCGACGAATACGGCGGCAGCTTCGAGAACCGCGCCCGCCTCATCAAGGAACTGCTGGAGGACACCAAGGACGCGGTCGGCGACACCTGCGGTGTGGCCATCCGTTTTGCCGTCGACAACCTGGATGTCGACGCCGGCATCAAACACGACGGCGAGGGCCGTGACCTGGTCGAGTACCTGGCCGAGTTGCCGGACCTGTGGGACGTCAACATCGCCAACTTCCCGGCCGATGCCCGCACCGCACGCTTCGCCGAGGAAGGCGCGCAGGAAGAGTACATCGCCTTCGTCAAGCAGGTGACGACGAAGCCTGTTCTGACCGTGGGCCGCTACACCAGCGCCGACCGCATGGTCTCCATCGTCAACAAGGGCCTGGTCGACATGATCGGCGCGGCGCGCCCGTCGATCGCCGATCCGTTCCTGCCCAACAAGATCAAGGAAGGGCGCATCGAGGACATCCGCGAGTGCATCGGCTGCAACGTCTGCATCATGACGAACGGCCACGGCGCGCCCCTGCGCTGCACGCAGAACCCGACCATGGGCGAGGAATGGCGCCGCGGCTGGCACCCAGAGAACATCGCGCCCAAGGGCGGGGCGGGCAAGGTGCTGATCGTGGGCGCCGGTCCTGCCGGTCTGGAGGCCGCGCGCGCCGCCGGCCAGCGCGGCTACGAGGTGGCGCTGGCCGAAGCGACCGGCGAGCTGGGCGGGCGC
Source organism: uncultured bacterium (assembly GCA_938014945.1). Classification (GTDB taxonomy): domain Bacteria; phylum Pseudomonadota; class Alphaproteobacteria; order SP197; family SP197; genus CALGGB01. The sequence goes on along the minus strand of CALLQH010000390.1, from coordinate 6,728 downwards.
GCGACGCGTGAGGCCACCCTGCCCGGCCTTTCGACCTGGGCGCGGGTCAAGGACTGGCGCATCGGCCAGATCCACAAGTATCCCAATGTGGCGATCTACCGCGACAGCGCCCTTACCGCGCAGCAGGTGCTGGAGTTCGGCTTCGAGCACGTCTGCATCGCCACCGGCGCGGCCTGGCGTCGCAACGGCGCCGGACGCTCCAGCTACGGCGGCTTCAAGGGCTGGGACCAGCCTCGCGTCTTCACGCCCGACGACATCATGGCCGGCACGCCGGTGGAGGGCCGGGTCGTGGTCTATGACGACGACCACTTCTACATGGGTGGCGTCATCGCCGAGGCCCTGGTGGCGCGCGGCAACGAGGTGGTGCTGGTGACCACGGCAGACAATGTCTCTCCCCTGTGCCGCGGCACGCTGGACCAGGGCCGCATCCAGGCGCGCCTGATCGACCTCGACGTCGAGCTGGTGACGGCCCACGCCCTCACCGCCTTCGATGAGGACAACGCGACGCTGGTCTGCGGCTACAGCGGCCGCCAGCGCTTCATTCCCTGCGACAGCATCGTCACCGTCACCTCGCGCGAACCCGACGAGGGTCTCTACGCCGAACTCGCCGCCGATCCGGAGGCGCTGAAGGCCGCAGGCATCGCCACCCTGCGGCGCATCGGCGACTGCGAAGCGCCCCACATCATCGCGTCGGCAATCCACGCCGGACATCTCTACGCCCGCACGCTCGACACGGTTGATGCCGTCAAGCGCGACCGGGTCGTCCTGTAATATCCCGCCTGAAAGGCATCAAAGGAACGAGCATGGATAACGTTGCCGACTACATCGCGCAGAATCTGGTCGACCATGGGGTGACCCACGTCTTCGGTTATCCCGGCGCCTCGATCCTGCCGCTGCTGCAGGCGGTGGTGAAACACCCCGACCTCGAATGGGTGCTGATGCGCAACGAGGCCGCCGCCTCGCTCGCCGCCTCCGCCCAGGCCAAGCTCACCGGCAAGCTGGCGGTCTGCCTGGCGACCTCCGGCCCCGGTGCGACCAACCTGATCACCGGCCTGATCGACGCCCAGGTCGACGGCGCGGCCGTGCTGGCGCTGACCGGCATGCTGCCCACCTGGCGCCAGGGCCGCCTGGAGTTCCAGGACGTCGACACGGCGGCGATGCTCGCTCCGCTGATCGGACGCAGCGCCCATTGCGCCCATCCCAATGAACTGCCGCCCATGCTGCGCGAGGCCATGGCCGTGGCGGTGGAGCAGCGCTGCGTCACCCATTTGGCGATCCCGACCGACATCCAGGCCCTGCCGCTGGACGAGGAACGCGCGCCCATGTTCCATCCCGTCGCCCCGCCCCCGCCGACACCGCTGTTCCCGACGGAATCCGCCTTCGAGACGGCGATCAAGGCGATTGCCGAGGCGCGCCATGTCACCATCGCGGTCGGTTCGGGTGCACGCGGCTGCGGCGAGGCGATCCTGCGCCTGGCCGAGCGGCTGCAGGCCCCGGTCGTCACGTCGCTCGGCGGCAAGGGCATTGTCGACGAGCGCCATCCCAATGTCGCCGGCGTGCTCGGCATCTTCGGCGCGCCGGGCGAGCAGGTGGCCCGCGACGTTCTGGGCCACGCCAACCTGATCCTCTCCTTCGGCGTCGCCAACCTGGGGCCGTTCGTTGCCGGGCGTTCCGGGCGTCAGGCGCGCGAGCTGATCCGCTGCGCCCCCTCGCCGCGCCATGTGCCCGGCGGCTTCCGCGCCAAGGCGACCCTGATCGGCGCGCTCTCCGACATCGCCGACGGCCTTTCGCGCCGCTACACCGCCACGCCCGACAGCGAATGCCTGGAGCTCAGTGCCGCCTCGATGAAGGCGTTCCTCGCCGAATGGGTGGAAGACCGCCTGTCCGCAGGCGGCAACCACGCCCACCCGGTGAAGGTGATGCGCGCGCTGTCGGCCCAGCTGCCGCGCGATGCGGTGGTCGCCTTCGACATCGGCGACAATGCGGTCTGGGCCGCGCAGTTCCTGCACCTTTCGGGCGATCATGCAGCCCTCGTCAGCGAGAACCTGGGCGTGATGGGTTATTGCCTGCCGGCGCTGATCGCCGCGTCCTCGACCTATCCCGACGCCGTGGTCATGGGCATCGCGGGCGACGGCGGCGTGCAGATGACCATCGGTGAACTCGGTGCCGCCGCCCAGGCCGGGCTTTCACTGGTGCTGGTGATCCTCAACAACGGCATCCTCGGCCGCATCCGCGCCCAGGAGAGCGAGCCTTACTCCGTGGAGCTGAAGAATCCGGATTTTGTCGCTCTGGCACGATCCTACGGCTGTGACGGCCTGGTGGTGGACGCGGGCACGGATCTGGAGGCCGCGGTGCGCCAGGCCTATGCCCACAGGGGCAGTCCGTTCGTCCTGGACGTGCGCTGCGCCGCCGAGGATCTGGCACCCATGAGCGGCTGGGACGACGGTTTCGCCCCCCTGCATTTTGCCTGAGGAGGCAACCCGTGAAGAAACTCGCCGGCCATATCCGCGACTACATCAAGGGCCGCTGCAGCCCCGATGAGGTCTTTCAGGTGGAGACCATCGGCCGCCTGATCGACGGCGATTTCTCCGGCTCCATGGCCTATGGCGAGGTGATGAAACACGGCGACTTCGGCCTTGGCACCTTCGTCGACCTGGACGGCGAGATGGCGGCGGTGGACGGCAAGTTCTGGCACTTCGGCCCCGGCGGCCACGGCACGCCGGTCTCGCCGGAGACGCAGACGCCCTTTGCCGTGGTGAAGTTCTTCAAGCCCGACATCACCTTCCACCTCGACGGCCCCTGCACCATGGAGGAGCTGGAAGCCGCCGTGGACAAACACCTGCCGGTGAAGGAGCAGCTCTGCGCCGTGCGCGCGAAGGGGCGTTTCCGCAGCGCCCATTTCCGCGTCGTGCTGCGCCAGGACGAACCCTCGACCCTGGCGCAGGCGGCAAAGCAGCAGTCCGAACAGGACATGGAGGAACTGGACGGCCAGCTCGTCGGCTTCCGCTTCCCCGGCGATTCCGCCCCGGTCGAGGTGCCGGGCTACCACCTGCACCTGATCGCCGCGGGCGGGCGCATCGGCGGCCACTTCCATGGCGGCACGATGGAGGACCTGACCGTGGAGATCGACCTCTCCGAGCACCTCCACCTCGCCGCCCACGACGGCCTCGCCCGCCTGGAAGCCGGCGCCAGCCAGAAGACCCGAGACGACATCGAAGCCGCCGAACGCGGCCGCAAGAGTTAGGGTATTGCCCGCCGCTCAGCCGCCCTTGAAGAGCTGCCGGTCCTTGTGTTTGTACCACTGCACGACCAGCGGCAGCATCCAGGCACTGCCGGTGTAGAAGGGCTTCGTCGGGAACGGACGGCCGTCGAAGGCCGAAGCCGCGTCGGGATCGCCCATCACGCGCAGGGCCGTCTTGTGGCCGAGATAGGTGCCCATCGGCACACCCGCGCCGCACCAGCCCAGCGCGTACTCCACGCCGTCATGCGCCCCCGTATGCGGCAGCATGTCGAAGGTGAAGGCGGTCTTGCCGGTCCAGCAGTGGCTGACCTTCACGTCCTTGAGCGCCGGGGCGATCTCGCTCATCACGCGGTGCAGATGCGCGGCCTTGTCGGGCAGGTGCTTGGGCGGCTCGGCGCTGGTGCCGCCGAAGAGAATGCGGGTGCCGTCCTCGTTGGTGCGCATCCAGCAGGGCGTGTAGCGGTTCTCGATCATCGGCCGCCCGTGCGGCAGGACATGCTCGATGAGATCGGCGGCGAGCGGCTCGGTGGCGATCATGTAGGCATCGACCGGCACGACACGGCGGCGCAGCCAGCCCGCCGCCTTGGGCGTATAGCCGTTGGTCGCCACGATGACATGGCCGGCCTGGATCGTGCCGCGCGGCGTGACGATGCGGAAACCCGTGCCGTCGCGCTCGATGCTTTCGGCCGGGCAGTTGCCGAAGATGCGCGCGCCCTGGCTCTGCGCCCGGTCGAGCAGGCCCTTGTGGTAGAGCCCGGCGTGGATGACGCCGTTGCCGCGCAGGATCTGGCCGCCGAAGTAGCGGCCCTGGGCATAGGCCCGGGGCTGTGCCTCCGGCCCGATCATCTCGGCATCCACGGGAATGCCGTCCTTGTGCATGAGGTCGAGATCCTTCGACATCTTGTCGAACATCTTCTGCGAGGGTGCGGCGATGAAACGGCCGCTGTCGCGGTAGAAGCAGGCGATCTGTTCCTTCTGGATGAGGGCGGCGGCGAAATCGTGGGCGGTGATCGACTCGCGCGCGACGATGCCCGCCTGCTCGCGGCCGATCTTCTCGACCATGTCGCCGTACTTGTACCAGACGTTGCGGCCCAGATAGCCGGCGTTGCGCGTGCTGGCGCCGTGGCCCGCGGCCTCGGCGTCGAGGATCACCACCTCGCGCCCTGCCCGCGTCAGGGTGAGCGCCGAGGAGAGCCCGACGTTGCCCGAGCCGACGATCACCACTTCGGCCTTAGCCGGGGGCGCCGCGTCGGAGACCTCCGGGCGGGGCGCCAGATCCCACCAGTAGGGCGTCGTCTTGAAATCGTCCGTCAGCACGCCGTTCGCCATGATCCCCTCCCGCCTGAGGGTAATATGTTAATCCCAAGGACAGGCTGCGCGCGACGCCCATCAACCATGGACCGCCCGTCCAGCCTTGCTAGTATCGCGCGGGGCAAGAACAGGGGATGCCGAACATGCTGGCCGGACGGATGATGGATACGCCGCTGCTGATCTCGGGCATCCTGAGGCACGCCGCGCTCTGCTATCCCGACCAGGAGATCGTCAGCCGCACGGTCGAGGGGCCGATCCACCGATACACCTATGCCGACGCCTGGGCGCGCACCAATCGCCTGGCCCATGCGCTTGCCGCCCTGGGCGTGAAGGAAGGCGACCGCATCGCCACCTTCGCCTGGAACGGCTACCGCCACTTCGAGCTGTATTACGGCATCTCCGGTATGGGTGCCGTCTGCCACACGATGAACCCGCGCCTGTTCGACGACCAGATCGTCTACATCGTCGGCCACGCCGCCGACCGTTTCGTCTTTGTCGACGCCAACATCGTGCCCCTGCTGGAAAAGCTCGCCGACCGCCTGACCACGGTCGAGGGCTACATCGTGATGACCGACCGGGCGCACATGCCCCAGACCAGCCTGCCCAACGCCATGTGCTACGAGGAGCTGCTGGAGGCAGCACCCGATACGCCCTTCGACTGGCCCATGCTCGACGAAAACGCCGCGGCGGCCATGTGCTACACCTCGGGCACCACGGGCAATCCCAAGGGCACGCTCTACAGCCACCGCTCCACGGTGCTCCATGCCATGGGCCTGCTGGCCGCGGGCTGCATGGAGATCAACGTGCGCTCCACCGTGCTGCCGGTCGTGCCGATGTTCCATGTCCAGGCCTGGGGCCAGCCCTATGTGACGCCGATCTGCGGCGCCAAGCTGGTGCTGCCCGGCGCCAAGCTCGACGGCGAAAGCCTGCACGAGCTGTTCGAGAACGAGAAGGTGACCGTCACCCTGGGCGTGCCGACGATCTGGCTCGGCCTGCTCACCTATCTGCGCCAGTCAGGCAAACGGCTCGATCACCTGAAACATCTGGTCTCGGGCGGCTCGGCCGCACCGGTCGCCATGATCAAGGCCTATGAAAAGGAATACGGCGTTAACGTGCTGCAGGGCTGGGGCATGACCGAGACCAGCCCGGTCTGCTCGGGCGGCTGCTACGGCAAGAATCTCGATGACCTTTCCGAGGACGCGCTCTACGAACGCAAGCTGCGCCAGCGCAAGTTCTTCGGCGTCGACTTCCGCCTGCTGGACGACAACGGCAACGAGGTGGCCTGGGACGGCGAAAGCCCGGGCGAACTGCAGGTGCGCGGGCCCTGGGTCTGCGACGGCTACTACGAGGACGAGAAGGCAAGCGCCGCCGCGATGACGGCCGACGGCTGGTTCCGCACGGGCGATGTCGCAACGATCGACCGCGAGGGCCTGATGCAGATCACCGACCGCACCAAGGACCTGATCAAGTCCGGCGGCGAATGGATCAGCTCCATCGACCTGGAAAGCGCGGCCATGGGCCACCCGGAGGTGCTGGAGGCCGCCGCCATCGCCATGCCCCACGAAAAGTGGCTGGAACGGCCGATGCTGGTGGTCCTGCCCCAGGCCGGCAAGACGCCCAGCCCCGAGGACATCCGCGCCTATCTGGAAGACAAGATCGCCAAGTGGTGGATGCCCGACGACATCGTCATCGTCGAGGAGATGCCCCACACCGCCACGGGCAAGGTCTCCAAGCTCACCCTTCGCCAGACCTTCAAGGACCACAAGCTGCCGACGGCCTGACGCCCCCCCATCACCGTCCTTCGAAGGACGCCAGGAACGACACAAAGGAACCGGCCCCATGGACTTCGACTATCCCGACAAGGTGAAGGAACTTTCCGCCCGCGTGAGTGCCTTCATGGAGGAGAACGTCTATCCCAACGAGCACCTCTATGAGGAGCAGGTGAAGGAGTTCGGCTGGACCCAGGCCCCGCCGGTGATCGAGGAACTGAAGGAGAAGGCGAAGTCGCAGGGCCTGTGGAACATGTTCCTGCCCGACAGCGACCGTGGCTTCGGCCTCTCGAACCTGGAATACGCGCCGCTCTGCGAGATCATGGGGCGCAGCTTCATCGGCGCCGAGAGCTTCAACTGCTCGGCGCCCGACACCGGCAACATGGAGGTGCTGGAGCGCTACGGCA
>CALLQH010000389.1 GCA_938014945.1 uncultured bacterium | reverse complement strand
ATGAGCTCGTCCGTCTTGTAGTTGGCAAGCATGGCATCGGCTTCGTGAAGCTGGGGCGCCAGCGGCTCGGCATTGTCGTCCAGGTTCACGAAGAGGAAGCCCTGCCATTCCTCCAGCCGGTACTCCGGCAGCGCGCAGCGGCCTTTGTCAAAGCCCGTGGAACCTTCCATCAGGGGGGCGGCCACCAGCCGTCCGTCGGTGCCGTAGACCCATCCGTGGTAGGCGCAGACGAAACGTTTGTCGTTGCCCTTCTCCTCCAGCGCCACCGGCATGTAGCGGTGGCGGCAGACATTCGAGAGGGCGCGGATGCGCCCGTCGCTGCCGCGCACGATCAGCATGGGATCGTCGAGCACCTGGAAGGTGAACCAGTCGCCGGCGTTCGGAATGTCGTTCGCGCGGCCGATCAGCATCCATTCCTGTTTGAAGATGCGTTCCTTCTCCAGCGCGAAGAGATCGGGGTCGGTATAGGCCTCCGGCGGCAGGGTGAAGCAGGCGGCATCGTCCGTGGCGGGATAGGCCGCGATGGTGTCGAGCAGGCGATCCAGGGTCGGGGACATGGTCTCTCCTATTCCGCGGCAACCGGCATCGCCGCGACCCGCTCGGGAACGAGCGTGCGGGCGAGATACTTGTAGAACTGGGCGACCGTGCCTTCGCGCACATTGAGCGGGCCGGGCGCGGCCTTCGTGGAGCGCATCACCTGCTGCAGGCGCCAGGTGGCCTGGGCATCCTCCTCGTTGACCTGGTGGATCAGCGCGTTGCGCCGGGCCGCGGTCTCGGGATCGCCGTACTGCAGGTTGTCGGGCAGCAGATAGCCGCCGATCACCCGCGTCCGCTCCGGCCCCATGGGCAGGAAGGATAGCCAGTTGTTGCTGTCGGGCGTCAGGGCCAAGGAAATGTTGGGAAAGACGCCCATGGCGTAGGAGGAGGTCGCATCGTCCTCGCTGAAACGGCTGGCATGGCGTCGCGCGACACGTTCGGCCGCCGCCGCCCGGTCGGCATAGGGGCAGCGTGTGTGGGTGAAACGACCCGATGCCGGGGCAGGCTCCATGCGCGCGCCCGCGGCGGGCAGCATGGCCTCCAGGGTGCGGCCGTGCAGCCCCATGTGGTGGTAGTATTCCATGCCGTTTTCGGTCGCGAGCTTCCAGTTGCCCTCCCAGATCGTGTCGTAGGCGAGCCCGGTGACGAGTTCGGCGCTGCGGTAGCTCTCGAGCCGCGCGTCGGCCTCGGCCATGCGCGGGCCGAGCGGGGCGGCCTCGTTGTCGAAGTTGACGAAGAGGAAACCGTGCCACTGCTCCAGCCGGTATTCCGGCAGGTTGCAGCGGCCCTTCTCGAAGCCGGTGGAGCCCTCCATCAGCGGTGCGGCGACCAGCCGCCCGTCGGTGCCGTAGACCCAGCCGTGGTAGGCGCAGACGAAGCGCTTGTCGTTGCCGCGTGGCTCCAGCGCCACCGGCATGTAGCGGTGACGGCAGACGTTCGAGAGGGCGCGCACCGTGCCGTCGGTGCCGCGCACCACCAGCAGCGGATCGCCCAGCACGTCGATCGTGAACCAGTCGCCGGGATCGGGCACGTCGCTCGCGCGACCGATGATGAGCCATTCGCGGCGGAAGATGCGCTCGACCTCCAGTTCGTAGAGATCGGGATCGGTATAGGCCTGCGGCGGCAGCGTGAAACAGGCATGGTCCGGCGTGGCGGGATAGGCAGCCAGCGTGTCGAGCAGCCGGTCGAGCGTTGCCGTCACGCCCCTACTCCGCCGCGACGCGCTGCGCGGGCGCGCGGTCGGAAGCCAGGGTGCGCGCGAGGTAACGGGCAAACTGCGCCACCGTGCCCTCGAAGTGGGAAAGCGGACCGCGCGCGGCCTTGCGCGAACGGACGACCTTGTTGAGCTCGCTGGTCGCCAGCGAATCCTCGTGGTTGACCTTCTCGATCAGCTCGGCGCGCGCCCTGGCCAGCGCCGGGTCCTCGTCGGCGATCTCCTTCCAGAGCAGGTAACCGCCCAGGATCTTCGTCTTGTCGACGCCGTCCGGACGGAAGGAGAGCCAGTTGTTGGTGCCCGGACGCATCGCCATGGTGAAGGCCGGGAAGACATAGACCATGTAGCCGGTGGTCAGTTCCTCCTGGGTCAGGCCGGTCAGATTGCCTTTGGGGTTCATCGGGTGGTCCTTGCCGCCGATGTATTCCTCGCCCATGGAGCAGCGCTCGTGGGTGAAGGTCTCGTCGGTGGCGGGAGTTGCCGGGATATAGGTGCCCTTGGCCGGCATCTGGATACCCACAGTCGAGGCGTGCAGGCCGATGTGGTGGTAGTACTCCATGGAGTTCTCGGCCGAGAGCTTCCAGTTGCCCTCCCAGACCCGCTCGTAGTGGAAGACCTCGGTCTGGTCGGCGATGCGGTAGTGTTTCGTCGCCGCCTCCATGGAGGCCATGACCGGCTGCAGGGGCGCTGCATCATCGTCGAGGTTGATGAAGAGAAAGCCCATCCAGCCTTCCAGGCGGTATTCCGGCAGGCCGCAGGCCTTCTTGTCGAAGGCCTTGCTCTGCTCCATGTGCGGCGCGCCGATCAGGCGGCCGTCCGTGGCGTAGGTCCAGGCGTGGTAGGGGCAGGTGAAACGCTTCGTATTGCCCTTGTCCTGCACCACCGGCATGAAGCGGTGGCGGCAGGCGCTGTTGAGCGCGCGGACCTTGCCGTCCGTGCCACGCACGATGATGACCGGCTCGCCCATGACGTCGATGGTGTAGTAGTCGCCGGCGTTGGGGACGTATTCCTCGCGCCCGACGCACAGCCAGGACTTCTCGAAGATCTCGCGGATCTCCAGGTCGTGGAGTTCCGGCGAGACATAGGCCTGGGGCGGCAGGGTGAGGCAGGCATCGTCCGGCGTCGTCAGGTAACCGGCAAGGTCGTCGAGAATCTCGTCCAGCGTCATCGTGGTCATGGCTGCGTCTCTCCTCAGAGCGCGATCGTCGAGAGCCCGTAGGGCTCCCTGCTCAGCAACACGGCACTGTCCTCCTTGAAGACGATGGTGTCGATGAGGTGGGTGATGCCGGCCATGTCGGGCATGTAGAACACCGCCTCGAAGTTGACCGCCGTACCCGCCTCGAAGACGTCCGCCGTCTCCAGGTCCGCGTATTCGAAATAGTAGTGCCCGACCCAGTCCGGCGGGAAGGCGATGCCCATCTCGTAGCCGCCGAGCCAGGCGCCGTTGTCCCACAGGTCGTGCTCGCGGAAGTATTCCTGGGCGGTCCTGTTGAGTTCGGCGACCGGCATGCCGGTGCGCAGGATCGGCCGGATGACATCGAAGATGCCCGCGACCTTCTCGTAGAAAGCGGCGATATGGTCGGGCGGCGTGCCCATCCAGAAGGAACGCGCCATGTTGGCGTGGTAGCGGTTGAAGACGCCGCACAGGTCGACGTTGACGTTCTCGCCCGGCAGGATCGCCTTGCGGCTGGCCAGGGCATGGCCGCAATTGGACTTCGGACCCGAGAGCACGGGGATGGTGATGCCCGCGTTCTCGCCGCCCGCCGCCGCCATGGCGCGGATCATCTCGCCGTAGATCTCCAGCTCTGTCGCGCCGGCATAGAGGCTGTCGCGCACGGCGCGCAGGCCGACATCGGCAATGGCCCCGGCGCGCTCGATGCAGGCGATCTCGGCGGGCGATTTCTTGCCCCGGACCTCGCGCAGGATGAGCGAGGCGTCGCCCACCGTGGCGCCCGCACCCTCGAAGGCCTCGCGGAAACGCTGGCTGACGGCAGGATTGGGGCGGTAGGACCACAGCTCCTGGCCGACACGGGTGCCGGACTTCAGCCAGCCGGAAGCCTTCAGTTCATCCATGATGAAGGCGATGCCGTCGCGCCGCTTGATCGGGTCGCTGGCGGGAAAGATGCGCGTGTCGGTGGAGATCGTCGCGTAACGCGACATGACGATCTCGCCCACCGTGTCGAAGTGGATGAAGTGGTCGTGGTCGACATGCACCGCGATGCCGCTGCAGGGCGGCCACTTCATCGGGCTCTGGGCCATGTACCACTCGGCCTGATAGCCCGAGAGGTAACACTGGCCCTCGGGCGCCTGGACCCAGAGCAGATCGACGCCGTCTTCCGCCATGCGCGCACGCACCCGCTCCAGCCGGCCGCGGTATTCGGCGATGGAGAACGGGACCTCCATCTGCGGCTCGCAGTGATCGAGCGTGTGCTGGCGAAAATTGAGCGTCATGGGTTCTCCGGGTTTCTGTCGTCGGGCCCGCACGCGGAAGCGCCGGGCCGGGCATCGCGCGGCCTGGGATCGCACTTTCCGATCCCCGTCGCCGTCCCGTCAATTGGATTGACAAGTCGGCGGTGGGGACCGGCGCAGCTCAGCCGCTGCGCCGGCGGCCGAAGCGCAGGAACAGCATCACGGCCGCGACCGTCGCCAGCAGCACGGCTGCGGCAACAATGATCCATGGGATCGGATCGGAGCGGTCGAACATCACCAGTTCCTCGCTCACGGGGCGGATTTCGAGCTGGATAAGCTCGCCGCTGGGCGTCAGCAGGGCGGTAACCGTGCCCGAGGTCAGGCTGAGCTCGATGCGTGCCCAGTGACGCGACAGCAGATGCAGGGATTCCCCACGGGCTGCCAGGATGCGATAGCCGCCGCCGTCCTGCATCAGCAGCACGCCGTCGGCCAGTTCGGGCAGATAGAGCGCCTCATCCTGGGAAAGCAGTTCCTTGCGGAAATCTTCCAGATCAACATCGATCGTGATGGTGGCGCTGCTGTCGCCGTCGACCACCTCGATGGGCACGGGCAGGCCTCCGGTGAAGGCGCCAAGGTTGGCCGAAAGCGCCAGTACGGCGGAGACCACCCCGGGCGAGGTCTGTCCGATCGCGATCACCGGCCTGCCCACCAGCGCGGCCGACATCGAGCCCAGGCCGTCCTTGAGGCGGTGCGGCAGGTTGATGAACGAACGCTCGGCATCGACCCAGACCTTGCCCTTCACGCCCGGTCTGCAGTCGGTGGTCGTGACCAGGGCAGCCTCGAAGCGCACGCCGATCACCGAGTCGGGCGGCACGCGACTGGCCTGGAAGGGAATGGCGCGCTGGATGTCGCCGGCGACGAGGCGGTCGAGCCGGGTACTGCCGGCAAGGGAGTCTTCCACCCAGACCTGCATCTGCGAGCCCTGCATCAGGCCGTCCTGGGAACGCACGATGATCTGGCCCTCGGGCACGCCGATGGGCTCCCACGCCGGGGGATAGGCGAGCACGACCGAACGGCTTCCCGTGCCCTCGATCTCGATGTCGCCGATACCCAGCGACGCCAGGGTCGGGAAATCGACGATGCCGCCCCATTGCGGCGGCGCGACGGAGCCGTCGAAATCCGCGGTCATGGTGTCCATCTGGCCGCGGTAGGCGCCGTTGAGCAGCGCGTTGACCGCCGCATCGAGGCCCTCCTGGGTGCGATAGAAGATGCGCAGCGTCGGCGGATCGGCCCAGGTCTGCGCCGGCGGGTTGTTGGGGTTGCGGCTGGCGCCCAGGTCGTCGACCTCGCCCGATGGCGGCAGAAAATCAACCGAAGCCTGCGCGGCGAGATTGGGATCGTGGAGGATGTCGAGCATGAAGTCGGCGTCACCCTCTTCGGTGGCTGCGGCATGCATGACGTTCATGGGCGTGGCCGCGTTGAGCCCGCTGGCCAGCCGGGCCGCCGCCGAAATGCCAGCCAAATCGTCGGGCGCGACCACCACCGCCATGCGCCAGGGCCGCTGGCGCGGCTTCTGGGGATTGAAGAGGGTATCGGGCAGCGCGGAGAGAAACTGCTCGTCGGACAACACCTCACGGTAGGTCACGTACATACGCTGCAGGATGAGAGGAATGCGCATTTCCTCGACGCAGTAGTTGATCGCCTGGGCCTCCTCGGGTTTCTCGAGCGAAAGCGAGGCGCGCACGTCGATGCGGTGGAAGCCGGCCTCCAGCGTGCCGATCGGGATGGTCAGGAACTGCGGATGGTCGATGTCGCTCTGGTAGACGGTGCGGTCGTCGATGCGCACGGCGACATGGGCGCGCCCATCCGTGGCGGCATAGGCGATCAGGAAGGTATCCTCCCACCGGCTGCCCTGCGGCACGTAGACATAACGGGTGGCAAAGGCCCCCAGCCCGGAGAAGCGGATGTCGTCGAAGGCCCAGAAGTCCTCGCGGGCAGCGGCCGGCCGGCCGAGCGCTCCCATCAGGATGAGGGCGACGACGAGGACGCTGCAGAGCCTGCGCAGGCCGATGAAGCTGGTCATGTCTTCTCCTTGGTCCGCTGGGTCTTGTCCCATTTCATGTCCTGCCGGAGTGCGAGGGCCTTCAGGGTCCGGTGCACTGCCATGATGGTGACGGGAATGAAGAGCTGGGCGTAGGTGACGTACGAAAGGGCGGCCAGCACGTAGCTCGAAGGACGCTCGCGCTCGACGTTGAGGGCGAACCACATCTGCAGCGTGTAGGCCATGAACGAGACGGCCCAGAGCGCGCCGAACGGCCCCGAGACCTCGGTGCCCGCCAGCTGCATCACGCCGAGCAGGAAGACGACGTGGCTGATCAGCAGGGCCGGCAGGAAAACGATGTAGCTCAGCAGGTTGGCGAGCATCTCCAGGCCGATCGGCATGGGATGGGAGATCGCCAGGCGGAAGTACTTGAAGGTGACGTAGAGGTTGCCCTGGGTCCAGCGCGAGCGCTGCTTCAGCCAGACCTTGAGGGTGTCGGGCTCCTGCTCCCAGGTAACCGCAAAGGGCACCCAGCGTATGCGCCGTTTGCCAAGGAAGATGCGCAGGCTCATCTCCGTGTCGTCGACCAGGGACTTCTCGTCGAAGCCGCCCAGCATGTCCAGCGCATCGCGCCAGATGACATAGTTGGTGCCCATCAGGGTGGACAGCCGGAACCAGTACCAGCGGCCCGCCTGGAACAGCCACTGGAAGTAGACGAACTCGATGGCGACGAAACGTGTCAGCCAGGAATCGTTCCAGTTGCGTGTGCGCACCTTGCCGTTGACCGCGACCAGGGTGCGGTCGGAGATGAGCACGCCGACCAGCAGGCGCAGGCATTCCGGCTCGGGTGTGTTGTCGGCGTCAAACACCGCGATCAGTTCGCCGCGCGCCTGGCTCATGCCGACGTTGAGAGTGCGCGACTTGCCCTTGCCGCCCATGCCCTTGGGCACGTTCATCACCTCGATGGTGGGATGCGCCGCGGCAAAGCGCTCGCCGATGGCGCCGGTCTCGTCGGTCGAGCCATCGTTGACCAGCAGCACCTGCAGCTGCTCGACCGGATAATCGAGCCGGGTCATGGCCTCGAGCGTGTCCTCGATGACCACGGCCTCGTTGTGGGCAGGAATCAGGACGGTGACGGCGGGCAGTTCGGAGGGCATCTCGGCGAGCAGCTTCTCGCGCTCGCCCGCCGTGGCGCGCAGGTAGCCGTAGGCGCCGAAGGAAAGGACAAGCCAGAAGAACTGGGCAAGCCAGATGCCCACGAAGCTGAGAACAAAGATGACGTCAATGACGGACACGGCGGAACCTCGAAACCAGGATGCCGAACGGCAGGACGAGGAACAGCACGGCCGCGACCGCGATGCCGACCCAGGCGAGCAGGGCGACGACACCGGTGAGCAGGTTGGGCCAGTTGCCACCAATGGCGGCCCACATCACCGACGAGACGCGGACCAGTACCATCAGGGCGACGCCGACCGCGCCGGTGTCGAGGCCGCCCTCGCCGGAGCGGAAGGCGATACCGAGGAACGACCAGTGAAGCTGGAAATCCGGCGAATAGGCCTGGCCGCGCCCCTCCGCCGTGGTCGCGTAGACGCCGCCGCCCGGCGAAGGTCCGTCAAAGACCGGCAGGAAGCTGCTGGAGCCGAGGTTGATCGGCTCGGCCGCCAGCGGCATCTCCTCGAACGGCATGTGCCAGTAACCGGCGACGAGATGGCGGCCCGACGGCAGCAGTCCTAGGTCCAGGCCGTAACCGTCGGCGACATAGACCGCTCGCGGCGCGAGCCCCAACGCTGCGTAGATCGTCGCGCCATAGGTCACGCCGCCGGTCAGGGGACGCTGGATCGCCATGATGGGAATGGCGCCCAGTTCCACGGCATGGCGCAGGCGCGCCACGTCATCGAAGCGCAGGGCCAGGGCGACCGGATCGCCGCGCAGCAGCAGCCCGGGCCGGATGCCCTGGTCGGTCCATGCCAGCACCGCGTCCTCGAGATCGGCCGTGCTGTCGTTGAGGATCGGCCAGTAGCGCGACAGCTTGGGGAAATAGGCCCCCACCTGGCTGGCGGGAGGAGCGGGGATGCGGTCGAAGTTGACCTCGACGCGGGCCTGGCAGCCATAGGCACGGGCGAGCATGTCCACCGCATCGGCCGGCGGCGGCTCGTCGAGCGAAAACGCAAGCTGGCAGATCAGGAGCAGGAAGGGTCCGATCTCGTTCATATGCCGCGCGCCTGGCGGAGCAGATCGTCGGCATTGTCGCCGTCGTCGGGATAATGGGCGGCGCGCACGCGGGCCTTTACGCCGGGTACGGCCAGCACCGCGTCAAGGAGGGCGGGCACGGCCTGTGCATCCTCGTCGTCGAGCAGGACAAAGCGGTCGGGCCGGCCGTCGTCCATGAAGAACAGTGCGCCGGGGCGGGTTTCCTGAATTGCGCCGATGATCTTCATGCGGCGCGCGCGCCAGGCATCGTCGCCCAGCAGGTCGCGCGCGGGGCGGTCCCCCTCCAGCGCGACGACGATGAGCTGGCCGCGCATCCCGTGTGCCCGCCAGCGCGCAATGATCGTGGGGAACAGGCGGCGCAGCAGATGCAGCGTCATGGCATCGTGCTCTGGGTCGATCAGGGAGGCGTGGCGATGGCGGAAGCTGCGCGCGAAGCCGACCAGGTCGTCGACCTGGGTGAGGCTGCGCCGAAAGGCCGAAAGCCAGACCGGCGCCAGCGGCAGGTAGAACAGCGCCAGGAGCTCGGCGCCCGTGAGATTGCCGATCTCGCTGACCAGCGCGATGTAGATGGCAAAGACGGCAAAGGTCAGGATGCCCAGGGCGATCGCCAGCCACAGCGGCAGGATGACGCCGAGCGCCAGCATCAGGACCACGAACATCCACAGGCCGCGGTTGCCCGCGGGCATCAGTTCGAAGCCAAGCATGCCCAGACCGGCCAAGCCGGCGAGCAACCAGCCAAGGATCACCCTGATACGCAAGGTGCCTTGCCGCTAACGCGTGTCGGCCGAACGTTCCATCAACGCCTGCCCTTCCTCTTGAAGCCCGAAAGGTCCCGCAATCCGCATTCAGGTTCAGGCAGCCCCAACGGACCGGATCCATCATGTCAGCAGGCTGAATCGCGAGACATGCGCCCGCCCCATCATGCTAGCTTGTCCGCATGGAGGACAAGCAATGACGACAAGAGACTGGGACAGCGATTTCCCCTTCGGCCTGCCCTTCGCGCTGGAGGAGTACGAGGCGCGTCTGGCTCGCGTGAAAGCTGCGATGGCCACGGCCGGCGTCGACCTGCTGATGGTGACGAGCCCGGAGAACATCTACTGGCTCACCGGCTACCGCACCACGGGTTACTACGTTTACCAGATCCTGCTGCTGCCGCTGGACGGCACGCCGCAGTTCGTGACCAGCAAGCTGGAGCACGAATGCGTGCGGGCGCTGTCATGGATCAAGACCGGCATCACCGTGTTCATGGGGCAGGACGAGGTGGCCAAGACCCTGGAGGGGTTCGACGCCACCGGCGCGAAGGTGACGCGCATCGGCTACGAGGAGCGCGGCTTCTGGCTGCCGCCGCGGATTCTGGACGCGGTGCGCGCGCGCTGGGGCGAGAAGGCGACGGCCCCGGCCGGCCACATCCTGGAGGACGCCCGGCGCATCAAGTCGCCCGCCGAGATCGCCTGCATCCGCGAGGCCGCACGTATCGCCTCGGCCGGCGTCAAGGCGGGGCTGGCGGCGCTGGCGCCCGGCCTCACCGAAAACCAGGTCGCGGGCGTCATCTACCAGACCCTGATGAACGAGGGCGGCGAACACCCCGCGGGCGGGCCCTATGTCGTCACCGGGCCGCGCTCGGCCGTGACCCACATGCTGTCCGAACGGGCCGTGATCGAACCCGGACACACGGTCTATTTCGAGGTCGGCGGCTGCTACAAGCGCTACTCGGGCTCGCACATGCGCATGGCCTCCATCGGCGCACCGTCGAACGTCGCGGCCGACCGCGCGGCAGTCTCCATCGCGGCGCTGGAAGCCATGATCGCGACCATCAAGCCGGGCGCGACCTCCCAGGAGGTCGACCGCGCCGGACGCGGCGTCATGGCCAGGGGCGGCATCGGCGAGGAATTCCGCCACCGCGCGGGGTATTCCATGGGCGTTGCCTTCGCGCCCGGCTGGGGCGAGGGCCTGGTCAACGACATCGCCGAGGGCAACGAACGGCCGCTGGAGCCCGGCATGACCTTCCACCTGGTGCCCATGGCGGGCTTCCGCGGCGAGGGCAACATGGGCTTCTCGGAAACCGTGCTGGTGACCGAGACGGGCTGCGAGGTGCTGACCGACGCGCCGCGCGAGCTGCACGTCGTCTAGGCGGAGCGCCTAGCCCCCGATCTCCGCGAGCAGGCGGTTGGCCATCTCGTGGGCGTCGGCGCGCTGTTTGCCGGAGAGGGCCTGGCTGTATTCATCCGCGACCTGACGGCTGCGGATCCAGTCGACGCCGGGATCGGTGTTCTCCACCGCGACCAGCGCCCAGGCATAGGCGGCCACAGGATCGGCATCCACGCCGTCGCCGCGTGCATAGCGGTTGGCGAGATCGACCTGGGCCGCCAGAAGCCCCAGCACGGCGGCCTGGCGCACCTGATCGACCGGGCCGACACCCTCGGGACGCTGGTAGAAGACCCCCTCCTCCTTGTCCGACAGCATGAACAGGGCATCGGCGCTGTCGTTTTCGGCAGCGATGATGAGCAGGGGATACCGCAAGGCATCCAGGGTCAGCACGCCATAGCCGTCGCTGGTCATGGTCGCCAGGGCATAAACCGCGCTGGGATACTTCACGCGCCCGGCGCGCAGGTAATAGTTGCTCGCCAGCTGCTGGTTGGCCTTGCCCAGGCGGCCGTAGCGGTGGAGATCGCCCAGCAGGGTCTGGGCCGCGGCATCGTCCTCCAGGGAGGGATCGTAAAGCAGGGCATGGGCCGCCTGATAGTCACCGGCACGAATGGCCAGACGGGCCTGCGCCACCGCGGGCACATCGGCGGCCGGATCGGGGCCGGGCCAGGTGGCGTCGGCATAGCCGCGGTCGGGAGCCAGGGTCATCACCCAGTAATCGGGCGGATAACCCTCGGCGATCACGGTGACGCCATCGATCACGCGAACCTGACGGGCGGTGCTGCCCGGCCAGCCGGCCCAGGCCTCCGAGAGAAAGCCCGCGGCCCACTGCGCCGCGCGCGGCAGGGCCGCCATGGTCTGCGAATCAGCCATCGTGGGGTTGGGGTCGGGCATCGGGCCAACCAGCGCCAGCATGTCGCCGGCCAGGGTCAGCTTGGCCGAAAGGTCGCCCCAGGGCTTCTGCAGCACGACCTGGACCTGTTCGGGATGATCGCCGCCGCCGATCAGCAGCACACTGACGGCTGCCGCATCGTCGCCGGAGGGGCTGCCAACCACGATCGGCCCGACATAGGGATCGTCCACCGCGCGGAAATCGGCGGCATCGAGGAGACCGGAAGCCGTCGCGGCGGCGATGGCCTGCTCCGTGGTGAACGGCAGCGCGGACGGCTCTTCCTGCGCTTGCACGGGCCAGGCACCCAGCATCACCAGCGCCAAGGCCGTCATGGCCATGGCCTGCAGGGCAGTTGCGATCCTTGCCGTCATGCCAGCCCTCTCAGAGTCTGCGCCGTTGCCGGCCTGCCGATTCGTTTCCGCGCCACAAACTGCCCCTGCAGCCAGCCACACGGCGCGCAAAAACCCGGCAGGCATGCCTGTATGGCGCGCAATATGGTGTCAAGTCGTTTGGAGTCGAGGGCCAGGGGCCGCTTCTAGTTGACAGTGGCGCAACGGGGATGCCACTGATTTGAGACAAGGCGGCTGCAAGTCGCCGGCAAAAATCGCTGTCTGCTACGGGGCATGGGCAAGACATATGGCCGAGGTTGGGCAAGACCGGCCGTCGACGGATTCGGCGGATCACATTGTTCGTTTCACCAACGTGCAGAAGACCTACGATGGTGAAATTCTGGTCGTCAAAGACCTCAATCTCGACATCCGTCGCGGTGAGTTCCTGACGCTGCTTGGCCCCTCCGGTTCCGGCAAGACGACGACCCTGCTGATGCTGGCCGGGTTCGAGACGCCGACCCACGGCGAGATCACCCTGGAAGGCCAGTCGCTGCGTTCGACGCCGCCGCACAAGCGCGGCATCGGCATGGTGTTCCAGAACTACGCCCTGTTCCCCCACATGACGGTCGCGGAAAACCTCGCGTTTCCCCTGCAGGCCCGGCACATGCCCAAGGACGAGCAGGAGACCAAGATCAAGCGGGCGCTGGAGATGGTCGAGCTTGGCGCCTACGGCGGGCGCCGCCCGGGCCAGCTTTCGGGCGGCCAGCAGCAGCGCGTCGCCCTTGCCCGCGCACTCGTCTTCGATCCCCAGCTCGTGCTGATGGACGAGCCGCTGGGCGCGCTCGACAAGAAGCTGCGCGAGCAGATGCAGATCGAGATCAAGCACATCCACGAGAGCCTGGGCGTGACCGTGGTTTACGTCACCCACGACCAGAGCGAAGCCCTGACGATGTCGAACCGCATCGCCGTGTTCAACGATGGCAGGATCCAGCAGCTCGCCGGGCCCGAGGAACTCTACGAAAAGCCGCAGAACGCGTTCGTCGCCCAGTTCATCGGCGAGAACAACCGCTTTGGCGGCACCGTCAAGGAGAAGTCCGGGAACGTCTGCAAGGTTGCCCTGGACAACGGCGATGTCGTCAGCGCGCTGGCCGTCAACATCGACGGCGACGGCGGCAGGACCTCGCTGTCGCTGCGCCCCGAGGCGATCTTCCTCGATCCCGCGGCAGGCTCCTGCGAGAACATCTTCGATGCCCGCGTCGAGGAGCTCATCTACATGGGCGACCATACCCGCGTGCGCGTCGATGTCTGCGGCAACAACGATTTCATCATCAAGGTGCCGCGCGGCGCCAGCCACGTCGCGCTGGAGACCGGAACCAAGATCAGTGTCGGCTGGCGTTCCGAAGACTGCCGGGCGCTAGACGCAGCCTGATGGCCAACGAAACTGCTGGGACCGTGCGGTCGGTCCCGCCGCTCCGGAGACATGCCGGCGCTATGCCGTCCATGCACTCCGGATTGTGAACCAACCGCAACATGGGAGACGAACAATCATGAATCGTTACTGGAAGGGGAGCCTGGCGGCGCTTGGCGGCGTCGTTCTGGCAGGTTTCGCAGGAACCGGTCCGGTTTCCGCCGATGACACCATCACGGTCGCCTCCTGGGGCGGCGCCTATTCGATGAGCCAGCGTGAGGCCTATTACAAGCCGGC
This sequence comes from uncultured bacterium, assembly GCA_938014945.1. GTDB lineage: Bacteria > Pseudomonadota > Alphaproteobacteria > SP197 > SP197 > CALGGB01. Next base: position 11,668 of record CALLQH010000389.1, on the reverse strand, counting down.
CCTCAAGGACATCGGCATGACCGTGCTCGAGGACGAGTGGGGCGGCGCCGTTTCCGAGATCCGTGTGCAGGTCGAGACCGGCGACTACAAGTGGGAAGTCATCGATGCCGACGTGGGCACCGCTCTGGCCGCCTGCGACGAGGGCCTGCTCGAGGAACTCGATTGGGACATGCTGGGTGGGCGCGACCGCTTCTTCCCCGGCTCGGCACTGGATTGCGCTGTGGGCACCATCTCCTACGGCACGATCTATGCCTACAATGCTGACGTCTATTCCGATCCGGCGACCGCGCCCCAGACCGTGGCCGACTTCTTCGACTTCGAGAAGTTCCCCGGCAAGCGCGCCGTCTACACCGGTGTCAGCCACACCCTGGAAATGGCCCTCATGGCCTCCAAGGGCATGAGTGCCGAGGAGGCTTCGGCCTACCTGCAGGAGAACACCGACGAGGCGTTCGATGAGGCCACCGCCTTCCTCGAGCCCCACAAGGACCAGCTCGTCTACTGGGAGACCGGTGCCATGGCGCCCCAGCTCCTGGCTGACGGCGAAGTCGTGATGACCACTGCCTGGAACGGCCGCATCTACAACGCCAACGTCCAGGAAGGTAAGAACTTCGTCATCGTCTGGGACGGCCAGCGCGTCGACTACGACGTCTGGGCAATCCCTGCCGGTGTCCCCGGTGCCGACCTCGGCATGAAGTTCATCGAGTACGCCAGCCAGCCCGAGGTCATGGCCCGTCAGTCGCAGTACATCGCCTACGGTCCCACGACCGAGGAAGCGGCTGCCCTGATTGCGCCCGATGTCCTCAAGGACCTGCCGACCGCACCTGCCAACCTGACCAACGCCTATTGGGCGCCGGTTCTGTGGCTGGGCGATCACATCGAGGAAATGGAAGAGAAGTGGGCCGTCTGGAAGGCCAGCTGATCTGATGCGACCCCGGCGGGCCTCCGCGGCCCGCCGGGCTTTCTTTAGGACCTTTTCACAACGAACGGCTCGATCACGATGACCGCGACCGCCGAATCCACAGAGTCCGAATTTCTCTCGGGCAACAACACGCTGAAGTCCCGGCTGCGGCGTGCGGAGCGGATGCGCAAACTCTGGGCGCTGGCCCTGATCGCGCCGATGTTCATCTTCCTGGTCATCGGTTTCATCATTCCGATCATCTCCCTGCTCAAGCTGAGCGTGGAGGACCTGGAAGTCGGCGAGGCCCTGCCGCGCACGGTCGAAGCGTTCCGGGAATGGGACGGCGAGGGCTTCCCGCCCCCCGAGGCCCTGGAGATCTTCGCCGAGGAACTGGTCATCTCCGATGAAAACAAGTCCCTTGGCAGCGCGACGCGCCGGCTGAACTACGCCTTCAGCGGCTTCAAATCGATGCTGAAGAAGACCGGGCGCGAAGCCGAGGAAAAGCTCGTCGGCCTTCCTCCCGATCAGATTCTTGATGGCTTCATCGCGATCGACAAGGACTGGGGCAATCCCGAGTACTGGCTCGCGATCAAGGATGCCGTCGGCCCCTTGAGCGATTTCTATTTCCTCTGGGCCGTCGATCGCCAGCGCGACGAAGAGGGCAACATCATCCAGCGGCCCGAGGATCAGTCGATCTACATCGACGTCCTTCTGCGCACGCTTGAGATCAGCATAGCCGTCACGGCCCTCTGCTTCCTGCTGGGCCTGCCCATTGCCTACCTGCTGGCGACCCTGCCGCCGTCCAAGAGCAACCTGCTGCTGATCCTGGTGCTGCTGCCGTTCTGGACCTCCCTGCTGGTGCGTACCACCGCGTGGATCGTGCTGCTGCAGAATCAGGGGCTGATCAACGACATGGGCATCCTTCTGGGATTCTGGGACGAGCCCCTGGAGCTGATCCGCAACCGCATCGGCGTCTATATCGCGATGGTGCACATCCAGTTGCCGTTCATGATCCTGCCGATCTACGCGGTCATGAAGGGCATCAATCCCTGGCACATGCGCGCTGCGGAATCGCTGGGCGCGCACCGCTGGCTGGCCTTCTTCAAGGTCTACCTGCCGCAATGCCTGCCGGGCATCGGCGCGGGCATCCTGCTCTGCTTCATTCTTTCCCTGGGCTACTACATCACGCCGGCCCTGGTCGGCGGGCCGCAGGATCAGATGATCAGCTTCTGGATCGTCGAAAACATGGGCCGTGTCCTCAACTGGGGCCTGGCCGCCGCGCTCAGCGTCATCCTGCTGGGCATCACCCTGATCTTCTTCTTCATCTACAACCGGTTTGTCGGCTTCGACAAACTGCGCATGGGATAGAGCCATGGCCCTCCCCGTCTATGCGAGCCCCCTGCAGCGCGTCTGGCACTACGTCTTCTTCATCCTGTGCACGGCGATCTTCATCTATCTGCTCGTGCCGATCTTCGTGATCATGCCGCTGTCGTTCAATTCGGAGCCGTACTTCTCCTATCCGATGGAGGGGTACAGCCTGCGCTGGTACGAGGAATTCTTCACCAGCGACCAGTGGCTGCTGGGCCTGAAGAACAGCATCATCATCGGCGTGTTCGCCACGCTTCTGGCGACCACCCTGGGCACGCTCGCCGCGCTGGGCCTCAACCGCGCCGATTTCCGGGGCAAGCCGGTGGTCATGGCGGTGCTGATCTCGCCGATCGTCATCCCGATCGTGATCACCGCGGCCGGCATGTTCTATTTCTACGCCTCGATCGGCCTGTCGAGCACCATTCCCGGACTGGTGCTGGCCCATGCCACCCTGGGCGTGCCGTTTGTCGTCATCACCGTTTCGGCAACCCTGGTGGGCTTCGACCACAATCTGGTGCGCGCGGGCTCGAGCCTGGGCGCCAACCAGACCCGCGTCTTCTTCAAGATCACCCTGCCGATCATCCTGCCGGGCGTGGTCTCGGGCGCGCTGTTCGCTTTCATCACCTCGTGGGACGAGCTGGTCGTGGCGATCTTCCTGGCCGGCGCGGAACAGCACACCCTGCCCCGGCGCATGTGGAGCGGCATCCGAGAGCTGCTTTCGCCCACGATCACGGCCGTGGCGACCATGCTGATCCTCTTCTCCATCCTGCTGATGGTGACGATGGAACTGCTGCGCCGCCGCACGGAGCGCCTGCGCGGCATCCGCAACTGATCCTTCCGGTTTCGCACGACAGGCGCCGCGGCTCGCAAGACCCGCGGCGCTTTCGTCTTCAGGCCTCCGTAGCGGGCAGGCCCACGCCATCGAGGAAGGCCAGGATGTCGGTAAACACGGCATCGCTGCCGGGCACCGGCTGGGCAAGCGCCGCGACGATGCCGATGTGGCCCATGTCGGGATAACGCACCAGGCTCGCCTCGCCGCCCGCCTGCGCCATGGCGCGCGACAGGCGCTCGGAGTTTGCCGGCAGCACGGTGGTGTCGTCCTCCCCCGTGGCCAGCAGCAGGGGCGGAGCATCGCCGCGCGCGAAGCTGATCGGCTGGGTCGCATCGGCGTCGGGCCAGCCACCGAAGACGCCCTGAAGCAGGTCGCTGTCGAAGGGGCGGAAGTCATAGGGACCGGCCAGGCCGATCACCCCGGAAAGGCGTGACGCCGGCCAGCCTGCGGTTTCGAGAAAGGCCTCGTCCAGCGTCAGCATCATGGCGTTGTAGGCGCCGGCGGAGTGGCCCATCAGGGCCAAACGGTCGGGATCGCCGCCGAACTCCGGCGCATGTTGGCCCGTCCAGGCGATCGCCTGGGCGCAGTCCTCCAGGAAGCCGGGAAAGACGACATCGGGGTAGAGCCGGTAGTCGGGGATGACCGCCAGATATCCTGCCGCAGCCAGCCGCTGGCCGACGAACAGGTAATCGCCCCGCGCGCCGGAATCCCAGCCGCCACCGTAGAAGAAGACCACCACCGGAAAGGGTCCCTCGCCCACCGGACGATAGACATCGAGGCGGTGCCGCTCGCCGGGCCCGTAGGCCAGTCCCTCGATACGGTCGTAGCCGTCCGATGGCACCAGGGCGTTGACGATATCGGCCTTCGAACAGGCCCCTGTCAGAACGGCGAGCGGCAGAGCGGCGAGGCGCGTGAGCAGATGACGGCGGGCAAGGCGATGGGTCATGCCGCTGATACGCGGCAGCCCCTCGGCCGGTTCATCCCGCTGGGGTCACGCCCTGGCGGGCACGCCTGCCTTGAGAGCCGCCTCGACAGCGGGATTGGGCCAGGTCTGGGCCTGGTGCCCCTCGAAGGCGCGGCTGGCGCGCAGGACCAGATCCTCGCGGTACTTGGCCGCCACGATCTGCAGGCCGATGGGCAGGCCGGCTCGGCTGGTCGCGCAGGGGATCGACGCGCCGGGCTGGCCGGTGAGGTTGAACGGCACCGTGAAGGGCACGGCGTGTTTCCAGCGGTGGAACCCCTGGGAATGATAGGGCGTCTCCACCGCCGGGGCCGTGGTCGGCATGGTCGGCGTCACCAGCAGATCGTAGCGCTGGTGGAACTGGCCGAGCGCCGAGCCCAGGCGGTCACGGTGGCGGATGGAGGCGTGGTACTGCTCCAGCGTCACGTCGAGGCCGCGCTCGGCGACCTCGCGGAAGCGGGGATCGAGGCGGTCGCGCCGCTCCTCCGGCACCGCCCGCAGAAGGGCGGCAAAGCCCGCGAGCCAGAGCGGCGTCATCGGCTCTTCCAGCGGCTCGAAGACCTGGCCGACCTCCTCCACCTTCGCGCCCATGGCGGCCAGCACGCCGACGGCGGCATCGGCCGCCGCGCGCACCTCGTCGTCGATCACCGCGCCGCCCAGCCCCGGCGCATAGGCGATGGTGAGGCCCGCGATGCCCGCCTCGACGTCGCCGCACCAGTCGTGTCCGTCCCAGGGCAGGGCGTACCAGTCCTGCGCGTCGGGCAGCGCGATGGTGTTGAGCATCAGCGCGGCATCGGCAACACAACGGGTCAGCGGACCTTCCGTGGAGGTCATGCAGAAGGCGCCCTCGCGGGGATGGTCGGGCACCCGGCCGAAGGTGGGCTTGAGGCCATAGAGTCCGGAATAGCTTGCCGGAATCCGGATCGATCCGCCGCCGTCGTTGCCCAGCGCCAGATGGCCGATGCCCGCCGCCAGCGAAGCCGCCGCGCCGCCGGAACTGCCGCCCGGCGAATGGGCGAGATTCCAGGGGTTGCGCGTGTAGCCGAACAGCGGGCCGTCGGTGATCCCCTTCCAGCCGAACTCCGGGCTCGTCGTCTTGCCGAGGAAGACACAGCCGGCCTCGCGCAGGCGCGCCACCGAGGGCGCATCGACATCGAGCGGGGCATCGTCGCTGGTCGCCGAGCCGTTGCGCATCGGCCGGTCCTTCTGGGGGATGAGGTCCTTGATGGTGACGGTGACGCCATCGAGCGGACCGGCAGGGGCACCCTTCTGCCAGCGGGCTTCCGAGGCGCGGGCCTCCGCCATGGCGGTCTCGTGGTCGCGCGTCATGAAGGCGTTGATCGCAGGTTCGACCGCATCCAGACGCGCCAGATGGGCGCCTGTCGCCTCCACCGGCGACAGGCTCTTGTCGCGGTAGCGGCGCAGCGCCTCGCCGGCGCTCATGTAGCAGAGATCGAGATCGGTCATGACGGCTCCCCGAGTTGCGCGAAGAACTCTAGGACGGCGACAGAGGAACACACCAGCACGGATCGGCCGGACGGCGCCCTAGCCGCCGAAGCGCGCCTCGTGCCAGCGCCAGGCATCGGTGATCTGCGTCAGCGTATCGCGCCGGGGCTGCCAGCCCAGTGCCTGCCTTGCGGCCGCGTTGGAGCAGACCAGAACCGGCGGATCGCCGGGCCGCCGGGGACCGACTTCCACCGGAATGTCGCGGCCCGTGACCCTGCTCACGAGATCGATGATCTCGCGCACCGAGGTCCCTGCTCCCGTCCCCAGATTGAAGACGCCGCTGGTCCCGCCGTCCTCCAGCCGCCGCAACGCGCGCAGGTGGGCATCGGCAAGATCGGTGACGTGGATGTAGTCGCGCACACAGGTGCCGTCGGGCGTGTCGTAGTCGGTGCCGAAGATGGAAATCGACGGGCGCCGGCCCAGCGCAGCATCCAGGACGATGGGGATGAGGTGGCTCTCCACCGCATGGTGCTCGCCGATCTCGCCCTCCGGATCGGCGCCGGCAGCGTTGAAGTAACGCAACGCGGTCCAAGCCAGGCTGGAGGCGGCCAGCGCCTGCTCGATGGCGAGTTTGGTTTCGCCATAGGGGTTGATCGGTTGCAGCGCGGCATCCTCGGTGATCGGGATCGTCTGGGGCACGCCATAAACCGCGGCGGTGCTGGAGAAGATCAGGCGGCGCACGCCGTGGCGCTCCATGGCGGCAATCAGGGCGAGCGAGCCATCGACATTGTTGTGCCGGTAGCGCTCGGGCTCACGCACGGAATCACCGACGACCGACAGGGCGGCAAAGTGCAGTACGGCGTCGGGCCGGTGGGCGGCAAAGACCGCGTCCAGACGGGCGGCATCCAGCAGCTCGCCCTCCTCCAGCGGCCCCCAGCGCACGAGATCGCGGTGCCCCGTCGTGAGGTTGTCGAAGACGACAGGCAGGTAGCCGGCCCCAGCCAGCGCCTTGCAGGCATGGCTGCCGACATAACCGGCGCCGCCGGTCACCAGAACCACCTTCATGGCACTCCCCCTTGCGCAGCTGCCTATAGCATGGGCTGACCACCGCTTGCCAAGCGATGCTAGGATCGCGCGAAACTGCCCTGCGGGAGAAGAAGTCCATGGCATTGAAGACAACCGTGAAGGACATGGTGGCTGCGGCCAACGCCGAGATCGAGACCATTCCCTTCGAGCAGGCCAAGGCCATGCTCGAGGACGACAGCGTGCAGTTCGTCGACATCCGCGACGTGCGCGAACTGGAGCGCGAAGGCATGATCCCCGGCGCCCTGCACGCGCCCCGCGGCATGCTGGAGTTCTGGGTCGATCCCACCAGCCCCTATCACAAGGACGTCTTCGCCAGCGGCAAGACCTTCGTCTTCTACTGCGCCTCGGCATGGCGCTCGGCGCTGGCGACCAAGTCGCTTCAGGACATGGGCCTGGCGCCGGTCGCCCATCTGGAGGGCGGCTTCGGCAACTGGAAGAAGAGCGGCGGCCCGGTCGTCGAGAAACCGGCCAGGAAGAAGGATTGAGGTCAGCCGCGGCGGCGCCCGCCGATGCGGGCGCGCCGCACGGCCGCGGCCTTTTTCCAGCGTTCCAGGAAGGCAACGAATTCCGGCTCCAGCAGGCCGCGGCCCTGGGCGTGCTGGGTCATCTGCGCGCCGCCGCCATCGCCCTCGACCTCGAAGATCACCGGGCCGCGGTCGGCGATGGCAATGTCCCAGCCCTGCAGCCACAGCGCTGGAAAGGTTGCTGCCGCCTCCAGCGCGGTCGCCTTCATCTCGTCCCACAACGGCAGGATGCGGCCTTTGAGGGCTTCGCCGCTATCGGGGTGGTTCTCGACCTCCACGGTATCGACCGCCATGCCGCGCACGACACGGGTGATCTCGCCCGTGGCGGGATCAATCGCACCCAGCATGTTGCCGTCGCGCCAGAAGTTGTCGGCAAGGTTCGCCCCCGCGGGAATCTTCCAGGTCGCCCGGTGCAGGCTCGGCACGCCGTCCTCGACGCGTACCAGCATGCGGCAGGCCGAAACAGCCGAGCCGCAGACCGGCCGCAGCTCCGGGTGGGTGGCGATGCGTTCCTGGAAGATGTAGCCGCGCTCGCGGTAACGGGCGACCTCGCGGACGAACTGATCGACCGTCACGCGCCGCCCATCGGCCGAGATCAGTTCATCGGCCGCAGCATCGTAGCCCTCGATGGAGGCGGTGCCCGCGCTGCCGGTGCTTTCGACGGGCTTGGAGAAGAAGGGAAACGCCGCGCCCCCGCGCAGCCACGCCGCCAGCGCCGGACCATCGGCAAGGCGCGCGGCGTCGGCGAAGCGGCGGCCGCCGAACACGGCGCGGACCTGCGGCACCGGCAGTTCCTGGCCCTTCATGGCCGAAAGGAAGAGCAGCTTGTCGTAGGTGGCGGCGAGCCACGCGGTCTCGATCGCCTCCTTGTGCAACACGACACGGGCGCGGTCACCCATGAACTGGCGCTTCTGCTCGGGGCTCAGGCGGTCGCTCTCGTAGAGGCAGAGGAAGAAGTATTCGTAAGGCTTGATGCGGCCCGGCCCCATCGCCAGGGAGGCGATCTCGCGCACCACGCCGAAGGTGCCGCCGTGATGGCGCTCGCGCGCAACGCGCAGCCAGGCGGGAATGTCCATGGCGTGATGGCGCGCCTTGGGATCGAGGAAGGGGCGCTGCGGCGCGGTCTCTGGCGCGGGATGTGACATCAATCCTCCATAGCACCGCCCCCCTGCCCCCGGAAGCGGCTGCCGTCACAGGGCATGCCCGCCGAGTCCGGGCGGGTCCTTCGTCTGCACAGTGTCCTTTCAGGCGCTGGTGCCGGGACGGGCGAGGAACATGACGAGGATGCCCGCAACGATGAGGCCGGCGCCCAGCACCTGCATCAGGGTGACGGACTCGCGCAGCACGAGCCAGGAGGCGAGCAGGCTGATCACCACCGTGCCGGTGACCACAGCGGGAACCACAAGCCCCGCGGGCAGCGGCCGGATGCCCGCGACACCGCCAAACAGATAGAAGTAGCCGACCTCGGCAAGGCCGATGCACAGGCCCGCGCCCAGCGCCCAGAGGTAGGCCGGCGTGGTGAGGCGGAAGCTGTGGCCGCCCTGGAGCAGCAGGAAGGCAAGGAAACAGGTCGACGCGATCACCGCGCCCGCCTGGAGGCAGAGCGTGGCGAGGATCGTCGTGGAGGCCCCCTCCGGCGCGTGGCCGCCCGAGACGCGGATGAGGATGTTGTAGCCGGCATAAGCCAGCGTCACGAGCGTCAGCAGCAGCACGGCCATGGCGATCTCCCCTGCCCCGGTGGCCGCGATCATCGCCGAGGCGGGCGCCGCCGCCAACCATCGGGGCGCGATTGACGGACCCCGGCGGCCTCCCCACTGTGACGCCCCGTATGCGGACCCCGCAGCAGCCGCCATGGGAGCGACAGCCATGCACACCACCCAATGGTACGCCGGACGCAGCGAGGCGGTGGGCCGGCGCGGCGTCGTCTCCGCGGGCCATCCCGATTCGACGGCGGCGGGCATGGCGGTGCTGGAGGCGGGCGGCAACGCCTTCGACGCCATCGTCGCGGCGGCCTTTTCCTGCTTCGTCTGCGAACCCTCCAGCACGGGCCTGGGCGGCTACGGGCGGCTCGCCGGGTTCGTGGCGGCGGAGAACCGCATGGTGAGCGTCGATCACTACCTGCGCGCGCCCGCCGCCGTCACGCCGGACATGTTCGAGATCGACGAGACCAGGCCGGTCAAATACTACGAGACCCCCTGGACCAGGGGACAGAAGGCCGAACGCGGCCATCTCTCCGCGGGCGTGCCCGGCGCGGTGCCGGGGCTCTTCGAAACCCACCGGCGCTGGGGCCGCCTGCCCTGGGCGGCGGTGCTGGAACCGGCCATCGCCCAGGCCGACGCAGGCCTGAAGTGGGACTGGGCGCAGGTCCTCTATCTCTGGGACCAGATCGAACATCTCTCCGACCCCGCCCTGGCGCCGCTGCGCCGCCATCTGATGCCGGACGGCCGCATGCCGCGCATCCCCGGCCAGTTCGGCGGCGGCGACACCCTCGACCTTTCCGAACTTGCCGCCACCCTGCGCCTGATCCGCGACAAGGGCCCGGCGGGCCTGCACGAGGGCGAAATCGCCGCGCTGATCGAAAAGGAGATCAAGGCGGGCGGCGGCATTCTGACGGCCGCCGACATGGCCGCCTACCGGCCCAAGGTGATGGTCGAGACGCCGCGCCGTTTCGCAGGGCTCGACTATGTCTCCTGTTTCTGCCCCACGACCTATGAACTGCTGAACCTGCTGGAAACCTTCGACCTTGCGGCCATGGGCCCCGACAGCGCCGACTACCGCCATGTCATGGCCGAGTGCCTGGGCGTGGCGTTCGCCGACACGATCCGCTGGTACGGCGATCCCGATACGGACGAAACCCCGGTGCAGGCGCTGTGCGATCCGGCGTTCGCGGCCCGACGCGCCAGCGACATCGCCATGGACCGCGCCCTGCCCAGGCCCATCGCCGCGGTTGATCCGCGTAGCCTGGGCATCGGCGAGACGGATACGCCCCAGTACCTCGATCAGGCGCCCTGGCCGCCGAAGCTCGGCGGCACCACCCAGGTCGCCACGGTCGACGGCGAGGGCAACATGGCCGCGCTCTGCACCAGCATCTCCGGCGGCCACGGCAGCCTGGTCTATTGCCCCGGCACCGGCGTGGTGCTGAACAACGGCATGCAGAACTTCGATCCGCGCCCGGGCCGCCCCAACAGCCTGAAGCCCGGCAAGATTCCGATCTTCGCGGCGCCCGTGATCGTGGCATGCAAGGAAGGACGGCCGGTGTGGGCAGGTTCCGGCTCGGGCGGCTACCGCATCATGACCGGCGTCATCCACGCCTTCGTCAATCGCGCCGTCTTCGGCATGGAGCTGGGCGCGGCCATGGAGGCCCCCAAGGTGCACTGCCAGGGGCGCGACACCTTCATCGACGAGACCCTTCCCGATGCGGTGAAGGCCGACCTCGCCCGCCGCGGCCACAGCCTGATCGAACAGCGCGACCACCCCGGCCTCAACGCCTTTGCAAGGGTCAACGCGGTCAGCGCCGATCCGGCGAGCGGCGAACTGCGCGGCGCGGCGTTTCCCGGCTGGCGGGGCGATGCCAGCGCGCTTTAGGGGCGCGTCGAAGTGGCAGGGTGCGGCGGAATCTGGTATCCCGCGCCGGTTGCGACGGGTCCCCGTAGCTCAGCAGGATAGAGCACAGGATTCCTAATCCTGGGGTCGCAGGTTCGAATCCTGCCGGGGACGCCACCGCGCAACGGGCCGAGCGCGGTGGCCGGCGGCGACCGGTCAGCTCGGGCTGGCGTCCTGGTTCGGATTTTCCTCGATGGTGAAGAGGCCGACAAGCCAGCTCGCGGCGTCCAACGCAAAGAAATCCTGCTCGTACCACGCGTCGCTGGCAAAGGTCTGAACACTGTTGGCCGAGATCTGCTTGCCGGTCTGGGTCGATGCGGCGCTGGCAAGGGTGCTGGCGGCGCCGGTCGTGTCGATGCCGTTGACACTGGCCGAATTGATGGCGGTGCCCAGGATCTCTTCGATGGCGGTGGCATCCAGGCCCTTGTCATCGGCGGCTCTGGCGGCGCCCAGCGCGATGGCCTGATAGGCGGCCGGATTCTTGCCCACCGCAGCCCGCACCAGCTGCTGGATATCGAACGCCGTCAGGTCTGGATTGTTGGCGACCAGGGCTTCGATCGCTGCTGCGAGTTCCTCACCCGTGGCGTTGGCCGTGTCGGCGACACCATTGGTCGTCAACTGCTGCTCCAGCGCAGCGTCCAGAGAGAGGGTTTGCTGCGCAGCGGCAGGCACCGCAAAGGCAAACACGACCAGCATTCCCAGCAGACCTATGAAACTACGCATCGGTAAATCTCCATCATGACGTCTGACAATGACGCGGAGCCACGTGGCCACGCGACGTCATCGGCGCAGCTTGCACACAGCACATAAGCTTTACATGTTAGTCCGGTGTCTGAATCCTGTAAAGGACAGCAGCATCCATCAACACAAAGTAAAACTTGCTATACATTACGGCAGTGCATACAAGAGATTGCATAAATGTAACTTGCGCCGGGATCGCCGAACCTCTT
>CALLQH010000388.1 GCA_938014945.1 uncultured bacterium | reverse complement strand
GCATCGTTGCCCGCGCCGCCGAAGATCAGATCGTCGCCGATACCGCCCGAGAGCACGTCATCGTTGCCGCCGCCCTGGAGCACATCGTTGCCCGCGCCGCCGTCAGCGCTGACGATCACGTCGTTGCCGGCACCCGAGAAGTTGACCGTGTCGTCGCCTGCGCCGCCTTCGGCCACGACCGTGACGACACCGGTGCCGTCGAGCACGCCGTCGTGCGTGACCGTATCGTTGCCGTCGCCGCCGATGAACGAAAGCGTCTCGATCGTCGAGAAATCGATGCGGTCGTTACCGACGTGAATGTGGGCGCCACCGAAACCGTCAACGATGAAGAGTTCGTCATCGGCCGAACCGTGCAGCTCCAAAATGTCGTTGCCGCCGCCGCCGGCGGCGGTGTCGCTGCCGTCGCTGTCGGTGAAGGAGCCGCCGCGGGTCACCCAGATGATGCGGTCGTCACCGCTCTGACCGTCGAGCGTGTCATTGCCCCGACCGCCCGTCAGGACATCGCTGCCGTCGCCGCCAATCAGGGTGTCATTGGCGCTGCCGCCGGTAAGCGTGTCGTCACCACCCGAGCCGAAGCCAAGGATCTCGGTCGTGGCGTTGGCCGCATTGACGAAATCATTACCGAACCCCAGATCGATGCTGAGCAAACCGTTCGCGAGCGCGGTGCCGGAGAGATCGCTGACGGTGACGGTATCGCTGGCGGTACCTGTCTCGGTGATGACGAAGTCCTCGACACTGGTCACCGTGAGGGATTGTCCGATCAGGGTAAGTTCGACATTGCCGAGGCCGTCGTTGGTTAGCCCGATCGAATCCGAAGAGCTGGTGCCGGTCACGGCCAGAACATCGTTGCCGGTGCCGCCGTGGATGCTCTCGTTGCCCTCGCCGCTGGCCCAGGAAATGACGTCGTCTCCGGCCTGGCCCAGAACGATGTCGCTGCCGGCACCGCCGCTCAGCAGATCGTTGCCGTCACCACCTTCGAGGACATCGTCGCCGGCCTGACCGATCAGAATGTCGTTTCCGGCTCCGCCGTTCATCGTATCGGCAAGAGCGCCGCCGGACAGGGCATCGTTGCCCAGGCCGCCGTCGAGGCTGACCGCCACGGCGAGCGTGGGGAGCAGCACGAAGGTATCATCGCCGCTGCCGAGCGAGGCACCGATATGACCCAGACCGAAATCGGCGCCGATCTGGATGTTGTCGTTGCCCGCACCACCGAAGAGTTCCAGGTTCTCCATGGTGTCGATGGAGACGATATCGGTCAGCGTTCCCGAAGACACGGTCACCAGGGACGGACCCGCGGCCATCAGCACGTCGAGGCTGCTGCCGGGAGAAAGGGAGTCCAACGGGGCAAGGGCAGAAATGTTCAGCGTATCAATGCCATCTCCGCCCGACACGCTGTCGCCGCCATCATCATCGGTCCACAGGAAGACATCGTTGCCGGCGCCCCCGCTGAGGATGTCGGCACCCTGAGCACCCGCGAGGGTGTCGTCGCCGTCGCCGCCCTCGATCGTGTCGTTGCGGGCGCCGCCGGTGAGCGCGTCGTTGCCGAGCCCGCCGAGCGCGGTGACGACGATGTCGTTGCCCACACCGCTGAGGTTGGCCGTATCGTTGCCGGCGCCACCGTCGAAGACGACCTGGCCAAGCCCCGAGGCGTTGAGCGGGAAGCTCGTATCCAGGCTGTCGTTGCCGTCGTTGCCGATGATCGACAGCACTTCGATGCTGGAGAAATCGATGCGCTCGCCATCGATGTGGACATGGTCGCCGCCGGAGCCATCCAGCAGGAAGGCCTCGCCATCGGCCGAGCCGATCAGCTTCAGCTTGTCGGTGCCCGCGCCGCCATCGACCGTGTCGCTGCCGTCGCTGTCGAACAGGGTGCCGCCGAAGCGGCGCTCCCAGACCACAAGGTCGTCACCGCCGCCGCCGGCGAGCACATCGTTGCCCGCGCCGCCCGTCAGCGTGTCGTTGAGGCTGCCGCCCGACAGGGTGTCGTCGCCGGCCCCGCCATCGGCCACCACGCGCTTGCCGGCCAGAGAAGCATCGAGAACATCGTTCCCGGCGCCCCCGGCATAGGAAATGGTGTCGTTGCTGACCGCAGTTCCGGTGAGATCGCCGATGGTGACGACATCGTCGCCATCGCCGCTGTTGATCACGATCTCCTCGACCGAACTGACCGTCAGCGTCTCGCTGTTGACCTCGACGATGACGTTGCCGAAGCCGTCGTCGAAGATGTTGATGGTGTCGTTGCCTGCCGTGCCCCCGACGATCAGGACGTCATCGCCTGCGGCACCGTCGATCACGTCGTTTCCGTCGCCGGGATTCCAGGCGATCGTGTCGTTGCCGGAGGTGCCGATGAGCGTGTCGTCGCCGGGCGCCGGCAGATCGAACCCCTGGAAATCCTCCACCTGGGTCGTCGACAGCGTCTCGCTGTTGACCACCAGAACGGCATTGCCGAAGCCGTCCTCCAGGAAGGAGATGGCATCGTTGCCGCCGACACCGGAGACGACGAGCGTGTCGTTGCCCGCGCCGCCGTCCATGCTGTCGTTGCCGGATCCGGCCGCCCACGAGAACGTGTCGTCGCCGTCGCCGCCGGCAAGGCTGTCGGCCAGCGCACTGCCGGTGAGCGTGTCGTTGCCCAGGCCACCGTCGGCGACGATACGCCGGCCGGCGGCGGCGCCGTTGATCACGTCGTTGCCGTCACCGCCCAGGATCGAGATCGTGTCGTTGCTGACGGCGGTGCCGCTGAGATCGCCGATCGTCACGATGTCGTCGCCGGAACCCGTGGCGATGATGAGGTCCTCGACACTGCTGACCGACAGCGTCTCGCTGTTGACGACCACCACAAGACCGCCCGAACCGTCGTCGAACAGGCTGATGACATCGTTGCCGGAGGTGCCGTTGACGATCAGCAGATCATCGCCGGTGCCGCCGTCGATCTGGTCGTTGCCGTCGCCGGCGCTCCAGGAAACCGTGTCGTTGCCGCTGCCGCCGTCAAGGAAGTCGTTGCCCGCATTGCCGGCCAGGAGGTCATTGCCCGAGCCGCCGAACAGGACATCGTTGCCGCCGCTGCCTTCGAGCACGTCGTTGCCCGCCCCGCCCGATGCGGAGATATCGAAGCCGCCGCCGCCAAAGCCGTGGTCGAGCAGCACGTCGTCGCCACTGCCGCCCTGGAACGCGAAGAAACGGACACCGGCGGAGGCGAGGTCTCCTTCCAGCACGACGGTGTCGTTGCCGCCGCCGCCGTCGAAAAGCAGGGCTTCAACCGAGGACGCCTCGATGAAGTTGCCGTCCGAGGCCGCATCGACCAGGACGCCCGCAGGGACGAGTTCCGTGAACAGCCCGCCGCCGCTGATCGTTGCGGTGTCGTTGCCGAAATCGCCGACAATGGCGAGCAGGTCCTGTCCGTCGCCGCCATCGACGACATCGTCGCCATCGGAGCCGAAGTAGAGACCGGAGTGGTACCAGACGATCTCGTCGTTGCCGGAATCGCCGAAGATGGCATCGTTGCCGCCCGAGCCCAGCAGGATGTCGTTGCCGGCACCGCCGCTGAGATCATCGTTGCCATCGCCGCCGATGATGAAGTCGTCGCCGGCCTCGCCGTCGAGCACCAGGCCGCGTCCGGCATCCTCGCCGTTGATGAAATCGTTGCCGGCGCCGCCCAGAACGGTGAGGCCGGACTGCAGCAGATCGGTGCCGAAGAGCGACCCGATCGTGACGAAATCACCGCCGTCACCGGTATTCACGAACAGGGTTTCGACGCCATCGAGGGCAACGTAATGGCCGCCCGCGGCGACAATCACGTCATTGCCGGAATCGCCGAAGATCTCGATGAACTCGCTCGAGGATGAACCTTCGACCACGGCCTGATCGTTGCCGACGCCGCCGAAGAGCTGGTCGTTGCCGCGGCCCAGGGTGGACAGCAGGCGGTCGTTGCCAACGCCGCCGTCGAGGACATCGTCACCGGCACTGCCGCGCAGCACATCATCGCCGTAGCCGCCGTAGGCCGCGACATGGAAGCCGCCCACCGCATGATCCCCGCCGTCGAAGATGTCGTCGCCCGACGAACCGTAGAAACCGATGAAACCGACCCCGGAGCCGCTCAGGTCATCCTCGACCACAACTTCGGTGTTGGCGGTGCCGGCATGGAAGATCAAGGACTCGACCGACGATGCGGCCAGAGGGGTCTCGACGAAGGTGCCGCCGCCACCACCGCCGACACCGATATGCAGGTCGCCATCGCCCGCCAGTTCGAACAGCAGATCGGAATAGACGTGGAAGGACAGTTCGCCGCGCGAGGCATCCGAACCGATCAGTTCCAGCCTGTCGTTGCCCGAATCGCCCTGAAAGACATCCGCGCCGCCAGCGATTTCGCTGTAGCTCGAGGGGCCGCTGGTGCCTCCGGAGAAGCTGCCGCCCAACGGATCGCCATCAACCCGCCAGATCAGCAGGTCGTCACCGGCGCCGCCGGCGAGCAGGTCGTTGCCGAAGCCACCGTCGAGAATGTCGTTGTCGGCACCGCCCGCAAGGCTGTCGTTGCCGAAACCGCCCAGAATGCTGTCGGCGCCCGAACCGCCATCGACCACCAGTCCGACGTCGGCGCCCGAGCCGTCGACGCCGTCGTTGCCGGCGCCGCCGCTGATGGACACGCTGTCGACGCCGTGGCTGCCGACAGTGCCCACCAGAACCTGGTCATCGCCCGCACCGCCGACGACCTCGATACGTTCGATGCCGTAGACGGAAACCGCGTTGCCGCTGGGCAGGTGTTCCACCAGCATCGGACCGGGAGCCGCACCCAGGCCGGTGGCGCCAAGCTCGAAGCCGTCGCCTTCGGCGCTGGCGAACAGGCGCAGCGTGTCGAAGTCGTCGCCGCCGTTGACGAAATCGTTGCCGTCGGAACTGGACGCGCTCTGGCCACCCTGCCACACGATCAGGTCGTCGCCGCTGCCGCCCAGAAGATCGTCGTTGCCGGCGCCGCCATCGAGAACGTCGTTGCCGTCACCGCCGTCCAGGAAATCGTTGCCGGCCGAGCCCTGCAGGGAATCGTTGCCGCCGTCACCGAAGATCGAGTCATCGCCCAGGTTGCCGAACAGACGGTCCTGACCGTTGCCGCCCGCCAGTGTGTCGTTGGCGATACCGCCGATCAGCGTGTCGTCGCCGCCCTGCCCGTTGAACTGCACCGCAACGCCGCCGCTGGCGCCGTTGGCCGTGTCGGCGCCGTCGCCCAGTTCGGCATAGACAGGCGGCAGGCCGCGGGCGCCGGAGAGATCCGTACCGGCAAGATTGGAGAGGTGCAGGTTGTCGGCTGCCGAACCGGTGAAGATCTGCACCTGCTCGACGCTTCCGGCGACCGCCGCGACGCCGCCGTTGACGCCCACGATGACGTCGTTGCCCGCGTTCTGCGTGATCGAAACCGTGCTGGGCGATGCGGCCTGACCGACGATGAACAGGCTGTCATCCCCGTCGCCGCCATCGACCTGATCGCTGCCGTCTCCGGTGGCCCAGACTATGATGTCGTTGCCGATACCCCCGAGGATGCCGTCGGTACCGGCCCCACCCGTCAGGCGGTCCGCACCCGCGCCGCCGACCAGCGTGTCGGTGCCGGCCCCGCCCAGCAGCGAATCATCGCCATCGTTGCCGTTGATCGAATCATCGCCGGCATTGCCGATCAGCGTATCGTTCGCCGTGGAGCCGATCAGCGTGTCGTTGCCGGCAAGGCCGTCAATGGTGAGAAGCCCCGGCCGCGCGAACAGCACATCCGACAGACTTGATGCGATGTTGAGACTGACGACAAAGCTGAGATAGGCGGTTTCGCCGTCGGCCAGGCCGCTGATCTCGTAGGTCAGGTTGATCGCCACATCGGCGGTGCCACCGCCGGGATTGGGCGTATCGAACAGATAGGACGCACCCGGATTGCTCTCGAAGGTCTGGCTGGGCGAAACGGCCGCGCGCACCGCAACGTCCGCGCCGTCGAGCCCGTCGTTGGCGTTCGTTATCTCGTCCTGGTTGGCATACAGGACAAAGTCGACGCCGCTGTTGGGGCCTGTGGCGATGACGACCGCCTCGCCGGAGGGCGAAGGATTGTCGATGACCTGATTGAAGGTCGCCTGGGTGGCGCCGGGCCCGATGGCATCCTGGTTGGGGTTGATGCTCTCCAGGAAGGCGAGGTCGAGCGTCTGGCCGGAAATGTTCTCCAGCAGCACCTCGATCACCAGGAACGAGGTGCCGGCACCCAGGGTGGTGATCTGGGTATAGTCGATCGCGCTGTTGCCGCCCGAGGTGGTGGCGACCACAGCGCCCCCCGCGATCTCGGCAACCGTTGTGGCGTTCAGGCCATTGGAGCCATTGCCGTTGCGGCCGGTCGCACTGCCCGAAATGCCGGTCACCGCCGACAGCGATGCGGTGTCGAACGTGACCGAATAGCCCGAAGCCGCCGTGCCGCCGGCGATCGGATCGGTGATGGTCGCGCCACCGGGATTGAAGAAGAAGCCCGCGGTCTGCCCGGCGTTCAGGAAACCGGTAGGGGTGACCGACTGCGACCCCAGCGCGCCGCTGTCGGCAATGCCGAACTGTGCGCTGCCGTTGTTGCCGAAGCTGTCGGTACTGTTGTTGTGGAAGCTGAGGCCGCCGGAGCTGCCCGATGTCGTCTGGCTTTCGACCGCCTCGCTGTTGGGCGCCGTGTCCGTGCGCAGCTTGTCGGGTGTGGAGAGCACGATCTTGGGCACAGGCGTGGTATCGACCTGAACCTCGGCCGCGGCCTCGACCAGTTCATCCTCTTCCTCGCCGGTCAACGTCTCACCATCGACGCCGACATTCTGCAGCGCGGCGATCAGATCGTTGACGGCTTCCAGGAACGACTCCTGGTCTTCGGCCGACGCATCGTCGTCGTTGCCGTCCGGCCCGTTGCCCTCATCACCCGGGCCAGGCGACTCACCGTCCAGTTCCCGCGTCACGCCCAGGCTGGTGCCGGTGCGCAGCTGCATGGTGGAAAGCGCGGCGCGATAGGCGGACTCGATCTGGTCGGCGGTCAGCACCTCCACCGCACTCGGCGCAAGGCCCGAGCTGGTGACCGAGGTCGACGCGCCCAGGGTATCGAGGATGACGCGGGCGACCTGGGTGGCGACCTCGACCACGCCGACATTGCCGTCGGGGTCGGCCAGCAGGGTGATCAGGTTGCGCAGGCCCTCGCTGGCGGCCTGGATGGCGACCGAGGTACCGCGGATGCCGATGGTCGAGACCGGGGTCTCGATCGTCATCTCGCCGGTCTTGGCAATGTCGCCCGACACCAGAACGAACAGGCCCTGGACCATCGAGATCGCCGCGCTGTTCTCGGCCGAACCCGGCGTATAGACCATGTCGTCGATGACCATGCGGGCATCGTCCGACAGGGCGAGCGAGGTGCCATCGAGGAACGCGATGTTGAGGGCGCTGCCGGAAGCGGTTTCGACGACGTCGCCGAGGTAGATTTCCGAACCGTTCACGAGCGGCACACGGCTGCCGTCGACATGGGTCGCCCAGGCCTGACCGCTCACATCGCTGATGGTGCCCACGGGCGAGGCGTCGGAAGCGCCGGACTGGGCGAAACCTTCGGCGGCGGGACCGGCCAGACGGGCCACCACATGGCCGCCCAGGGTGCCCTCGCCCAGGACCAGATCGGGTTCCTCGCCCTGGCTGAAATAGTCGCGGATGAGCAGGCGCTCGCCATCGCGCCCTTCCAGCAGGAGATCATGGCCCTGACGGTCGAAACTGGCCCGCAGGACCCATTCGCCATCGCTTACAACAATGTCAGCCTGCGACGTCGCCGTGATGACGTCGAAACCTGCACTGCCACTGTCATTGGCAGTCGTTCCCTCGGGAATCACCGAAAGATCACGACCGGATCCATCCACCATGGTCCGTCCCCGTCCTCAAACACGCGTCATGCCGCCTGGAAAACCAGGGCGCCCTCGGCGAGACGCCCCCCGACGCTCGATCCGACCTTCGGGCAGACTAGCAGGCTTTGCCCACCTGACAAACGAGCAATCGGCGGTTCTGTACCAATTCGGCGCACACATGGACGTTATCCGGACACAGGAAACCGGGGCTGAACCACCGCAGGCGCGCCCAAGCCGCAAGCGCGCTTTTCAGGGCAAAAGGGACGAAAAGGCGCCGCGAACCGAGAGGCCACGCAACAGCGCATCGGCGCGCGCATCGTCCAGCGCACGGCGATCGGCGCAGGCATAGCCGATCAGATAGGCATGGTATCCGGTGCCGTTGGCATCGTAGCCGCGGACAAATCCGTTGCAGCCGCTGATCTGGCCCGGCACATCCTCCAGTTCGAAGGCATAGAGGGTAAGCGGCCCGATCCGGCTGTCGATCTCGCGGTAAGGTTGCGGCGGGGCGACCAGAAAATCGGTCAGAAAGGCGAAGCGGGCAAGCAGCAGATCGATGTCGATCGCGCCGCGCCGCCAGTAGCGGTCGCCCACCGCTTCGCAATGGCCGACCTCGCCGAAGAAATCACCGCCGTCCCACGACGCATTTTCGCAGATTGCGCCGCTGCCCCAGTAGCGGACATGCCGCTGAGGCACCGCGGCGCCGCCCGCAAGGGTCAGCGCTATGCGCCCCTCTCCCGGAGGCACAGCCTCAGTGTCCGCCTCTGCCCCGCCGCTCCAGAACGCCACGGCCATGGCGGCACAGGCGCAGAGCCACAGCAAGCCGATGGGGGCCGTCATGCGCTGGCCTGTTCCTCTCTGGCGATGCGCGCGACGACGCGCTCCATGGTGGTGCCCTGCACCAGGATGGAGAAGAGGACGACGATGTAGCAGATGGTCAGCAGGATCTCCCGCTCGGGGCCCGGAGGAAGCGAAAGGGCAAGCGCCACGGAGATGCCCCCGCGCAGCCCGCCCCAGGTCATGATGCGCACGGTGCCCTGGCTGAAGGGCGCACCGAACAGCTTCAGCACACCGACCGGCAGACCGATGGAGACGAAGCGCGCGCCCAGAGCCAGAGGCACCGCGATCAGGCCCAGCAGCAGGATCGGCCATTCCAGGGTGATCGCCACCACCTCAAAGCCGATCAGCAGGAAGAGTGCGGAATTGAGGATCTCGTCGACCAGTTCCCAGAACGACGTGGTGTGCTCGCGCGTGCGCTCGCTCATGGCGAAACGGGTGCCCAGGTTGCCGATCAGCAGTCCGGCGCAGACCGTGGCGATGGGACCGGAAACGTGGATCGCATGGGCGATGGCGAAGGTGCCCATGGCCAGTGCCAGGGTGATCATGACCTCAAGATTGTGCTCGTCGACGGTCTTCAGCAGGCGGTAGGCGACGAAACTGAGAATCAGGCCCAGCGCGACGCCGCCCACCGCCTCGACGATGAACAGCGTGGCCACGGACAGCGCCGTCACCTCGTGATCGCCCGAACCGACCGCCACCGAGGCGAGGATCGTGAAGACGACGATGCCGACGCCGTCGTTGAACAGGCTTTCGCCCGCGATCTTGGCTTCCAGCGTCTTGGGCACGCGGGTGCGCTTGAGGATGCCGAGCACGGCCACGGGATCGGTCGGCGCGATCAGGGCGCCGAACACCAGGCACCAGATCAACGGCAGCGCGATGCCCAGCAGGCCGACGATCAGCCAGAGCACGCCGCCGATCAGGAAGGTGGAGATCAGGGTGCCGAGCGTCGCCGTCAGGGTGATGACCCACTTGCGGCTGGCCAGCGCATCGAGATCGACATGCAGGGCGCCGGCAAAGAGCAGGAACGAGAGCATGCCCTCGAGCAGGGCATCGGAGAAATCGATGTCGGTGAGCGCCTCGCGCACGGCATCGCCCAGACCCAGCCCCGGCATCACCGCGTCGATCGCCATCATCACCAGCGACACCGCCAGGCCGATGGCGACCAGCCCGATGGTGTGCGGCAGATGCACGAAGCGGTGGTTGAGATAACCGAAGGCTGCGGCGAGGGCGACGACGGCAGCGGCAAGATCGAAGAAGGCGCGCATGGGCTGCTCCGTGGCGATGCCGGTATCCCCAAAAAGGACCGGGCCGCATCCCTTTCGAGATGCGGCCCGGCAGCTTAGCCTTGCGGCTGCGTCAGATCATCACTCGAAGGTGATTTCGACGCGGCGGTTGTTCGGCTCACGGACACCGTCCTCGGTCGGAACCGCGAGGTCTTCCTCGCCGAACCAGCGGACATCCATGATCGAGCTGTCAACACCCTGGCCCGCGAGGTAGGCGGCGACATTGTCGGCGCGACGCTCGGAGAGCTTGATGTTGTATTCGGCCGAACCCGAGGTGTCGGTGTAACCACCGATGCTGATCACCGCAGGATCCTGAGCAGCGGCCTCGTCAGCGACATCGTTCAGGAAGCTCTGCGCCAGGGGCGAAAGCTCGGCGACATCCCAGCCGAAGTACACGATGAACTCGGTAGCCGTCGGCTCCTCGATCACAACGACATCTTCGATCACGGGAGTGGTCATCTCTTCCATGGCCGTCAGGTAGTCGGCGCGGCACTTGCCGAGCTCGCGAACCTGATGATCGGCGATCGGGCCGTTATGCTCGGGGCCTTCCTCGGCCTCCTCGACCCAGCAGTCGAAGCTGGTCTGGGCGATGGCGGCCAGTTCGGGCATGTCGCTGCGGGCACCGCTGTCGAGCACGCCGATCAGGCGGGCACGCTCGGAGTTGAGCTCGGCGAGCTGAGCCTCGTCGTCGATCGACCAGGTATTGGGATCCTCGGGCAGGACGACTTCGCCCATGCCGGCGGCCTCGGCCTTGTCGCGGAAGAAGCCCGCGTCGATCCAGTCGTAGAAACCGGCTTCCTTGTAGGCCAGCTCAACGTAGCCGGCATGGAGGCCATCGGTGAAAGCGTTGCCGCTCGAGCCCATCTCCGCAACGCGGTCGATGGAGCTGACGGTGGTGCAGGCCGACAGCGCGAACGCTGCAGCAGCTCCAACCACCATGGTCTTGATCGAAAGATTCATACGTCTTCCCCTTCCGAATTAAATCGGTCCTAGCTTGTGGCTTGCGCCGCACACCCATCAACGTCTGAGGGCAACCAACGTTCCTGCACAAGTTTATGCAGGAGGTCGCCCAAACGCGAATCGGCATTCCGGGCGCGATGACTTGGGTCCAACATCAGGCAAAAGCAGCGGAAACACAAGGGAATATCGGTCCGCAGGTGTGACATTTATGTCCATTGTCACTCGAAAGACGCGCCTACAACATGTAGTCCCGGTGCTGGGCAAAACGGGGCAGACAGGGGGCTAGCGATGATCGAGGTGCGCAATCTTCGCAAGACGTTCAAGGATGTCGTTGCAGTTGAGAATGTCAGCTTCACCGCCCGCGATGGCGAGGTTACCGGCCTGATCGGCCCCAATGGCGCGGGGAAGACCACGACCCTGCGCATCCTCTACACCATCATGAAGCCCGATTCGGGCCAGGCGCTGGTCGACGGCCACGACGCCGCCCGCGAACCCCAGGAGGTTCAGCGGCGGATCGGCGTACTGCCGGACAACCGGGGGCTTTATCCCCGCCTCACCGGCCGCGAGCACGTCCGTTACTACGGCCGGCTCCACGGCCTGCCCGCCGCCGAGCTGGAATCGCGAATCGACGGGCTGGTCGCGACCCTGGGCATGGAAGACGTCGCGGACCGCCGCGCCAAGGGCTTCTCCAAGGGGCAGACCCTGAAGGTGGCCCTGGCCCGGGCCCTGGTGCACGAACCCCACAACGTGATGCTGGACGAGCCGACCAACGGCCTGGACGTCGATTCCAGCCGTGCCGTGCGCGATATGGTGCGGCGTATCCGCGATCAGGGGCGCTGTGTGTTGTTTTCCAGCCACATCATGTCGGAGGTACAGGCCCTGTGCGACCGCATCATCGTCATGGGCCACGGGCGGGTCGTCGCCGAGGGCACGCCCGGGCAGCTCTCCGACATGACCGGCCAGGCGGACCTGGAGGAGATCTTCGTCGCCATCGCCCGCGAGGAGGCCGAACTGAAGAAAAAGGCCACCTTTGAGGCGCTGAAGGAGCAGCTTGATGCTTGAGAAGATTGGGATCGTGGCCGCCAAGGAGCTGCGCGACAACCTGCGCGACCGCCGCTCGACCATCCTGTCGATGATCTATCCCCTGATCGGCCCCGTGGTGCTGGGCGCCCTGGTGCTGTTTGTCGGCGCCACCCTGTCGGCGCCCAAGGTCGCCGAGCATGTCATCGTCGCCCAGGGATCGGACCGGGCGCCGGAATTCGTCGCCTTCGTGCGTGAACAGGGCGCCGACGTGGTGGAGACCGACATCGAGGACGTCCCCCGTGCCGTGCGCCAGGGCACCCATCCGGCCGTGCTGATCTTCCCGGAGGACTACGCCGAGGCCTACGCCGCCGAGCGCAACGTGGAAATCCAGCTCATCATCGATTCCTCGCGGCTTTCCTCGATCATGGCGATCGGGCGCACCGTGGAGCTGATCAACCGCTTCAACCGCGAGATCGCCGCCAGCCGCCTGGCGGTCCACGGCCTGGGGCCCGATGTCGCAAGCCCGGTGACCATCAAGAGCGTCAACGTCGCAGCCAGCCTCTCGATCAGCGGCATCTTTCTCAACATGATGGCGCCGTTCCTGATCTTTAACGTCTTCATCGGCGGCGTGTACCTCGCCATCGACACCACGGCGGGCGAGCGCGAGCGCGGCTCGCTGGAACCGCTGCTGATCAACCCCCTGCCCCGCTGGCAGTTGATGCTGGGCAAGTACATCGCCTCGCTCGCCTTCACGGCCCTGGCGGTGCTGGCGGCGGTCGTCGCCTACAAGCTGATCTTCACGGGGCTCGGCCTGCTGGGGGTGGGCCTCAAGGTCAATCCCTCGGTGGGCGACTTCGCGCTCATCTTCCTCGTCACCGTGCCGATCCAGATGCTGGCGGTGGCCGTGCAGATGATCGTCGCCACCATCACCAAGAGCTTCAAGGAGACCCAGACCTATCTGGGCCTGCTGCCGCTGCTGCCGGCTGTGCCGGGCATGATCATGGTCTTCGTGCCGCTGCAGCCCACGGTCCTGTCGATGCTGGTGCCGACCTACGGCCAGACCATCCTGATCGGCCAGATCGTGCGCGGCGAGGGCGCGCCGATGTTCGACCTGCTGCTGTCGGCAGGCTCGACGCTCCTCATCACCATCGTGCTGCTGTTCCTGGCGGCGCGTTTCTACAACCGCGAACAGGTCGCCTTCGCCCACTAGGTCCTCTGCATGTCCCTTCCCGTCCTCACCACCGAACGCCTTGTCCTGCGCCCCGCGACGACCGCCGATACCGATCGCCTGTGGCAGCACTGGATCCATCCCGACGTGCGCCGCTACATGTTCGACGACCGGGTCATGCCGCGCGAGGAGGCCGAATCCTGGATCATCGCCCAGCAGGCCTTTGCAGATCGCGGCACGGGAGCCTGGGTCATCGAGACGAGCGAAGGCGGTTTCGTCGGCCACATCTGCCTGACCGATGCCCACGGCCTGCCAGCGGACTATGACGGCGATGTCGAATTCGGCATCGCTCTGGCGCCGGAGGCCTGGGGCCGGGGTTATGCCGCCGAGGCGCTGCGGGCCGTGCTGGCCCATGGCACCGGCACGGCGGGGCTGGCGCGCATCCTGGGGGTCTATGACGCACCCAACCTGGCCTCGCGCAGGCTGCAGGAAGAGGCCGGCTTCGTCCGCCTTGGTGAAACACAGGGACCTGTGCACACGCTGGTCATCAGCGCCTACAGCGCGACCTGAGCCTCAGCCCTCGCCCATGTCGCCGCCGGCCTGTGCCTTGGAGCGGTCGGAAGTGGGGACGAGCATCCGGCAGCCCCAACCGGTGATGCCGTCCCATACCGCACGCGGCATGGCGAAACCCTCCGCGCGCAGATGCGCCAGATGGGCCGCATGGTCGGCGGCGGAGACGGCGCGCGACGCAGCGGCGCAGACATCCTTGCGGGCAATGCCGTCGGCGGCGGTGACGCAGTAGCCGTTCGCGGGGACTGCAGCATCGAAGCCTGCGGCGGCGAGCAGCCCAGCGCAGGCTTCACCATACGCCTCCGCAAAGGCCGTACCCTCGCCGTCGTTCCAGGCCATCACGGCGCGGACCGGGGAAACGGCAAGCACGGCCCGTCCGCGCGCCGCACCCTGCAGGGCAAGACCGGGAAGCACCCAGGCCCCGGGACTGGCGCTGACAGACCAGACCACCGGCGCCGGATCAGCGCAGACCAGATCAAGCACGCCCGGTGCGACGGCAAGCGCATGAAGCCCGCGTCCGTCGATGGCGCCGCCTTCGCCCAGTTCGGGTACGCCATGATCGCGTGCGTCAATGCCGGGAAGATCGGCGACGAAGGCCGCCGCCGACTCCTCATGCGCAACCTGCGAGAGCGCCACCAGCCGCGCGGCCTGATCCACCGCGCCGCCGGGAAACCCCGCCGCGATCAGCGCGCGGGCGGCCCAGACCTGCAGTTCCAGCATGGCGACAGGCGTGGTCATGCCGGGGCGAAGCTCGAACGGAAGAACTCCAGCCAGTTGCGCCCCATGATGCGGGCGACGTCATCCTCGCTGAAACCCTTGGCGAGCAGCCCTTGCGTGATGTTGGGGAAGTCGGCCGGGGTGCGGAACCAGGCGGGGTAGTCGGGCCAGCCGCCGCCCGCACTCTTGGCCTCGCCGCTGTCGAGTTCCTTCGACCAGCGTCCACTGCGCATCCAGTCGAGATACTCCCGGCTGTGCTTGCGGCACATGTCCGAGCCGATGCCGACGTGTTCGATGCCGAGCATGTCCACGGTGTCGGCGATCATCCCGCAGAACTTCTCCAGCGGTGTGTCGGAGCCGCCGATGTGGAAGGGATAGGTCGAGAAGCCGAGCATGCCGCCGGACTCCGCGAGAGCCTTCAGCAGGGTGTCGGACTTGTTGCGGATGCCGTGGTGGAAGGAAAGCGGATTGGCATGGGTGATGGCGACGGGGCGCTCGCTGATCTCGATCGCCTGGAGCGAGGTGAACTCCGCCGAGTGGCTGAGGTCGATCAGCATGCCGACGCGGTTCATCTCGGCGATGACCTCACGGCCGAAGCGGCTGATCCCGGCATCGACCTTCTCGTAGCAGCCAGCGCCGATCAGGCTCTGGTTGTTGTAGGTGAGCTGCATGATCTTCACACCCAGCTCGTTGAAGACCTGGACCAGCGCCAGGTCGTCCTCGATGGGCGAGCAGTTCTGCAGGCCGAAGATGATGGCGACCTTGCCCTGCCGTTTGGCTTCCTCGATGTCCTCGGCCGTTCGGGCGGGCATCACCAGGTCGCCGTGGCGCTCGAACAGGCGGTGCCATTCGCCGATGCGGTCGAGGGTGGCGCGGGCATCCTCCCAATAGACCAGCGTGACGTTGACCGCGGTGACGCCGCCGTCGACCAGTTCCTGCAGCAGCTCGCGGTCCCAGGCGCTGGCCTGGAGCGCGTCGACGACGATGAGGCTCCGGTGGAAATCCTGGGCGTTCATGCGTCCTCACACGTCCGGTTCGAGGGGGTAGATCCAGTCGTCCTCGCGCCCCTGCGCCAGATCGTCGGCGATGGGCGCGCCCTGCAGGAAGGTGCCGCGCACCCAGAGGCTGGAGCGGGGGTCGAAATCCTCCATGCCGAGCAGGGAAAGGGCAAAGCGGATCAGGTGGCAGGGCTGGAAGCGGGCATGGGTGACATGGCCGCGCACCTCGCCATAGGGCAGGCCTGCCATGGACTGCACCCGTTCGGCCATGAAACGGTGGCCGGGATGGGCCAGCAGGAAGGCCGCCGTGGTCATCGTCGCAGGCTGCTCCTCCAGATCGGCAAGCAGGGCCTGCACCGCGCCGGGCACATCGACAAAGGCCTCGTGTTCGTCGCCCGGATCGACGCCGCGCTCGCCCAGACGCGGTTCGACGTTTTCCTCCGAGTAGTACCAGAAGTGATGGCGCGCCTCGGGCGCGGTGACATCCATGGCCAGCGCCCAGCCGTAGTCGCGCCGGATCAGCGCGGCGAGCTCGGCAGCCGGCATGGCCGGATCGCTGTCGTTGGCGAAATCCCCCGGCACGGCCGCCAGACGCGCCAGCTCAAAGGCGCGCTCCGGGTAAAGCTCGATCAGCAGGGAGTGGAACAGCTCCAGGCTCTCGCGGTCGCAGTGTTCGTGCGCCCAGGCTTCCAGCGCCTGCCAGGGCCGCCCGGCGGGCGTACCGCACATGGTGCCCTCGGCGCCGAAGATCGCCACTTCGTCGCGCAGGCGGCCGAGGTCCGAACGCAGCACGGAGGACGGCGCATACATCGCCTTGCCGCTGCGGTCGTGGAGCGTGAAATAGGCGATGGCCCGGTCGATCAGGCCGATCAGCCGCGCCACCTCGCCCGATTGCGGCACCACCCTCTCGCCCAGAGCGTGGGCGATGGCGAGTTCGCGCATGACGACCCAGGCGTGGATGCGCTTGGGGTGGGCGATGACGAAGGGCACCATGCCCAGGCCCGAGGCGTTGCCCATGCCGAGATGGCGTTTCATCGCATCGCTGAAACGGGCGGCCTGCGGATTGCGGCAGCGGGCCAGATGCTCGGCCAGTTCGCAGCCGAAGTGACGCCACATGTAGAGCGTCATCATCTCGCCGGAATAGGGGTGGCTCAGCGGGTGCTCGGGCGCAAAGCCCGGGAAGATCGCCGTGCCGTGGCGGCCGTTGCCCCAGAAGCCGTTGTTGCGCAGCAGGTAGCCGCCGGGCAAACGCGGCTGGCGGCCCGCGGCCAGCGCCTCGACGGCGGCATCGAAGGCGCCTGCGCTGCGGTTGACCCGCGTCAGGCCGATCACCGTGGGGCCGGCGCGGCCCAGCACGAAGTTGGCGGTTTCCTCGCGCATGGTTTCGATATGCGCGCGGTCGATCTCGCCCTGGCCGAGATAACCGACACCGTCGTAGCGGCTGCCGACGATGCGTTCGGACTTCTCCTCGTCGGGCAGGTTGTCGGCAAAGACGACGAAGTGCAGCGGCCGTTCGGCGGTCTGGATGCGGAAGGCGGCGGTGCCCCGGCCCTCCCCGTCGATCTCCCAGAGTTCCGTGGTGATCTTCCAGCGCTCCTGCACCATGCGGCGGATCAGGACGCGGGCGAAGGACAGCGCGGAGGCCTTGGTGGCAGAAAGCGCCTCGGCGCGGGTCACTTCCTCGGGCGGGCGGATCGCGACCGGCGGATCGAGCAGCGCGGGATCGACCTGATCCGGCGTCCAGATGCCCTCCGTGGCGACCGCGCCCATGGGCCGCGCCGTCAGCTCTTCCGGCGCGCGGCGATGGCCAGCGCGTGGGCGTCGAAGCCTTCGTAGCGGGCGAAGGCCTCGGTCTGTTTCGCCAACCGCTCGTAACCACCGGCCGAGACGTCGGCAATGGACTGGCGCTTCATGTAGTCGAGCACGCCGAGCGCGGAATGGGTTGCGGCCATGCCGCCGGTGGGCAGCACGGCGTTCACGCCGATCATGAAGTTGGCCATGGAGAACGGCGCGTCCTGGCCCAGCAGCAGTTCGCCGGCGTTGACGATGCCGGGCACCCAGTCCCAGGCCCGCGTGCTGGCGATCTGGAGATGTTCGGGCGCGAATTCGTTGGCGAAGGCGACGGCATCCTCGCCGTCGCGGGCGATCACCAGGCCGCCGTTGACGCCCAGTGCAAGCCCCGCCCATTCGGCCCGCTCCGCGCCCAGGCGGCCGAGCAGGGCGACGACATGATCGGCGACCGCCTCGGCGAAGGCCTCGTCCCAGCAGACCAGGAAGGTCGTGGAGTCCGGCCCGTGTTCGGCCTCGACCAGCAGGTCCAGCGCCGTGCGGTAGGGATCGGCGGTCTCGTCGGCCAGCACCATGCTCTCGGAGGGCCCCGCAGGCGGTCCGGGCGCAATGGCCTCCGCGCAGATCTGCATCGCCGCACCGACCCAGGGCGAACCCGGCCCGACGATCTTGCGGCATTTCGGCACGGTGGCGGTGCCGTAGGCGACGGCAGCGACACCCTGGGCGCCGCCCGCCAGATAGATTTCGGATACACCGGCCTCCCGGGCGGCGACCATGGTGCCGGCATCGCAGGTGCCGCCCGGTCCCGGCGGCGTGATGACGACGACACGGGGTACGCCCGCGACCACCGCGGGAATGGCGGTCATCAGCGTCACCGAGGGGAAGGCGCCCTTGCCGCGCGGCACATAACAGGCCACCGCCTCGATAGGCACGTAACGGTCGCCCGCCAGCACGCCGGGGCGCACGGCGGTCAGCTCCAGGGCGTCGGGCTTCTGGCGCTCGTGGACCAGGGCGATGTTGCTGGCGGCCTCGCGGATCGCGGCGACGACATCGGCGGGCACGGCATCGTAGGCCGCATCGATGGCGGCCTCGGTAACGCGGATGTTTTCCGCCGTCATCTCGACCTTGTCGAAGTCGCGGGCAAAGCGCACCAGCGCGACATCGCCCTCCTCGCGCACGGCATCGACGATGGGCCGGGCGCGCGCGATGAAGTCGGCGAGATCGATCACCCCGCGCTTGACCAGCGCCTCGCGCTCTCCTGCGGCGAGGCGGTCCAGATGAAGGATGCGCGGGCGGCGGCCCTGCGTCATGTCAGACTCCCGTTGGCCAGTGGCCGGGGTTCTAGACGAGCCTGCCCGCTCAGGAAAGGCTCTAGTCCTTGTCCTGGTCAATGCCGAGTTCG
>CALLQH010000387.1 GCA_938014945.1 uncultured bacterium | reverse complement strand
GGTGGGCATGCCAGGGCAGTCCGATCAGTGTCTTGTCGAGATGGGTGTGGGCATCGATCAGGCCCGGCAGCAGCAAACAGCCTGTCCCGTCGATGCGCCGGGCATCGGGCGCGGCATCGACCGTGGCGCCACGCGCGGCGATCCTTCCGTCACGCACCAGCACCTCGCACACCTCGCCGCCCCAGGCGCGCGCGCCCGCAATCAAGATATCGCCCATGTCGTCCTCCCCCTGAAAAGCCATCGGCCATGAGGGTAGCGCGCCCGGCAGGCGCGCACACTCATGGCCGATTCTGCGGCGGCGCACGGCCTGTGCGCCAGCGCCTTCGTCCTCAGCTCTCGGTGTAACCCGGCAGCCAGCCTTCGCCTTCGGGATTGGGATACCAGCCCAGATCGTCGCCGTGACCGGCATAACCGATCAGTTCCTGGATGTGACGCGGGTAGCTCAGCACCACGTCCTGGGGGATCGAGAGATACTGGTTCACCTCCTGGCGCAGCCAGCCCAGGGCATAGGTGTTGACGAGACCCGCGCGCGTCTCGTCGGAGTTGTTGCCGCCGCCGCCATGCTGGGTGGAACCGAGATAGAGCAGGGCGGAACCCTTCGACATCGGCGCCTGGACCACCTCGTCGCCCTCGCGCACGTCGCGCGGCTCGATCCAGCGGTGGCTGCCCGGCACGATGCGGGTCGCGCCGTTCTCGATGGTGAAATCGTCGAGCGCCCACATGACGCTCATCTGCATCTCCAGGCCCGGCATGCGCACGGGATAGATGCTGTCGTCGCGGTGCAGCACCTGGTCCTTTTCGCCGGGATGGATCTCGATCGCGGTGCAGGAACCGATGCGGTAGGACTTGCAGTATTCCAGCAGGATCTCGTCCATCACCTCCATCGCCTTCTTGTGGCCGATCAGTTCGGCCGAGGTCCGCGAAAGCTCCAGGACGCTGTTGATGCGCAGGGTCTTGTAACCGTTGAAGTCGTTCTCGGTTTCCCTTCCCAGGGTATCGAAGGGCTCGCGCAGATCGCCCTTCAGATCGTCAACGATCGCCTCCTCCACCAGGTTCTCGATGACGGCAGCGCCGTCCCGCCGCAACGCATTGACGATATCGTCAACCGCGGCGTTCTTGCCAAATCTCTGTAATTCCAAGGACTTACTCTCCATGCTGTTATGCGGCAGGCCCCCATAGGGTCGCCCGCGGAGAGCCATTTCGTCAACCGGCGCGTGTCCCGCTCACAATGCCAGGGCCACAACGAGGCCACCCACAAGGAGCAGCGCGACGATCACGGCGGGGATGCCCCACTCGCGTTCCTCGCGCGGCATGGGCACCACGCGCAGCGAGGAAGGGGCCAATCGGCGGCTGCGCGCAAGCTCCGCCACGGCGTCCTCGGGCGTGTCGGCATCGATGGTGAAGACGCGCTCGTCGGCGCTTTCGACGACAAAGACCGGCATGTCTGCTCCAGCTGTTGCGCCATGATGGCGCGGGCCTGCCGGCCTTGCCAAGGGCGGCGCCAGGAAGGATGGTCGCGCCCCATCCCCAGGCGACCGCGAGTTCTCCATGCAGCACGATCTCTATCCCCCGATCGAACCCTTCGACGTGCGCCGGGTGCCGGTCGATGCCCTGCACACCCTGCATGTGGAGCAGAGCGGCAACCCGCACGGCGTGCCCGTGGTTTTCCTGCACGGCGGGCCGGGCTCGCCATGGTCGTCCCACATCCGCCGCTTCTTCGATCCCGGGCACTACCGTCTCATCGCCTTCGACCAGCGCGGCACATGGCGTTCCACGCCGCTGGGCGAACTGCGGGACAACACGACGCCGCACCTGATCGGCGACATCGAGCAGCTGCGCGAACTCTTCGGCATCGAACGCTGGATCGTCTTCGGCGGCTCCTGGGGCAGCGCCCTTGCGCTCGCCTACGCCGAGGCCCATCCCGAGCGCTGCATGGGGCTGGTGGTGCGCGGCATTTCGCTGGGCCGCTCCATCGAGAACCGCTGGGGCTTCCACGATTCCCGCCAGGTCCGCCCGGAAGCCTGGGAGATGCTGGTCGCCTCCGTGCCCGAGGAGGAGCGCGACGATCTCGACGGCGCCCTGGAGCGGCGCATGCTGGACCCGGATCCGGCTATCCACTGGCCGGTCATCAAGGGCTGGATGGACCAGGCCGAGATCCTGGGCCGCAGCCGCAACCTCGACATCGATCTCGCCGAGGAGGAGTTCGACAGCCCGGAGATGGACGTGGTGGGCGCGCGCCTTTCCATCGTCTATTTCCGCAACAACATCTTCCTGCCGCCCGGCAGCCTGCTTGCCAACGCCCACCGGCTGGCGCCCATTCCCGGCGTCATCGTGCACGGCGAGGACGACTTCAACTGTCCGCTCGCCAACGCCTGGGACCTGCACAAGGCCTGGCCGCAGGCGCGATATGTGCCCTGTCCCGATGCCGGGCATTCCTGCTTCGACCGCAACATCCGTCTTGCGCTCGTCGCGGCGATGGAGGATTTCAAGCGCCTGGATTGAACCCGGTGCAGGATCCCCCGCCATGATCGGCCAGGCATGAGCCCCATCGCACGCCTTCAGCGCGCCCTCGACCGCCAGCTCGAGAGCAAGGCCCATGGCCGTTCCGGTCTGACGCCGGTCAACTGGATCCTGGTCGGCCTGATCCTGCTCTCGATCGCGCTCTACACCATGGATCCCGAGAACGAGGTCGCGCGCGGTGACGCGCAGGCCTTCTGGTGGATCAACCGCATCATCGTCGTTGCCTTCGCCATCGAGTTCCTCGCGCGCCTGTGGGTGGCGGGCGCCGACAGCCGCTACCAGGGTCTGCATGGCCGCATCGCCTATCTGCGCGCCAACTGGTTCATGGTGACGATCGACCTGCTCGCCTTCATGCCGGAGCTGGTCTACGTCCTGCTCGGCCTGTCGCCGCCGGCATGGCTGCGCGTGCTGCGCCTGATCCGCCTGTTCAAGCTGGCGCGTTACTTCCAGGCCTTCTCGCTGATCGTCAACACGATCCGGGCCTCGGCCCAGCCCATGATGGCGGCGATCTTTGCCGCCGCCCTGCTGTGGTACCTGGCCGGCGTCTTCCTTTACCTCGCCGAACACGGCGCCCAGCCCGAGAAGGTCGCCAGCGTGGGCGACGCCATGTGGCTCTCCATCATCACGCTGACGTCGGTGGGCTACGGCGATGTCTATCCGGTGACGGTGGCCGGGCGGGTCATCGCGGGTCTCGTCGCCGTGCTGGGCGTGGGCACGGTCGCGCTGCCCAGCGGTATCATCGCCGGCGCCTTCATGCACCAGATCCGGGAGCGCGAGAAAAAGATCGAACCCGGCGCCCGGGATACGCCGCCGCCCGGCGACGGCTGAAAGGCCCTTCCGGCGGCCTCCCCACGGCCCTAAGGTTTCCCCGGATCGTTCTCGGGGGAGAAGTCAGCCATGGCCGCGCATCCGCAGTTTCCCAACCTGTTCAGCCCCGTGAAGCTGAACGGCCACGAGCTGAAGTGCCGCATCGTCTTTGGCGCCCACACCGCCAACATGTCCGAGAACGGCCTGCCGACCGACATGCACTTCGGCTACTACCGCGAGCGCGCGCGCGGCGGGGCGGCCATGATCGTGGTCGAGCCGACGCCGCCCCACGACACCGCCATCCTGACCCGCGGCAACTTCCGCCACGACGACAGCGTCATCCCGCACTTCCGCAGGATCACGGACGTCTGCCACGCCGAAGGCGCGGTGATGTGCCACCAGATCTACCATGTCGGCGGCCACGGCGATCAGGACAACTCCTGGAGCCCCTACTGGTCGCCCTCCGGCCGCCCCAGCATGCACGATCCCTGGGGCAGCCACGCCATGACCGAGGGCGAGATCGAGGAGCTGATCGAAGCCTTTGTCGATCAGGCGGTGCGCGATCAGAAGGGCGGCTTCGACGGCGTCGACCTGTTCGCCGGCTACAACTGCCTGATCGACCAGTTCTGGTCGCCCATCACCAACCGGCGCACCGACAAATGGGGCGGCAGCCTGGAGAACCGGCTGCGTTTTACCACCGAGATCGCGGGCCGTATCCGCAAGGCCTGCGGCAAGGGCTTCATCGTCGGCATGACGATCTCGGGCGCCGAACCCTACCCCGGCGGCCTTTCGATCGAAGACAAGCAGGAGATTGTCGCCTGGCTCGATGCGCGCGGCCTTGTCGACTACTTCTCCTGCGGCACCGGCAGTTACCTCAACCAGTTCAACAAGATCGTGCCCGGCATCCACTTCGACATGATGCTCGGGCCGCCCGATGCCGCGAAGTTCAAGGAGGTGACGAAACACGCGCTCGTCACCGCCGAGGCGCGCGTGAAGACCCCGGCCAACGCCGAGGAGGTGATCGCCGCCGGCAAGGCCGATCTCGTCTCCATCGTGCGCGGCCAGATCGCTGATCCGCATCTGGCCAACAAGGCGCGCGAAGGCCGCCCGGAGGACATCCGTCCCTGCATCAGCTGCAACCAGCTCTGCATCGGACGGCGCATGCGCGACTACCACATCAGCTGCCTGATCAACCCCTCGGTCAGCCGCGAGACGATCTGGGGCGGCGACCGCCCGCCCGCCGCAGAGAAGCCGAGGCACGTCGTCGTCGTGGGCGGCGGCCCGGCAGGACTGGAGAGCGCGCGCGTCGCGGCCGAGCGCGGCCACCGCGTCACCCTGATCGAACAGGGCGAGGAGCTGGGCGGCCAGTTCCGCCTTGCCGCCGGACAGCCCGAACGCGGCGAGATCGGCCAGTTCCTCACCTGGTTCCAGGGCCAGATCGAGAAGCTGCAGATCCGTGTCATGCTGCGCACCAGGGCCGATGCCGAGACGATCCGCGCGCTGGAGCCCGACAGCGTCATCCTCGCAACGGGCTCGGCCCCCAACCGCACCGGCTTCCAGCGCATCCTGCCCCATCTCGACGGCCTGCCCGGCGCCGATCAGGACAACGTCTGCACCGTGCACGATGTGCTGGAGGGCAAGGTGGTGCCGGGCAGCCGCGTCCTGCTGCTCGACGACATCAACGGCTGGTGGCCGGCCAGCGGCACCGCCCAGCACCTGGCGCTGCAGCGCCACGAGGTGACCGTGGTGACGGCGGCCGAACACGCCTGCGCCGCGCTCGACTTCAGCCAGGCGGGCGAAACCATGCGCGAGCGGTTCATGAAGACCGGCGTCGAGGTGATGCTGGCAACAGCCCTGCTCGCCTGGAACGGCAACACCGCCGAGCTGCTGAACCTCTACACCGGCGACAAGGAAAAGCGGGACTTCGACAGCCTGGTGCTGGCCACGACCAACACCCCCCAGGATGCGCTCACCGCCGAACTGAAGGCCGAGGCCTTCGACGTGCACGCCATCGGCGACACCGTCTCGGCGCGCACGGCGAGCATGGCGTTCTACGAGGCGAGGAAGCTGGCGGTGGCGCTCTAGAGCCGCTTCTCGAAGAACAGGCTGGGCGGGCCTTCGGGATAGTCGGCAAAGGCGCCGCGCTCGGCGTAGCCCATGCTGCGGTAGAGGCCGAGCGCCTCGGGCTGGCGGTCACCGGTCTCCAGGCGTACGAGCGCGATGCCGTCCGACAGCGCCGCCGTTTCGAGTGCGCTCATCAGTTGCCGGGACAAGCCGCGCCCGCGCGCCGCGGGCGCCACGAACAGGCGCTTGATCTCGGCCCAGCCGTCGTGCCGGGCGAGAGCGCCGCAGCCGACCGCCTCGCCGTCCAGGCGCGCGACCAGGAAGGTGATCTCCGGCGCCATCAGGCCCGCGACGTCGAGCATGTAATTGGCCTCGGCGGGATAAAGCGCATTCATCGCGTCCTCGGAGGCCTGCAGCAGGGCGCGGGCTTCCGGCGTGTCGGGGGATTCCGCGGCGATGGCGACGGCGCGCTCGCCGCTGTTCACTCCGCCGCCATCCGCACGCCCGGGCCCTGCAGCGGCACGTAGTCCAGGATGTTGGCCTGGAACCAGGTGAGCGCGGTTTCGCCGACATCGGCCATGGGGCCGACCTGCATCATGGGCGAGTGCAGGGCCTGCTGCTGCTGTTCGCACACCCACATGTCCTCGATCTGGAAGTCGAGGCTTTCCATCGCGTGGCACGAGAGCGTGTCGATCGAGATGTAACGCTTGCCGTCCTTCATGATGTAGCCGTGGCCCGAGGTGCTCGACGGCTTGGACGGCTTCCTGCTCGGGTCCTGCTTCTCGCGCGGCATCATCCAGGTGCGCAGCTCCAGGTAACACTGCTCGGGCCCGACGGGGACGATGGTGTAGGCCGAGAAGAAGATCGAGGAGGAGAGCACGCCGGAGTTCGGGAAGAACTGGTAGACCACCGGATAGGGCTTGCTCGTGTCGACGCCGGGGATGCGCGCGAAGTGGCTGTTCTGGCGCTCCTCGTTCTCGCCGCTGGCGATGGTCACCCAGTGGCGCCCCACCGCATCCCAGCGCTGGTCCTCGATGTCGGGGCCCATCAGCGTCTTGTCGTGCAGGTAGGAGAGGTGATAGCCGTCCATGGCGTTCTCGCAGAACGCCTTCCAGTTGGCGCCGAAGTCGTACCGCACCGGCCGCTTCTCGCTCAGCATGTCGAGCTTGTGGGGCCACATGTGCGTGTCGCGCATGGAGCCGAGCCAGAGTTCGAAATCCTCTTCCGGCACCGCCTGGGGATTGACGAAGATCAGGTCGCCCAGGATGCCGACCGCCGCCTTGTGCAGGCCGTGGGCCTTGAGGTCGAGGTCGGGGAAGGCAAGTTCCTTCTTGGGCAGGCCGCGCAGGCTGCCGTCATCCAGATTGTAGGTCCAGGCATGATAGGGGCAGACGATGCCGTGGCGGCAGTTGCCGGCCTGGCCGTCCTCGAAGAGCTTGGTGCCGCGGTGGCGGCAGGTGTTGTGATAGGCGCGGATGTCGCCGTCCTTGCCGCGGATCACGACCATGGGATAGCGGTTGACCTGCACCGCGCGGTAATCGCCGGGATTGGGCAGGTCCTGCACGACGCAGGCGAAGGTCCACGAGCGGCTGAAGAGCTCGGCATGCTCGCGCTCGAACCAATCGGGCGTGTAGTAGCAGTCCTTGGGCAGGAGCTGCTCGGCGCGCGTCGGCTTGGGCGGAATGGACATCGGCATGGTCTGGGTCCCCGTTCGCAGATCGTCTGGGAGTTGTCAGGGCAGTTTACGACGTTTCGGGGGCCGGCACACAAGAGGCACGGCAGCGACGGACGCCAGGGACCCGCTAGCTCACACCCAGCCCGAGATGGGCCCGGAAGCGGTTCTTGAGGTACACCGCATCGCGCGCGGGCAGGGAGCGGGGCAGGTTGCGCGCCTCCACCTTCAGCACGAAGAGGCGCGGTCCGGCGGCGGGTTTGTGGAGGGAGGTGCGCAGGCTCTCGACCCCGGCCATGTCCGTGATCGTGCCGGTCTCGGCAAGGCCGCAGGCGGCGGCGACGGCGGCCAGATCAAGGCCGCGGCCGGTGTGGCTCTTCTGCATGCCGGTTTCGCCGAAGTGACCGTTGTCGAGGACGGCGATGGTGAGGTTCTTCGGAGCGGCCACCGCAATGGTCGCCAGCCCGCCCATGCCCATCAGTGCCTCGCCGTCGCCGGTCAGCACCAGCACGGGCTTGTCGGGCTGCGCCTGGGCCAGGCCCAGGCCCATCAGCGCCGCTCCTCCCATCGCGCCCCAGAGATAGAAGTTGGCGTCGTGGTCGCCCGCAGCGTGGAGATCGTAGGCGGGCGAACCCAGGCCCGTGACGACCAGCAGGTCGCCGCGGTCCACCATCAGGGCGGCGACCGCCTCGCGGCGGCCGAGGGTGGCGCTTACCATGTCTTCCTCCCCAGCAGCCGTTGGGAGATCAGCACCGCGACCTGCTGGTCGGCCTTGAACGCCAGTGCGGCGGCGCTTTCCACGGTGGCGATCAGATCCTGCGGCGTATCGGCGCGCTGCACCGTCACGCCCATCGCCTGCAGCGTCGTCTGCGTCGCGCTGCCCATGGGCACCTGCCATGGATTGAACTCCGCCCACTCGCCCCGCATCGTCACCAGCATCAGCAGCGGGAAACGCCCGATGGCGGGCAGCGAGAGCATGTTGATGCAGTTGCCCACGCCCGAGGACTGCAGCAGCAGCACGCTGGCCGCCCCGCCGAGCCAGGCGCCCGCCGCGATGGCGATGCCCTCCTCCTCGGTGGTGAGCACGTTGGTCACCATCTCCCCGTCGTTCTCGCACAGGCTGATGAGCCGCGCATGGCCGGCATCGGGGACATGGGAGACGCGCGTCACGCCCGCCTCCTTCAGCACGCGGTGCAGGGCATCGGGCCACGAAGAGCTATCAACGGTCATGGATGCGACGCATCGGAATTTTCAACAGCAACGGAAGCCTCACGATTCTGG
>CALLQH010000386.1 GCA_938014945.1 uncultured bacterium | reverse complement strand
TGGGCCCTGCGCACGACCACGCTCTGCGTCGCCGCCCTGCCCCACCTCAGGTTCGGCCTGCGCGTCTATCGTCAGCCGGGCGAGCGCGCCTCGCTTGCCGGCATCTACCGCACCCGATTCGAATATGCGCCCATCCCGATGACCGAGGAGGACTGGTCCGGCGCGGCGCGGCGCATC
This sequence comes from uncultured bacterium, assembly GCA_938014945.1. GTDB lineage: Bacteria > Pseudomonadota > Alphaproteobacteria > SP197 > SP197 > CALGGB01. Next base: position 4,259 of record CALLQH010000386.1, on the reverse strand, counting down.
GCCGACCTGCGGACCGCGGGCGTCACCGATCTGCGCGCGCATCTCGACAGCCATCCGGAGCTGGTGAGAGAACTCGCGGGCCTGGCCGTGATCAGCGACGTCAATCCTGCCGCCGTGCGTCTCTACAAGGCACCGGACCGGGAAAGCCTGATCGCGCACTTCAACGACACCACCAGCTACGACGGCGCCAGCGCCTATGCGGAGATCTTCAAGACGGTCCTCTGCGGCCTGGATGCAGGCCAGGACGTGGTGACGGTCGAGGGGCCGGATCGCACGTTCACCGGCGAGACCATCGAGCTGCGCAGCTCGACCTCCGTGGTTCCGGGAACCAGCGAACCCTGGAGCTTCGTCATGCAGACGGTGGAAGACATCACCCAGGCAAGGGATCACGAACGCCAGCTGCGCCGGGCGCGCGACGAGGCCGAGTGGGCCAACAGCGCCAAGTCCGAGTTCCTGGCCGCGATGAGCCACGAGATGCGCACGCCGCTCAACGCCATCATCGGTTTCGGTCAGATCATGGCCGACGAGATGATGGGTCCCCTGGGCAACGAGCGTTACCGGGAATACGCCGTCGACATCAACGACAGCGGCCGCCACCTGCTGCGGCTCATCAACGACATGCTCGATGTCTCGCGCATCGAAGCGGGAAAGCTCAACCTGCAGCTTGAAGACCTGAACGCGGAAGACGTCCTGCGCGCCAGTCTGCGGCTGATCGCTGCCCAGGCCCGCGACGGCGGCATCGATCTGGAGATTCTCGTGGCTTCCGGTCTGCCGCAGATTCAGGCCGACGAGCGGCGGCTGCGCCAGATCTTCATCAACCTGCTGAACAACGCCCTCAAGTTCACTCCCAGGGGCGGCAAGGTAGCCGTCTCGTTGGCCCTGCAGGACGGCGGGATCGGCTTTTCCGTGCGCGATACCGGGGTGGGCATCGCGCCCGATGACCTGGTCCGCGTGACCCGCCCCTTCGAGCAGAGCTCACGCTATCTCTCGCAGCACAAGGAGGGCAGCGGGCTGGGCCTTGCGCTCGCCAACGCGCTGGTCGATCAGCACGGCGGAACGATGCGGATCGAAAGCAGGCTGGAGCAAGGTACTTCGGTTTTCGTCTGGCTGCCCTGTCGCCAGCCTGACGGCACTGCTTCGTAAAAATGATTTAGCTCAAAAATGCGCCAATTTGCCTGATTTGTAGGCAGAACTGGCACATCCTCTGCTTGTAGGGACCCTGTTTTTGCCATAGGAACATTCAAGAGCGTTTGGCACCCGCCGATGGGCATTCGGCCGCCAGAAGGCGCTCATGGGGATAGCCAAAGGGAGGAACCAGGTCATGACCCAGAAGAATGACTCCGACACCAAGGTGGCCAGCCGCCGCCGCTTTCTGACGGGTGGCGCTGCCTCCGTCGCCGGCGCTGCCGCAGCGGTTGCCATGCCGAACGTGGCACGCGCTCAGGACGAGGTCGTGATCAAGATGCAGGGCGCCTGGGGCGGCGGCATCTTCAAGGAATTCGCCACGGACTATGTCGAGCGCGTCAACCAGATGTCGGGCGGCACCCTGCGCATCGACTATCTCGACGTCGATGCCGTCGTGAAGACCGCCGAGATGCAGAACGCCGTCGACAAGGGCGTCATCGATGCCGCCCATTTCGTGGCGGCCTACTGGTATTCCAAGAACGCCGCGGCCTCGCTCTTCGGCACCGGTCCCTGCTGGGGCTGGACCTCGAACCATCTGCTGGGCTGGATCAAGTACGGCGGCGGCCAGGCGCTCTATGAGGAACTGATCAACGACATCCTCGGCCTCAACGTCACCGGCTTCTTCTCCGGCCCGATGCCGGCCCAGCCCTTCGGCTGGTTCCGCGAGCCGGTCAACACCGTCGCCGACATCAACGGCCTGAAGTACCGCACCGTGGGCCTTGCCGCCAACGTCCTCCAGGAGATGGGCATGGCGGTCGTGCAGCTTCCCGGCGGCGAAATCCAGCCCTCGATGGAGCGCGGCGTCATCGACGCGGCCGAGTTCAACAACCCGACCTCCGACATGGAGTTCGGCATGCAGGATGTCGCCAAGAACTACTATCTGGCGAGTTTCCATCAGTCGCAGGAAGCCTTCGAGATCATCTTCAACAAGGATCTCTTCTACGGCCTTTCCGATACCCACCGCGCGATTCTGCAGTACGCCTCCGAGGCGGCCTCGGCCGACATGTCCTGGAAGTACCAGGACCGCTATTCGGCCGACCTGATGAAGCTGCAGAGCGAGGACGGCGTCACGGTGCACCGTACCTCCGACGAGATCATGCAGGCCCAGCTTCAGGGCTGGGATGTGATCGTCGAGCAGTTCTCCGCCGATCCCTTCTTCGCCAAGGTGGTGGAATCCCAGAAGATCTGGGCCAAGCGCGTCGGCGCCTATGAGCTGACCAACGCCCCCGACTACGCCGGTGCCTATCGCCACTACTTCGGCGAGCCGATCTGAGTTTGCGGTTCAGGATTGAGGCCGGGGCGGTGCCGCAGGCATCGCCCCGCGCCCCTGATATCACCCCAACCAGAAATCCGGCCGCACGATGAACCGTTTTCTTGTTGCCATCGACAGTCTGTCCGCGTGGGTCGGCAAGGCCTTCGCCTGGTGCATCCTGGTTCTGACCATCGCCACGGTCTACGAGGTCACCTCGCGTTACGTCTTCGGCCACCCCACGACCTGGGCCTTCGACATGAGCGTCCAGATGTACGGCGCCCTCTTCATGATGGCCGGTGCCTATGCGCTGTCGCGCAACGGCCATGTCCGGGGCGACGTCATCCATCGCCTGCTGCCGCGCAAGGTTCAGGCCAGCATCGATCTGGTGCTCTACATCCTCTTCCTGTTTCCCGGCGCTCTCGCGCTCATCTACTACGGCACCGGTTTTGCCGAGGACTCCTGGCGCTACAAGGAAGTGAGCTGGTCGAGTCCCGCCCGCGTGCAGATCTACTTCTTCAAGACCCTGATCCCGATCGCCGGCACCCTGGTCCTGCTCCAGGGCTTTGCCGAAGTGCTGCGCTGCATCCACTGCATCCGCACCGGCATCTGGCCCGACCGCCTGGCCGACGTCGAGGAAACCGAGACCATGCTGATGCATGAGGCCGAGGACCTGCACAAGATCCACCGCGACGATGCCGCAGACAGTCTCGACAGCCGGGGAGCACGTCCATGACCGATCCACAGATCGCGATCATGATGCTCTCGCTGTTCATCGTGGTCGTGCTGCTGGGCTTCCCCATCGCCTTCACGCTGATCGCCATGGGCCTGGGCTTTGGCTACTACGCCTACTACGACGCGGCCCGGATGCAGTCGATCTTCGACAACCGCATCTTCGACCTGTTCGTGCAGAACACCTTCTCGGTGATGTCGAACGAGGTGCTGGTCGCCGTACCGCTGTTCCTGTTCATGGGCTACGTCGTCGAACGGGCCAACATCGTCAACCGGCTGTTCTTCAGCCTCCAGCTTGCCGCCCGCCACCTGCCCGGCTCCATGGCCGTGGCCGCACTGGCGACCTGCGCCCTGTTCGCCACGGCCACCGGCATCGTCGGCGCCGTCGTCACCCTGATGGGCCTGCTCGCCTTCCCGGTGATGCTGCGCGCCGGCTACGACCAGCGCTTTGCGGCCGGTGTCATCTGCGCCGGCGGGTGCCTGGGCATCCTGATCCCGCCCAGCATCATGCTGATCGTCTATGCCGCCATTGCCCAGGTCTCGCCCGTGCGGCTCTATGCCGCGGCGATCCTGCCGGGCTTCCTGCTGGCCGGCCTCTACATGCTCTATGTCGTCGGACGGGCCTATCTCAACCCGAAGCTGGCGCCGAAGCCGCCCCAGGAGACGATCCCGCCGACACCCCAGATCATCTGGCAGATGCTCACCTCCTTCGTGCCGCTGGCGGTGCTGATCCTCGCCGTACTGGGCGCCATCCTGCTCGGCCTTGCCACACCGGCCGAAGCCGCGGGCGTGGGCTCGGCCGGCGCGCTGATCCTGGCGGCCTGTTACCGGGCACTCACCTGGCAGCGCCTGAAGGAGGCCGTGTTCCTCACGGCACGCACCTCGGCGATGGTCTGCTGGCTGTTCGTCGGCTCCTGGACCTTCGCGTCGGTGTTCTCCTATCTCGGCGGACACAAGCTGATCGAGCACTGGGTGCTGGCCGCAGAGCTGTCACCGATCGCCTTCCTGATCCTGGCCCAGTGCATCATCTTCCTGCTGGGCTGGCCGCTGGAGTGGAGCGAGATCATCATCATCTTCGTGCCGATCTTCCTGC
>CALLQH010000385.1 GCA_938014945.1 uncultured bacterium | reverse complement strand
CGTGCGAGTTCGCGCGCGCGGTCTGCATCGGCATCGAGCACACAGCGTACCGCGACATGGAGTTCGCGGTCCGGGCCGAGGATGGCGCGGGCCATGCGCACCGCCTCGACCGGCTGCAGGAACAGGAAAGCGCCATCGGCCAGCAGGAGCATCCCAAGGTGATCGCCGAATTCGGCGTCTACCAGGAGATGCCGGAGCTCAACGCCTATGTCGCCGAGATCGCCACGCGGCTGCACGGCGCCTCCGAGATGGCCAACCAGCCCTTTACCTTCACCCTGCTCGACAGCGACATGGTCAACGCCTTCGCCATTCCCGGCGGCTACGTCTATGTCACCCGCGGCCTTCTTGCGCTGGCCAACAACGAGGCCGAGCTCGCGGGCGTCATCGGCCACGAGATCGGACATGTCACGGCGCGCCATTCGGCGCAGCGCTCGACCCAGCAGGTCTTTGCCGGACTGGGTGCCGCGGCGCTGGGCATCGCCCTGCAGGACCAGGCCGCAGCCGAACTTGCCAATCTGGGTGCGATGGCCTGGGTCCAGGGCTACAGCCGCCAGCAGGAGCTTGAATCCGATCAGCTCGGCATCCGCTATATGACCCGTGCGGGCTACGACCCGCTGGCGATGTCGACCTTCCTGCAGCAGCTTGGCCGCGAGACGGCGCTGGCCCAGAAACTGATGTTCCAGGACGGCCAGGCCGATCCCGCCGACAACTGGTTTTCCACCCATCCGCGCACCGAGGACCGTGTCGCCGCCGCGGCCCAGAGCGCACGGGCCACGGTCTCCAACCCGCGCGTGGCGCGTGACGCGTATCTGCGCCGCATCGACGGCATGATCTACGGCGACAGCCCCAACCAGGGTTATGTCCGCGGCCACACCTTCTCGCACCCGGTGCTGAAGCTCACCTTCCAGGTGCCCGACGGCTTCCGCATGATCAACGGCACCGACCAGCTCATTGCCATCAACGAGCAGGGTGCGGCGATCCGCTTCGATGCCGATCAGGCGCCCCAGGGCCAGTCGATGACCAACTATCTGGTCAACACCTGGATGCAGGGCCAGCAGCCCGACGGACTGGAGCGCATCGAGATCAACGGCATGGAGGCGGCTACCGGCTCCCTGCGCCGCCAGGGGCAGAACGGCCTGGTCGACCTGCGTCTGGTCGCCGTCCGCTGGGACGCCCAGACGGTCTACCGCTTCCTGTTCGTCACACCGGCGAACATCACGTCGTCGCTGTCTGAGCCCTTCCGCCGCACGACCTACAGCCTGCGCCACCTCTCCAACAGCGAGGCCGCTGCGCTGCGTCCGCTGCGCCTCAGGGTGATCGAGGTCCGTTCGGGCGACACCATCGCCAGCCTGTCAAGCCGCATGGCCTTCGACGATTTCAGGCGCGAGCGCTTCATGGTGCTCAACGGCCTGGGATCGGATCGCGACCTGCAGCCGGGCATGCTGGTGAAGATCGTCGTCGAGGGCTGAGCGACCCCCGCCCCTACTGCATCTCCACCAGGGTGCGGCGGAAGCGCAACAGCGCCACGACAAAGAACAGCCCACCGATGCCGGCGATGGTGAGCAACTGCGGCCAGACGATCGACAAGCCCGCACCGCGGTAGAGCACCGCCTGGGAGAAGGCGACGAAGTGCGTGGCCGGCGCGACCTGCATCGTGTTCTGCAGCCACACCGGCATGCTCTCCAGCGGCATCATGCCGCCCGACAGCAGGTTCATGACGACCAGCACCGGCAGGGCAAGCAGGCCGAACTGGGGCATGGAAGCGGTGAAGGTCGCGAGCATGATGCCGAGCGCCGTGACGGAGATCTGGTAGAGCACGACGCCGCCGACAAACAGGGCGACCGAGCCCGCCACCGGCACCTGAAGTGCGATCTGCACCACGAAGACGATCGACAGCATCGTCGCCACCACGATGACAAGGCCATTGGCCCAGATCTTCGCCGCCATGATCTCGGCGGGCGTGACCGGCATGACCAGCAGATGCTCGATGGTCCCCTGCTCGCGCTCGCGGATCACCGCCGCGCCGGTGAGGATGACCGAAAGCATGGTGATGCTGGTGATGACCTGCATCACGGCGGCGAACCACTCGGCCTGCAGGTTCGGGTTGAAGGCGGCATGGATGACGAGGTTCACCGGCATTTGGGCGGCGGCTTCGTCACGGCTGACGAAGCGTCGCACCTCGCGCGTCACGATCTCCTGGAGATAGGCTGCGCCGTTGCCCGCCTGGGACATTGCCGTGGCATCGACATTGAGCAGGACCGGAGCCGTGCGCCCGGCCAGCAGATCGGCCTCGAAATCGGGCGGGAATTCCAGCACGAAGACGAAACGGCCGCTGTCGAGCGCCGGAGCGGCCTCACTGGCGGCGATCGCGACAGGCGCCTTGAAGTAGGGCGGCAGGATCGCCTCCGCGATGGCGCGCGACAGGCCGGAGCGGTCCTCATCGACCACCGCGACCGCGGCATCGCGCACTTCCATGCGCGCGCCGTTGGCCACCGAATAGACCGCCAGGCTGAAGGCATAGACGATCAGCAACACCATCACGGGATCGCCTCGCAGGCTGCGCAGTTCCTTGATGCCAAGGCGCAGGACATTGCTGAGGAAACGGCCCATTTCAGCGCTCCTGCTTCGACAGGGCGGCCATCGCCGCGAGCAGAAACAGGAAAAAGAAGCCGGCGAGCATCAGCAGGTCCGGCCACAGCTCCGCCATGCCCAGCGCCTTGGTGAAGGTGCCGACGCTGACATGCTGGAACCAGCTCGAGGGAAAGACGAGGCCGATGGCGCGGGTACCCGGCGAGAGGGCCGAGACGGGGGTCAGCATGCCCGAGAAGTGGATCGCGGGAACCGTGGAGATGATCGCGGTGGCAAAGATCGCTGCAACCTGACTGCGCGTGAAGGACGAGATCAGCAGGCCGAAGGCCGTCGTCGCCAGAACGTAGAGCACGATTCCCAGAAGCAGGATCGCCGCCGAACCCTTCAGCGGCACCTCGAAAAGGAAGAGCGCAAGACCGACCAGGGTCAGCGCGCTGACCAGGGCGATGACGACATAAGGAAGCTGCTTGCCCAGCAGGAATTCCAGACGCGTCGTGGGGGTCGAGCGGAAGTTGGCGATCGAGCCCGTCTCCTTTTCCCGCACCACGCCCACGGCCGTCATCATCGCCGGGATCAGGATCAGCAGCAGCATGAGGATGCCGGGCACCACGGCATTGGCGCTACGGAATTCCTGGTTGTAGCGGAACCTGGTCTCCACGGTGACCGGCGTGTCCTGTAGCGCCAGGCCGGTCGTGCGCAGGCTGCGATCGGAGAGGTATCGCGCGGCAAGGCCCTGGATGTAGCTCCGCGCCGTCTCGGCACGGTAGGGCATGGCGCCGTCGAGCCAGATGGCGACCTCCGGCGAGCGGCCGAGCAGCAGGTCCTTGCCGAAGCCCGGCGGAATCTCCACCGCGGCGAGCAGATCGCCCGAGCGCAGGCGGCGCATGATTTCCCGCTCGTCGGCAAGATCGGCCTGCCGCGCGAAGTAATGCGAGCCGTCGAAGGCCTCGAGCAGCTCCCGGCTTTCGGGCGTGCGGTCCTGGTCGAAGGCCGCGTAAGCGAGATTCTCGACGTCGAAGGTGACGCCGAAGCCGAAGGCGATCATCAGCAGGATCGGCCCGAGCAGGGCGAAGGCGAGACGGATGGGATCGCGCAGCACCTCCACGCTCTCGCGCCGGGCATAGGCCATCGCGCGCCGCGGATCGAAGAGGCGGCCGGCCGACGCGGCGTGCACCGGCGCTTCGGGCTCCGCCGTCCCGGCCGGGGCGGAGGCCGTTTCGCCGGAGGCCTCCTCCAGATAACCGACAAAGGCCTCTTCGAGGTTCCCGGCCCCGCGCGCGGCGACGATTTCCGACGGCGCGCCGACGGCCAGGACGCGCCCGGCATGCATCAGCGAAATGCGGTCACAGCGTTCGGCCTCGTTGAGGAAATGGGTGGAGAGGAAGATGGTCACACCCTCATCGCGCGAGAGGGCAAGCAGGCTGCGCCAGAAGCGGTCGCGCGCCACGGGGTCGACGCCGGAGGTCGGTTCGTCGAGGATCAGCACCTCAGGCCGGTGCAGCACGGCCACGGCAAGCTGCAGGCGCTGGCGAATGCCCAGCGGCAGGCTTTCGGGCATGGCGTCGGCATGGCCGTCCAGGCCGTAGCGCGCCAGCAGCTCGGCGATGCGCCCGGGAATGCTTTCGCTGGGCAGGTGGAAGAGCCGCGCGTGCAGGTCCAGGTTCTGGCGCACCGTCAGTTCGCGGTAGAGCGAGAACGACTGCGACATGTAGCCGACGCGCCGGCGCGTCGCCATGTCACCGGCATCGACCGGCTGGCCGAAGATGCTGGCCTGCCCTTCGCTCGCCGCCAGCAGACCGGTGAGCATCTTCATGGTCGTCGACTTGCCGCAGCCGTTGGAACCCAGGAAGCCGAAGATCTCCCCGGTCTCGATGCGGAAGCTGACGTGGTCGACCGCGACGAAATCCCCGAAGCGCCGGGTCAGGCCCTGCGCCTCGATCACGGGCGGACCGCCGCGCGTGGGCCGGGGCAGGCGCTCCACCGGCTGATGCCCGGCGCGCCGTTCCGGCGGCAGCAGGGCGATGAAGGCGGCCTCCAGATCCGCGCAGCCGGTGGCCTCCAGGATCGCGCCGGGCGGACCGCTGGCAATGACACGGCCGCCGTCCATCGCCACCAGCCAGTCGAAACGCTGGGCTTCCTCCATGTAGGCGGTGGCCACCAGCACGCTCATGCCCGGACGGCGGGCGCGGATGTCGGCGATCAGGCGCCAGAACTGCAGGCGAGAGAGCGGGTCGATGCCGGTGGTCGGCTCGTCGAGGACCAGCAGATCGGGATCGTGGATCAGGGCGCAGCACAGCGCGAGCTTCTGCTTCATGCCGCCCGAGAGCTTGCCCGCCGCGCGCTCGCGGAAGGGAGCCAGGCCCGTGCGGACCAGCAGGTCGTCCATGCGCCGGCTGCGCACCGCCTCGCCCAGACCGAACAGCCGGCCGAAGAAGTCGAGGTTCTCGGCGACTGTCAGGGTGGGATAGAGATTGCGCCCCAGGCCCTGGGGCATGTAGGCGATGCGCGCCCCGACACGATCGCGGTGACCGCGCCGCGCCATGTCGCCGCCCAGCACCTCGACCGTACCGGCCTGGATGCGCCGGACGCCGGCGATCAATGCCAGCAGGGTGGACTTGCCGACGCCGTCGGGGCCGATGACGCCGGCCATGATCCCGGCGGGGACCGTCAGCGTGACGTCATCGAGCGCCGTGACCGCGCGATAACGATGGCTGATCGCCGTCAGCCTGGCGGCGGGGGCCGCATCGTCACACGCCATGGCGGCCCGCCCCGCTCAGTCCGGCAGCCGCAGCGCGAGATCCTCGGGCCAGGGCGTTTCGGGATCGATGCGCACATAGGCGACGCCGCGCAGGCCGACCTTCACCCGGTCCTCGATACGCCGCAGCATGTCCGCGGGCGCGCGCAGCTTGACGCGGAACATCAGGTCCTCGCGCTCGCTCTGGGTTTCCACGGTCTTGGGCGTGAACTGGGCCTCGGCGGCGACGAAGGAGACATTGGCCGGAAAGACGTAGTCCGGGGCGGCATCCAGCACGATGCGCGCCTCGGCGCCGTACCGCAGGCGTCCGGCCTCCTCGGCGGGCAGGAAGATCGTCATCCAGACATCGGTGAGATCGAGAACGGTGGCGATGCGCCCGCCGGCGGCCAGCACCGCGCCGGGCTCGATCAGGCGGTACTGCACACGCCCGCGCACCGGCGAGGTGATGCGCGTGTCGTCCTGCAGCACTTCCATGCGCTGCGCGGCGGCCTCGGCGACGGCGATCGCCGCCGTCGCCTCGTCGATGGCGGCAGCGGAAGCGTTGAGCGCGGCAAGCGCGGTCTGCACGAGCTGGCGCCGCTCGTCGAGCCGCTCCTGGGGCGCATAACCCTGATCGGCAAGCTGTTCGGAGCGGTGCAGTTCCTGGCGGGCAAAGAGCAGCTCGGCCTCGCGGCTGGCGCGCGTCGCCTGGGCGGCGGCCAGGCTCTGCCTGGCGCGTTCGACCTCGGCGCGGGCCTGCTGCACCTGGGCATCGATCTCCGCACTGTCGAGGCGGGCGATCAGGGCGCCGGCCTCGACCATGTCGCCCTCGCGCGGCAAGACCTCCAGGACGCGGCCGGAAATGCGGGTGGCAATGTCGACCTGGGTCGCCTCGACGCGGCCGTTGGCGACGGCGATGCCCTCGGGAAGCGCGGTGGCGAACTCATAACGCCACAACGTCCAGCCGCCGACGGCGAGCGCAGCGATGAGCAGCAGGACAAGGGCCAACCTGGACGTCACGTCACTTCCTCGCGGCAGGCAGCCGGCACGAATCAGCAACGGCCGGCCGGCGCATTCTCACCCCGTATGCTGCAGCGCACAATCGCAGATGACGCGGCCGTCCCTTCCTCTGACTCGGCCTTCCTCTCAGCTTGCCGCCACCGCCCGGTCGAGCATGGCGTGCAGCAGCACGTTGCAGCCGGCCTCCAGGTCTTCCTTGGCGGCGTTCTCGATCTCGTTGTGGCTGATGCCGCCCTCGCAGGGCACGAAGATCATGGCTGTGGGCGCGACACGGCTGACGTAGACCGCGTCGTGGCCCGCACCCGAGACCATGTCCATATGGTCGTAGCCCAGAAGCTCCGTCGCGCGGCGCACGGCGCCGACGCAATCGGCATCGAAGGCGACCGGCGGCGAGACCCAGATCTCGTCGACCGAAATCTCCACGTTGCGCCGCCTGGCGATCTTGGCGGCCTCGTGACGCAGGCCCTTGTCGAGGCGCGCGAAGGCCTCGGCATCGGGGTGGCGGATGTCGACACTCATGCGGATCTCGCCGGCAATGGTGTTGCGCGTATTGGCGGGCAAAC
>CALLQH010000384.1 GCA_938014945.1 uncultured bacterium | reverse complement strand
TCGGCCGAACGGGTGCCGCGATCCAGGAATGCCATGTCGCCGAAGAAGTCGCCCCGCCCGAAGGTGGCGATGTGGTGCCTTGCGCCACCGGGCAGGGGAAGCAGGATGCGCACGCTGCCCCGGCGCACGATGAAGATCTCGTCGCCGACATCGCCGCGCCGGAACACCGCCTCTCCGGACGCGACGGTGCGCTCCTCGATGCAGGCGCGCAGGTCCGCCAGGGCATCGGGCTCGAGATCGGCAAAGAGCGCGGTTTCATCCAGGTCGAGCGGCTCGTCGCCCGCGGCGCTTCCCAGGCCCGCACGCTCCAGGATGCGGTCCTCCATCCATTCCAGCGCACTGTCGCGCGTCTCGAACACGCGGACCGCGCCGCGCTCGCCCACCAGGCCGATCCGGGCGAGGTAACCCTGAATGTCCTGGCGCCGGGTCAGGCGGGCAGGCAGGCCGCACAGCAGAAGGCCGCCGCCGCGCTCCTCGAGGCGCATGTGCATCTGGCGGAACAGGTTGGCGGCCGTGTAGTCGAGCGACTGCACCCGGCGCATGTCCAGCAACAGCCAGGTGCGCCGCCCCAGATCGGGCTCCAGTTCCGTGAAAAGCTGGTCGGTGGTGCCGAAGAACAGGTTGCCCTGCAGGGCGACCGCTTCTGCCTCCTCGCCGCATGCGGCGATCGCCGCCCGCTCCTGCTCCAGCCGCCGTGTCTTGGAGGAAATGCTGGCGAGGGTAGCGCGACTGCGCAGCACCGAGCCGCGGATCTGGTCGCGGATGAACAGGACGATGGCGAGTCCGATGCCGGCGGCCGAGGCCGGGATGAGGCCCACGGTCTCGGCAACCACGACCACGGTGGCGATGACGGCGAAGTCGAGGATGGTATCGCGGTGGCGCAGCAGGGCGAAGGCGTGCCAGTCGAACATGCGCCAGGCCACGACCAGCAGCACGCCGGCCAGTGCGCCGATCGGCACCCAGGCAATCAGCGGCGCCAGCGCAACGATGACCAGGACGACAAAGATGCCCTCGAACAGGCCCGACAGGCGTGTCGTGCCGCCGCTGGTGACGTTGACCAGCGTCGGACCCATGGTGCCGGCGCCCGGCATGCCGCCGATCGCGAAGGCGGCGACATTGGCCACACCCTGGCCGAGAAGCTCGCGGTTGGAGTTGTGGCGTCGCCGCGTCAGGGCATCGAGCACGACGCAGGTCTTCAGCGTGTCGATCGAGAGCAGGGCCGACAGCGCCAGGGCGGAAAAGACGACCAGCTCGATGTCGCTGACCTGCAGCGCCAGCAGTCCCTGTGCCTGGGCGGACAGGGATTCGATGAAGCCGGTATCGGATTCCAGCGGCCCGATGATCAGGGGGTTGCTCCTCAGGACCAGCAGATCGGGCAAGGCCAGGGCCAGCAGGAAGTAGACCGCGACACCGGCGACCAACCCCAGCACGGCTGCCGGAACCCGGGTTGTCAGGCGCGGCCCCAGGACCATGGCAAGGATTGTTGCCAGGCCGACGGCAAGGCCCGGCCAGCGCCAGGTATCCGGCGCCATCAGGCCCTCGATCAGGTCGTGACCGCTCTCCAGGCCCAGCAGCTTGGGCAACTGGCCGAGCGCGATGATCAGTCCGACGCCCGAGAGATAGCCGCTGACCACCGGATAGGGGATGTACTTGATGAAGCGTCCGCCGCGCACAAGGCCGTAGATCACCTGGAAGGCGGCGGACAGCAGCCCCGTGAGGATCAGCAGCCCGGGAATGCGCTCTGCGGGGACACCCTGGGCAAGAAGCAGTGCCGCAAGGCCCGAGAGGACGGCGGCCGCGGGGGCGCAGGGGGCCGATACGAGACCCGCCGTGCCGCCCACCAGCGGTGCGACCAGCCCCATCGCCGCCGCGCCGAGCATGCCGTAGAGCGCACCGCGTCCGGCCAGCGAGGGGTCGATGGTCGAGAAGACGAGAACGCCGAAGGCAATGGCCGAGGGCAGGGCGACCAGCATTCCGGCCAGCCCGCCCCAGACATCGCCGATGGAAATCGCGCCCCTGAGACGCGCGCCCGATCCTTGATCCATGACAGAAGGATGACGCCGTACCCCGCCACGACCAATGACTCAGATCAAGGCCGCGTTCAGCGCTGCTGGTGCTCCCAGTCGGGATGCACCCAGACCTTGGCGTCCGAAGGTGGCAGCGGCGTCTTGCCGAGGATCGCGTCCGCACCCTTCTCGGCGATCATGATGGTCGGCGCATTGAGGTTGCCCGACGGGATGTTGGGCATGACCGAGGAGTCGACGACACGCAGGCCCTCCAGCCCGTAGACCTTCAGTTCGGGGTCGACCACGGCCATGGGGTCGGTCGCATTGCCGATCTTGCAGGTGCAGGAGGGGTGGTAGCTGGATTCGCAGGTCTCGCGGATCCAGGCGTCGAGTTCGTCGTCGCTCTGGACGTTCTCGCCCGGCCACAGCTCGCCCACGCGGAACGGCTTGAAGGCGTCCTGAGCGAAGATCTCGCGGGTCAGCCGCGTGCCGTCGCGCAGCACGCGCACGTCCTCGTCCTCCTTCAGGTAGTTGAAGAGGATCTTGGGCGCCTGGCGCGGATCGGGAGACTTGATCTTCACATGGCCGCGCGACAGCGGCCGCAGTACGTCGACCATGGCCTGGTAGCCGTGGATCTTGGTGATGTTGAAGGCATCGTAGGTCATCGCCATGGGCAGGAAGTGGTACTGCACGTCCGGGTGGTCGATGCCGGCGCGGGAGCGGATGAAACCGCCGACGTCCATGTGGTTCGTCGCGCCAAGGCCCGTGCGGTTGAAGAACCACTGCATGCCCACCTTCAGCTTGCCCAGCGGCATCAGCGCGGGCAGCAGGCTGATCGGCTGGCTGCATTCCTGCTGCACGAAGACTTCCAGATGATCCTGCAGGTTCTCGCCGACGCCGGGCAGGTCGTGCACCACGTCGATGCCCAGCGCCTGCAGTTCCCGCGCGTTGCCCACGCCCGAAAGCTGGAGAAGCTGGGGCGAGTTGATCGAGCCCGACGAGAGGATCACTTCGCGCGTCGCCTTCACCCGGTGGGTGCGGCCGTTCTGTTCGTATTCGATGCCCACGGCGCGCTTGCCGTCGAAGAGCACGCGGCGGGTCAGCGCGCGGACCTCGACGGAAAGGTTGGGGCGGTTCATCACGGGCTTGAGATAGGCCATGGCGGCCGACCAGCGGCGACCGCCCTTGGTCGTGCTGTCCATGCGGCCGATGCCTTCCTGCTGCACGCCGTTGAGATCGAAGGTCTCGGCGTAGCCGGCCTGCTTGGCGGCCTCGATGAAGGCGCGGTAGAGCGGGTTGTTGCCCTCGATGCGGCCGGGCTTGACGTTCAGCGGGCCGTCGCCGCCGTGGTAGTCGTCGGCGCCGCCCTCGAAGTGCTCGGCCTTGCGGAAGTAGGGCAGCACCTCGCGATAGGACCAGCCCTTCGCACCCGCCTGGGCCCACTTGTCGTAGTCGAAGGCGTGGCCGCGGATGTAGCACATGCCGTTGATCGAACTCGATCCGCCCAGCACCTTGCCGCGCGGGCAGTGGATCACCCGGTTGCCGATATAGGGCTCGGGCTCGCTGTGGTAGAACCAGTTGTACTTGTCGTCCTTCAGGGGATGGGCAAAGGCCGTGGGCATGTGGATCTTCCAGGCGTCCAGGCCCCGGTCCATGCCGCCGAACTCCAGCACCAGCACACGGTTGGCGGGATCGGCGGAGATGCGGTTGGCGAGCGTACAGCCGGCCGAGCCCGCGCCGACGATGATGAAGTCGACCTCCCGGTCGAAGTTCTCCTGCGCCATGTGATCGCTCCCCTTGCCCGAATCGCTTGGGGCAAGCTAACCGGCGCGCCTCCGCGGGAACAGTCCATGGACGACTCCCCTCCGGCGCCGCCGGGTCAGCCCGGTTTGGCCCCGGACGGGCCCTGTGCCAAGGTCGGTGCGGGCAAACGATGGGGGAAGCGCCATGCTGCCGTTCGAGATGGGCGAATACCGGGACCGCGTCGCGCGTTGCCTGGCGGCGATGGAGGAGCGGGGCATCGACACCCTGCTCGTCACCAACCCCGGCAACATGTGCTGGCTGACGGGTTACGACGGCTGGTCGTTCTACGTCCACCAGCTCGTCATCCTGTCACCCCGGCTGCCCGAGCCGATCTGGGTCGGCCGCCTGATGGACGCCAACGCGGCCCGCGTCACGACCTATCTCAAGCCCGACAGCATCCGCGGCTATCCCGACCGTTACGTCCAGTCGACCGAGCGCCACCCCATGGACTATGTCGCCGACGTGCTGAAGGAGCACGGCCTCGACAAGGGCCGCATCGGCCTCGAGATGGACGTCTATTACTTCACGGCGGCCTGCTACACGACGCTGGTGAAGGACCTGCCGCAGGCCGATCTGGTCGATGCCACGGCGCTGGTCAACTGGCAGAAGATCGTGAAGTCGCCGGCCGAGATCGCCTGCATGCGCCAGGCCGCCGCCATCGTCGATGCCATGATGACTGCCGGCATCGAAACCATCGAACCCGGCGTGCGGCAGTGCGATGCGGTCGCGGAAATCTACCGCGTCATGGCCTCGGGCACGAGCGAGTTCGGCGGCGAATATTCCGCCATCGTGCCCATGCTGCCGACGGGCGAGGGCACCTCGACGCCCCATCTCACCTGGTCGGACGCACCGTTCAAAAAGGGCGAGGCGACGATCCTGGAACTGGCCGGCGTGCGGCGGCGCTACAACTGCCCCATGGCGCGCACGGTGCATCTCGGCAAGCCTCCGCAGAAGCTCGCCGAAACCGAGAAGGTCGTGCTCGAAGGGCTCGACAATGCCATCAACGCCGCCAGACCCGGCGCCACGGCGGAGGAGGTCGAAGGCGTGTGGCGCGAAACCATCGCGCGCCACGGCATCGAGAAGGAATCGCGCATCGGCTATTCCACCGGCCTCAACTATCCCCCGGACTGGGGCGAGGGCACGCTTTCCCTGCGCCCGGGCGACCGGACGGTGCTGAAGGAAAACATGGTGATCCACATCATCCCCGGCATCTGGATGGACGACTGGGGCCTGGAGATCAGCCAGTGCGTGCTGATCGGCCCCAGCGGCGGCGAGCGGCTGTGCGCCTATCCCGAACCGCTGGTCGTGAAGGACTGAAGGCGATGGCGACCAGCAAGATCAGCGCCAACGTCGACTATGCCGCGCCGGGCAAGCAGATCGGCTGGCTTACCATTCCCCACAGCCGCAACGAATCCGGCTGGGGCGCGATCCACATGCCGGTCGCCTGCATCGCGAACGGCAGCGGGCCCACGGTGCTCTTCACCGGCGGCAACCACGGTGACGAGTACGAGGGCCAGATCGCCCTGATGAAGCTGGTGCGCCAGCTTGAGGCGGAACAGGTGCAGGGACGGGTCATCATCATCCCGCACCTCAACTATCCCGCCATGACGGCGAACCAGCGGCTTTCGCCCATCGACGGCGGCAACATGAACCGGGTCTTTCCCGGCCGGCGCGACGGCACCATTACCGAGATGATCGCCCACTACGTCTCCAGCCAGATTCTTCCGCTGGCCGATGCGGTGATCGACATCCATTCGGGCGGGCGCAGCATGTTCTTCCTGCCCTCGGCCGTGATGCACCGTCTGCCGGACGCGGCGATGATGGAGAAGACCATGGCGGCGATGACCGCCTTCGGCGCGCCGGTCGGGCTGGTGCTGGTGGAGCTGGATGCAGCGGGCATGCTCGACACGGAAGTCGAAGAGTCGGGCAAGCTCTTCCTCTCCACCGAACTCGGCGGCGGCCAGTTCACCTCGCTCGAAACCAACGGCATCGCCGAGACCGGCGTCTGGAACATGCTGAAGCACTTCGGTGTCGTGGAGGGCGCGCCGGTCAGCCGCGAAAGCCGCGGCCTGCGCCCCACCCGCATCATGGAGACGCCGGGCGACGGCTACGTCATCTGCCGCCACCACGGCATCGTGGAGCCGCTGGTCGAACCGGGCGACGAGGTGAAGAAGGGCGATGCCATCGCCCATGTCTGGAACTTCGACGATCCCGGCGCCGAACCCTGGGAACACTTCGCCGGCTGCGACGGCCTCCTGCTGGTCCGTCACCTCCCCGGCCAGATCACCCGCGGCGACTGCCTCGCCGTCATCGCGCAGGACTGGGAGGGGTAGGGCCCGACAGTCCCCACTACAATGTCACCCTCCGGCTTGACCGGAGGGTCCATGCTGTGACCGCGCGGTTGATGCGCGATGGAGATGTGCTGCGGGCGGCGCCGTTACAGCATGGATGGTCCGGTCAAGCCGGACCATGACACGAGAGAGGTGAACGATCCCCCTCAACTCCCGCCGTCGAAGCTGTAGCTGTCGAGGTCGAAGCGGGGCTGGCCGGTGGCGCCGGTCAGGCCGCCGTCGCAGACCAGCGTCGTGGAATTGACGAAGGCGGCGTCGTCGCTCGCCAGGAACAGGATGGCGGCGGCGCATTCCTCGGGCGTGCCGATGCGCTTGAGCGGTGTGGAATTGTTGTAGATCTCGGCCATCTTCGGATCGCTTTCCAGCGAGCCCAGCATGCGTTCTGTGCCGATGGGGCCCGGGCAGATGGCGTTGGCGCGGATGCCGTAACGGCCGGTCTCCCAGGCCAGGCACTGGGTCAGGTTGATGATCGCGGCCTTGGCCGAATTGTAGGCGCCCCAGCCGGGATCGCCCGCCAGGCCGGAGATCGAGGCCATGTTGACGATGGCGCCGCCGCCGTTTTTCTTCATGCGCGCCACGGCCAGGCGGCAACTGATGATGGTGGAGAGCACGTTGAGCCGCCACAGCCGCTCCCACTCCGCGCTCTCCAGGCTTTCGACCAGGCCGAAGGCGGAATTGCCCGCGATGTGCAGCGAGACGTCGAGGCGGCCGCCGCCGAAATCGTCGGCATGGGCGAAGGCGCGTTCGATCGCGGACTCGTCCATGACGTCGGTGACGATGCCGGTCACCTTGTGGCCCTGATCCGTCAGTTCGCCGACGACGCGGTCGAGATCGGCCGCCTTCCAGTCGGCGGCGACGACCGTCGCGCCCTCCGCGGCCAGCCGTCGCACGCAGGCCTTGCCGATGCCGTTGGCGCCACCGGTGACCAGGGCGGTCTTGTTCTCGAAACGCTTCATCACAGACTCCCGTCTTGTCGTCTCAGGCGCGCGGCAGCTTCCGCTCCGCATCGAAGAAGGGCAGGGATACCACCTGCGCAGCGATGGCGCCGTCCTGCGTGGCGATCTCCAGGGCGCTGCCCTCGTGCCATGCCGGCGTTTCCAGCATGGCAAGGGCGATGCTCTGTTCGATGGTCGGCCCCCACATGGCGCTGCTGACGGTGCCGACCTGGCGGCCCTCATGGCGCACGGCATCGCCGCCCCTGGCCACGGTGGTGCCCTCCAGCAGCAGGCCCGCGATGCGACGGGCCACGCCCTTGTCGCGCTGGGCGATCAGTGCCTCGCTGCCGATGAAGTCGCGCTGCCAGTCGATCATGGCGTCCCAGCCGAGCTCCAGCGGTGTGGTGGTCCAGTCGATCTCCGCGCCGATGTTGAGGATGGCGGCCTCCATGCGGCGGATGTTCATGGCCGCGCTGCCGCACAGCACCATGCCGTGTTCGGCGCCGGCCTTGCGCAGGCCCTGATAGACCTCCAGCGCCCTCTCGACGCCGATGGCGATGTCGTAGCCCAGTTCCGCCGTGAACCCCGTGCGGGTGATGACCGTGGGCACACCGCAGACCCTGGCCTCGATCATGCCGAACCAGGGCACGCCGGAGATGTCCGTGTCGGTCACCGACTGCAGGATGGTACGGGACTTCGGCCCCTGCACGGCACAGAGGTGGATGGCATCGAGGTGGGAGCGGATCGCCACGTCGAGGCCGCTGGCGTTGGCCGCCAGCCAGACCTCGGCGGGGCCGGGGCCGCCGACCCACCACAGCTTCTCCTCGTGGAAGCGCACCAGGATGCCGTCCTCGACGATGCCGCCGTGGGGATAGAGCAGGAAGGAGAACTGGCAGCGTCCGTCCTTCAGGGAGGCGAGCTTGCGCGGCGTGCAGCGCGCGATGAGCGCCATGGCGTCCGGCCCGGTGATCTCCACCACCTCCTCGCCGGTGACGTCCCACAGGCCGGCGTTCTCGCGCATGGCCCAGTATTCCTCCACCGGATCGGTGAAGCGGTCGGGCTTCAGGTAGGTGTTGTGGACCTTGAAGTCGCTCGTGAGCTGGCTGATGACCGGCCAGAAGGCGGTGCGCTTGAGGCCGTCCTTCAGGCGGTTGGACTTCGGCGAAAAGGGCGGGCCGTCGATGACGAGATTGACGTTGGTGCGCTGGAGCATCGTTGCCTTCAGAAGTTGACGTAACGTGTCGCCGCGTGTGGTTCGAGCAGGCGGGTGTGCTGGGCGATGGCCTCCTCGGAGAGGTCGGCCGCGGGCGGGGTTTCCAGGATCAGGTTGCCGGTGTGTTTGCCGCGCACGACCATGGCGGAGACCGGCGGCCCGGAGGTCGTCGCGATGCGGCCCGGCAGATAACGGATGCAGATGCCCACACGCGGCGCCTGCGTTGTGTTGGGGCCGGAGCCGTGGGCGAGCAGGGCGTGGTGCAGCGACATCTCGCCCGGCGCCAGCACGTCGTCGATCAGGTCATAGGCCGAAAGGTCGATCTGCGCCGTCTGGCCGTGGGAGAGCATGTTGTCGGGCGCATAGGTGTTTTCGTGGGCGACCAGGCGCAGCTTGTGGGTGGCGAGCGCAAACTGCATGCAGCCGTTCTCGGGCGTGGCCGGCGTCAGCGCCACCCATGCGGTGACGATCTCGGGCGGGTCGAGATGCCAGTAGCCCGCGTCCTGGTGGAACGAGATGTGGCGTGTCTCGCCCGGCGCCTTGCGCCAGATGTCGGCGCTCATGACCAGAATGTCGGGGCCGACCACCGGCTCCACCGCATCGAGGATGGCTGGGTTGCGCACCAGCGCGTCCATCCAGGTGAACAGCAGATAGGACTTGTAGATCCAGGGATGCCTGACCGGCGCCACCTGTTCGGGCCGCACCGCGTCGATGCGCGCCAGGATGGCGGCGGCCTCCCCGGGCGAGAGCACGTGGAACGGGCCGCTACAGCCGTTCTCGTCATAGGCCGTCGCGGGCAGGCAAAGCGGCGCGTTCACGCCGGCCGCCCCGCGTGGCTGCTGTCGGAGAAGCCCAGGGCATGGGAGATGTCGCCAGCGGCCTGGAGCACGGCCTGGGTGGCGATGGCGACATTGTCCTCGCCCATGCGCTCGGCCGGCCCTGCGACGCCGACCCCGGCGACCACCGTTCCGGACTGGCTGCGGATGGGTGCGGCGACGCCCACAACCCCCTGGCGCCATTCGCCCCGCGTCAGGGCGTAACCCCGCTCGCGCACCTCGGCGAGCGCGGCGGCAAGCGCCTCCGGCGTGGCGACGGTGAGTTCGGTGTGCTGGCGCATGTCGCGGCTGGCGGCGGCAACTTCCGCTTCGCCAAGGCAGGCAAGCATGGCCCGCCCCGTTGCCGTGCAATAGGCGGGTACGCGGTCGCCGATGCGGATATAGGCGCGCACCGCCTGCTGGCTGTCGATGCGGTCGATATAGACGGCATCGCCGTTGTCGAAGATCGAGAGATGCACCGACTCGCCGGTCTTCTCCTGCAGCCCGCGCAGCACGGGGGAGGCGACGCCGCGGATGTCGAAGCGGTCGAAGACGCGCATGCCCATTTCCCACAGCCGCAGGGTCGCCTCGTAGGAACGCGATTCGGGCACCTGCCGCACGTAGTGCAGTTCGCTCAGCGTCTGGAGCAGGCGATGGGCGTTGCTCTTGGTCATGTCGCAGGCGGCAG
>CALLQH010000383.1 GCA_938014945.1 uncultured bacterium | reverse complement strand
CCTCGTGGCGTGGGTGCCGGTGCCGTGTTAGAGAACCATCAAATGGTCGTTCCGGCCAATCCCATGAGGTGATCCATGGCGAACACGCCGAAATCCTCCCGTGGGCGGAGCAACAAAGCTCCGGCCAAGGCCGCCGCAACACCAGAGGCCGACGACGTGATCGAGACGCCCGAGCCCGCAGCCGAAATGCGCGATGATGCGCTCGCCGCGCCACAGGCACCGGCGGTGAGGATCGCGCCGGCCGAACCGGCCGAGAGCGAAGCTGCCGAGGACGGTGAGGATGCTGCCAAGAAGCAGCTTTCCTTTTCCGCATCGCGCCAGTTCCCCAACTGGCTGGCCGAGCAGAAGGCCTCCCTGGTCTTCACGACCTATCAGGCCGGGCGCGTCTTCTTTGTCGGCACGCGTGACGGCGGCCGGGTCTCGTTGTTCGAGCGTTTCTTCAACCGGGCCATGGGCCTGGCGGTCGATGGCGACAAGCTGTGGCTGGCCTCGCTGTTTCAGCTCTGGAAGTTCACCAACAGCCTGCAGCCCGGGCAGACCTGGGGCCGCGGCTATGACCGCCTCTATGTCCCGCGCGTGGGTTTCACCACGGGCGATATCGACCTGCATGACATCGGCGTCGACGACAAGGGCCGCGTGATCTTCGTCAACACCCTGTTCGGCTGCCTGGCGACGGTATCCACCGACTACAGCTTTCAGCCGCTGTGGAAGCCGCCCTTCATTTCGCGTCTGGCGGCCGAGGATCGCTGCCATCTCAACGGCCTGGCGATGGACGGCGGCAAGGCGCGCTTCGTCACCGCTGTCGGGCGCACCGATGTTGCCGACGGCTGGCGCGAACACCGCCAGAGCGGCGGCGTGGTGGTCGATGTCCAGTCCGGCGAGATTGCCTGTACCGGCCTTTCGATGCCGCATTCGCCGCGCGTCCACAACGGCACGCTCTATGTGCTCAACTCCGGCCAGGGCGAGTTCGGCAAGGTGGATCTGGCGACCGGCAAGTTCGAACCGATTGCCTTCATCCCGGGTTACCTGCGCGGCATGTCGTTCATCAACAACTTCGCGGTTGTGGCAACGTCCAAGCCCCGCGACGGCACGTTCTCGGGCCTGGCCCTTGATGATCGCCTGAAGAAGGCCGGCGTGGAGGCACGCTGCGGCATCTCGGTGATCGACCTCAACACGGGTGATGCCGTGCATTGGCTGCGTTTCGACTCGATCATCGAGGAGATGTACGACGTCGCCGTCCTGCCGGGCTGCACGCGCCCGGCCGCCCTGGGTTTCCGCACCGACGAGATTCGTCGGGTGCTGTCGATGCCGCCCGGTGCCGGCGGACGCTGAGCCCGGGAAGGCCCGCGGCGGAGGGGCGACCTCGCTTGATCGGGCCCAGGCCGCGATCCTCGCGCGCCTGAAATCCGGGGATGTCGACGGGGCGCTTGCCGATCTCGACCGGCTGACCTTTCACCTGCCCTTCGAGGCGGGTCCGCATTATCTGCGCGGTGTCGCGTTTGCCCAGAAGGGCGATCATGAAGCCGCCTATGCAGCGCTGGTCACCTCCCTGCGCCTGCGTCCCGATCACGTCGACTCCGCCGTCCGCGCCGGGCGCTCCCTGGTCAACCTGGGGCGCAATCTGGGCGCCATCGACATGTTCAAGAGGGCCGTGGCGATCGAGCCGCGCGCGTATCGCGCCCACCGCGGACTGGGTTTTGCCTACCAGTCCGCCTCTCGCTACGGATCGGCGCTGCGCGCCTTCCGCGCGGCCCTGGCCATCAAGCCCGACGATGCCGCAACGCTGATCGGGGCTACCGCAACCCTCGTGGCGGCGCGCAGAAGCGAGCGCGCCGTTGCGGTCGGCCGCCGGGCGGTTGCCTGCGGGCCGGAGCGCGTCGAAGCCTGGCTGGTGTTCGGCGATGCCCAGCAGCTCAACGGCGATTTCGAGGGGGCCGAGAAGGCCTTCATCAAGGCTGTCGAACTCAACCCCGAGAATGCGGAAGCGCAGAACGCGCTCGGTCGCCAGTACGGCAACATGGGACGCTACGAGAAGGCGATGGCCTGCTTCCGGCGCGCTCTGGAGCTTCGCCCCGGCATGACCGAGGCGAAGTGGAACCTGTCGCTCAATGCCCTGCGTATGGGCGACTACGCCCTTGGCTGGGAAACCTACGAGGTGCGCTGGGACCGCAAGGAAGCTGCCGGCCATCCGGTCTTCAAGGAGCCGCTCTGGCTGGGCGACGAGCCGCTGGAGGGCAAGACCCTGCTGCTCCACGGCGAGCAGGGTATCGGCGATTCCATCCAGTTCCTGCGTTATGTGCCCCATGTCTGCGCTCTGGGCGGACGCATCCTGCTGGGCCTGCAGCAGAGGGCGGAATCGCTCCACCCCTGTTTCCGCTCCGATGCGGAGATCGTCTACAACAAGACCCGCATCCCGAAGTTCGATCTGCACACGCCGCTGGGCAGCCTGCCCCACGCCCTGCGCCACAGCCTGGGGCAGACGATCCCGGCCGATGTGCCCTACCTCTTCCCGCAGGAGGATCGGCTCGATCGCTGGCGCGCGCGGGTCGAGAAGGCCTTCGGGCCCAGGGGGACGCGCCCGCGCATCGGTATCGCCTGGTCGGGCGACCCGACCCATCCCAACGATCACAACCGTTCGATCCGCTTCTCCGAGATGCTCGCCATGTTCGACGGCATCGATGCCGATCTGGCGGTGCTGCAGCGCCCCGTGCGCGAGATCGACCAGGCCGATCTCGACGCTTCCCGTGTCGCCAACCTCGCCATCGATTCCGAGGACATGCACGATGCCCTGGCGCTGACGTCGCTGATGGATCTGGTGATCTCGGTCGACACATCCCTTGCCCACGTTGCCGGGGCCCTGGGCAAGGATGTCTGGGTGCTGATGCCGTTCTCGCCGGACTGGCGCTGGCTGGTCGACCGCGAGGACAGCCCCTGGTACCCCACCATGCGGCTGTTCCGCCAGCCTGCCATTCGCGCCTGGCAGCCGGTCTACGAGCGCATTGCCGCCGAACTGCACCAGCGCTTCGCCTGACCGAACCCGCCCGGCCGGCATCGATCAGCCGCTCCTGTCGTCCATCCTCTGCAGTTCCGCGGCCGCCACCATGCGTTCGGGCTGGTCCATGCCGCCTGTTTCCAGAGCCTGCTGCAGCCACTGGCGCGCACCCGCAAGGTCGCCGTCGGCCATCAGGCGCTGGCTGCGGAAAAAGGCGCTGCGGCAGGCAACCTCCCGATCCAGGCTCGCCGGGTCGGGACGCTGCTTTGCCGTCAGGGCCTGCCAGCAGGGATCGTCCTGGTCTGCTCCGGCCAGCTCCAGCACGCGGGCCGCGGTGCGCCGGTCGCCCGCGCGCAGCAGGGCGCAACAGGTCCAGGCCATGCCGTAGGCCGGCTGCTTTGTCAGATAGGCGTGGCGGTAGAAGTTGATCGCCGCACCCAGATAGGCGCCGCGGGCATAACGCTCGTAACCCTCCAGGGACTTGAGCTCACTGCGCAGGAACGCGACGCGCGGGCCGTGCATGTTGTCGGTTTCGCTGATCTCGTAATAGGAGGTCGGCCTGCCGGTGGCGCCGAACTTCTCATGCTCCAGGAGCGAGGCAAAGACCACGCGGTCGGCGCCGCGTCCCGTGGGGTGGCCACGCTGGGCCCGGCTCCAGCGCATGATCGCGGCCTCGCAGCGGGTCTTGTCCAGCATCAGCGTGTTGGTGTCGCAGAAGCCGCCTTCGTTCTGGGCGTAGGTGCCAAGGCCGGGGCCCACCGACTCAAAGGTGTCGATGCCCAGCGGCAGAGGCAGTCCCGGTGCGACGTAGTAGCGTAGGCCATAGGCCCAGTCTCGGGTGCGGATGGTATCGCGCAGGCTGGACAGGTGCTGGGGCGCCCACCAGCAGTCGTCATCGAGATAGGCGACCAGGGGCGCATGGGCCAGCAGGCTCAGCATCGCCCGCAGGCTGCCGCCCAGGGCATCGTGCAGGCCGCCCCGGTTGCGCGCCGTGGAGTAGCCGGGGTCGAGAACCGTGATGGCCATGTTCGGCGGCACGCGCGCGCATTCGGCAGCGATGTCGGCATTGCCCTCGTGGGCGTCCACGCCGATCAGGATCTGGACCGTGCCCTGGATGTCCTGGGAAAAAACCGACTGCAGCGCCCGGGAGAGGGACGGCCGCAGCATCGTCGGGATGACCACGGCGACATCGAAGAGTTCGCCCCGCGTCAGTCCGCTGCCCCAGGTCGTGATGCCATGCTGTTCCAAGACGCTTCAGCCCCCCATGCTCAACCGCACCTTAGAGCAGGTCATGTCCGATTTGCATCCATCCGGGCTCTCCAGGGCCGACCGCCTCAAGGCTCAGGTCGGCAATCCGCTGGCCGAAGGGCGTTGCCTCGCCAGAGCATTGCTCCACAACCGCACCAGGGTTCCCAGATGACGGGAGAAGTCGTGGGCGCGGGCCTGTTCGAAACCTGCCTGGCGCCGTTCCGCAGGGAAGGGGCGAGCGATGATCGCTGCTGCCTCCTCGACGGTGCGGAACATGTAGCCTGCCGGTCCGACCCATTCACGCAGGTCCGGGCGAATGTCCTGCATCACCACGCCGACGCCGCTTGCCTGCGCTTCGGCCACTGCCATGGGCCAGCCGACCGTGTTGATGGTGGGTGAGGCGGTATAGACCAGCCATTCGTGTTTCTTGTACTCGCCCGGCATGGCGCGCGGTGCGACAGGAGGCACCAGATGGACCCGGTTGCCGTGGGCCATGTTGTAGGCCTTCAGGTCCGAAACGTCGTAGCCCATGGCGTAGAGGTTGAAGCGGCGCTCCGGCATCATGGCGGCAAGGTCGATATAGGCCTCCATGTTCTTCTTGGGCAGCGCGGCGCCCGTGTTCATGATCGCCCTGCCGTTGGGCCGGTCGTCGAGAAAGCGGTCGATGCGCAGCACGGGCGGTGCCGCATGCAGCTTTTCGGGCCGGACGCCTGCGGCCAGCATGCGCCCGATGGTGAAGGGAAAGGTCAGCGCGCCTGCGCAGACCTGCATGTTGATCGCGGCCACGGACATCTCCAGCGCCTTTGCCAGCGGATTCAGCACATCAAAGGAATGCAGGCGCACCGTGAAGACCGCGCCGTTGCGCACCGCCAGGTTATGCGCGGTGACCGCATTGTGCAGGTAGTGGGCATGGATGATGTCGGGGCGGAACTCTGCGGCGAGTTCCCCCAGTGCGTTGACGTCGTCCTTTGGGATCACGGTGAAGGGAAAATGATCCTCGTAACGGGCGCTGGCGTGGGTGCGCGCCACGATGCGGATGTCGCAGCTTGGCCACAGCGCTTCCAGTTCGTTGGCGATGTAGGTCTCGGAAACCTGCGGGTACTCCTGCAGCAGGTAAAGCACACGGGGTTTTCGGGCGGCCATCCGCGTCAGCCTCTCTGGAGGCACGGCGGCGGGCCATAGAGCGCCGCTATGCTCTGGTTAGGAAGATCAGATTACCATCGGCCTCTGGTTCGTGAATACTGATGGCGATCTCCGCGCCCCGGCGCCTCCAGGCGGGACCGCCCGAACCCATGTCGACCACCTCGCACCTGCTCGATCAGATCGGCGCGCTCGCGTCGCGGCCGCTGGAGACCGCCGAGGCCATGCCGCCGGGCGTCTACCACGATCCCGGCATCGCCGCGCTGGAGCAGGAACGCATCTTCCGCCGCGACTGGCAGTGCGCCGGGCGTGCCGAGTCCATCCCCAACAAGGGCGACTGGTTCTCCTGGCAGATCGCCGATCAGCCCGTGCTGGTGGTGCGCGACAGCAAGGGCGCGGTCCGCGCCCACGCCAATGTCTGCCGCCACCGCATGACTCGCCTGATGGAAGGCCAGGGCAACTGCCGTCGCATCGTCTGCCCCTATCACGCCTGGACCTACGACATCGACGGCAGGCTGGTGGCGACCAAGCACATGGAGCGCAGCCAGGGCTTCGATGCTTCCGGCATTGCTCTTGTGCCGGTGCGCTGCGAGGTCTGGCACGGCTGGATCTACCTCACGCTTGATCCCGATGCCCGCCCGGTCGCGGACCTGCTGGCGCCGCTCGGTGAGATCGTCGCCGACTACCACATGGAGGACTATGTCGAGGTCCTGCGCCAGGACCACCTGTGGGACACCAACTGGAAGCTGCTCACCGAGAACTTCATGGAGGGTTACCATCTGCCCGTGACCCACCGGAAGACCGTGGGCGCCTACTTCCCGGCCGAGGAGACCGAGTTCGGGCCGCAGCAGCACGAGGCCTTCACCTACCAGCTGTTCCAGAAGACCACCGATGCGCCCATCGGCACCGCGCACGCCGACAACACGCGCCTGAAGGGCCGCTGGCGCACCACCTCGGTGATGCCCACCGTCTTCCCCAGCCACATGTACGTGCTGGCGCCCGACCATCTCTGGTATCTCTCGCTGCAGCCGCGCGGCATCGGTCAGGTGGCGATCCGCTACGGCGTCGCCTTCGCGCCGGAGCGGCTGGCCGCGGCCAACGACCGCGAGCGCCTCATCAAGGATGCCACCGACTTCCTCTGGGACGTCAACCTTGAGGATCGCGGCGTCGTCGAATCCCTCTTTGCCGGCACGGCCTCGCCACTGGCGCAGGCAGGGCCGCTGTCCTGGCTGGAGAAGGAAAACCACGACTTCACCGCCTGGCTGGCGCGCCGTCTCACCGCCTGAGCGCGCCTAACGCGTTCAATCCGCTCCCAACTTGCTTTAGGCTCCGCGCGACATCGTTCAGCGGAGAAATTCATGGCCAAGATCGCCATCGTCACCGGTGCGGGCACCGGCATCGGCAAGGCCGTCGCGCTTGCCTTCCTCGGCGCGGGTTATCGTGTCGCCCTTGCCGGCCGACGTGGTGGCCCGCTTGAGGAGACCATCGCCGAATCCGGTGCGCCGGCCGAACAGTGCCTGGCGGTGCCGACCGACGTCGCCGATGCCGATCAGGTCCACGCCCTGTTCGAGGCGACGCGTCAGCGTTTCGGTCGCCTGGACGTGCTCTTCAACAACGCGGGCATCGGCGCCAGGCCCGTGCCCATGGACGAGCTTTCGATCGAGGACTGGAAGCGGGTCGTCGACACCAATCTCAACGGCGCCTTCTTCTGCACGCGCGAGGCCTTCCGCCTGATGCGCCATCAGGATCCCATGGGCGGGCGCATCGTCAACAACGGCTCGATCTCGGCCCATGTGCCGCGCCCGTTCTCCGCGCCCTACACCGCGACCAAACACGCCATCACCGGCCTTACCCGCTCGACCTCGCTCGACGGGCGGGCCTACAACATCGCCTGCGGCCAGATCGATATCGGCAATGCCGAAACGCCCATGACCGTGAAGATGAAGGAGGGCCTGCTCCAGGCCCATGGCGCCACGGTGCCCGAGCCGGTGTTCGACGTGAACCATGTCGCCCGGGCGGTGCTGCAGATGGCCGAACTGCCGCTCGATACCAACGTGCAGTTCATGACGATCATGGCGACGACCATGCCCTATATCGGGCGCGGCTAGGGGAGGGTGCGATGCTGATCGACGGAGCCTGGGAAGAGGGTGCCGGAACCTTTGCGGTCACCAGCCCCATCGACGGCAGCCATGTCGGCGACGTGCCCGACGGCGGGGCCGAGGAGGCGCGCCGCGCCGTCGCCGCCGCCCATGCGGCCTTTCCGGGCTGGGCCGGGGCCACGGCCTACGAACGCGCCGCCGTGCTGCAGAAGGCGCACGCCATCATGCTGGAGCGGCGCGAGGAACTCGCCCGCACCATGACATCGGAGATGGGCAAGCCCATCCGGGCGGCCCGCATCGAGGTCGGCTACGGCGCCGATTTCCTTGCCTGGTACGCCGAGGAGGCCAAGCGCGTGCAGGGCCACACCGTGCCCTCGGCCCGGCGCGACCAGCGTTTCCTCGCCCTGCGCCAGCCTGTGGGCGTCGTCGCGGCGATCACGCCCTGGAACTATCCGATCTCCATGATCGCGCGGAAGTTTGCCCCCGCGCTTGCCGCCGGCTGCACCGTGGTCTTGAAGCCCGCGGAGGCCACGCCGCTTTGCGCCATCGCCATGATGAAGGTCTTCGAGGATGCCGGCATCCCCAAGGGCGTCGTCAACCTCGTCACCTGCAGCGATCCCAAGCCGGTGGGCGAGGTCTTCGTTTCCGACCCGCGCGTGCGCAAGCTTACCTTCACCGGCTCCACGGCCGTGGGGAAGATGCTGGCGGGCAAGGCGGCGGCCAACATGAAGCGGGTCTCCTGCGAACTCGGCGGCCACGCCCCCTTCCTGGTCTTCGGCGATGCCGACCCGGTGCACGCGGCCAAGGGCTGCCAGCTCGTGAAGTTCCTCAACACCGGCCAGGCCTGCATCAGCCCCAACCGCATCTTCGTCCAGCGCGACAACCTGGAGCCCTTTGTCTCCACGCTCGCCGAGCGTGTTGCTGCGATGACCGCAGGCAGCGGCTTCGACGAGAAGGTCGCCATCGGCCCGCTGGTCAACGAGACCGCACTGGAAAAGATGGTCCGCCAGGTCGAGGACGCCCGCGCCAAGGGGGCAGAGGTCGTCACCGGCGGCCACCGCCTCAACGAGAATGGCCTCGACCGCGGCTTCTTCTTTGCGCCCACCGTGCTCACCGGCGTCACGCCCGACATGGCGATCTACCGCGAGGAAACCTTCGGCCCCATCGCCCCCATCATCGCCTTCGACGACGAGAACGAGGCTGTGGCCATGGCCAACGACACCCACTACGGCCTTGCCGCCTACATCTACACCCGCGACATCGCCCGTGCCTTCCGCACCTTCGAGGCGCTGGACTTCGGCATCATCGGCATCAACGACATCAACCCGACCTCGGCCGCCGCCCCCTTCGGCGGCATGAAGGACAGCGGCCTTGGCCGCGAAGGCGGCGCCGAGGGCATCGACGAATACCTGGAGACCAAGCTCGGCGGTTTCTCCATCTGAAAGCTGTCACGCAGCCGTCACGGTTCTGTGGCAGGAGGGGGCCTTCACCAACCGGGGCCGTGACGTGACGCAACGCTTCGATCTGGCCGTCGTCGGCGCCGGCATTCTGGGGCTTGCCCATGCGCTCGCCGCCGTGCGCCGGGGTTTGTCGGTTGTGGTGATCGACCGCGATGCCCAGGCCAACGGCGCCTCCGTGCGCAATTTCGGTTTCGTCACCGTCACCGGCCAGCGTGCGGGCGAACACTGGCGCCGTGCCCGCCGCTCCCGCGATGTCTGGGCGGAGGTCGCGCCCCAGGCCGGGATCGACGTGCTGCAGCGCGGTTCGCTTGTTGCCGCCCGCCACGAGGAAAGCCTTGCTGTGATCGAGGCCTTTCTTGCCACGGAGATGGGCGAGGGATGCCGCCACCTGGCGGCGGGGGAGGCGCGTGCGTTGTGCCCCGGCCTCGCGGACGGCCATCTCGGCGTGCTCTGGAGCCCCCACGAATTGCGCGTGGAATCGCGTACCGCCATTCCGCAGCTTGCCGCCTGGCTGGAGCAGGCCCATGGCGTCGTTTTCCGCCGCGGCACCACGGTCCACGGCATCGACCTGCCGGTGCTGGCGACCAGCGCGGGGCGGATCGAGGCCGAAGCCTGCATCGTCTGCCCGGGCGAGGACTTTCTCGGCCTCTATCCCGAGCGCATTGCGGCCCATGGCCTCACCAAATGCCTGCTCCAGATGCTGCGGGTGCGGCCCGGCGCAGGGTTCCATCTTGCCCTGCCGGTAATGAGCGACCTGACGCTCGCCCGCTACGACGGCTACGCCATGTTGCCGGAAGCCGCGCCGCTGAAGGCGCGCATCGCCGCCGAACGGCCGGCCTATCCCCAGGCCGGCATTCACCTCATCGCCGTGGCTTCGGCGGATGGCACGCTGGTGGTCGGCGACAGCCATGTCTATGGCGCCACGCCCGCACCCTTTGCCAGCGAGGCGGTGGACGATCTCATCCTCGAGGAGCTGAAGGCCACCCTGGCGGTCGGCGATGCCCGCGTCGTCGAACGCTGGACCGGCATCTACGCTTCGGGCGGTGAGCGCCTGATGCTGATGGATGCGCCCGAGCCCAAGGTGCGGCTGGTCATGGTGACCTCCGGTACCGGCGCCTCCACCTCTTTTGCCATCGCCGAAGAGACGATGGCCGACCTCTTTGACTGAGAAGGACAGCCCCATGCCCCTCAAGGCGGTGATCTTCGACTGGGCCGGCACCATGGTCGATTTCGGCTCGCGCGCGCCGGTCGAGGCGTTCCGCACGCTCTTTGCCGAGTTCGGCACGGAGATCACGGAGGCCGAGGCGCGCGCGCCGATGGGCCTCAACAAGATCGACCACATCCGCGCCCTGCTTGCCATGCCCCGTGTTGCGGAAGCCTGGGCACGCGACAATGGTGCCGCCGACGAGGCCGCAGTCGAGCGTCTGTTCGCCCGCTTCCGCGAGCTCGACCGCGCGGTCGTCGCCCGTTTCACCGACCTCATTCCCGGCGCGGCCGACGTTGTCGCTGCCCTGCGCGAGCGCGGCATGAAGATCGGCTCCTCCACCGGCTACAACCGCGATGTGATGGACGCCGTGCTGGAGGCCGCCGCCGCCCAGGGCTATCGTCCCGACAACCTGGTCTGCGCCGACGACCTGCCGGTCGGCCGTCCCACACCGATGATGATGTACAAGTGTTTCCTCGACCTGCAGGTCTGGCCGGCGTCCGCCGTGGTCAAGGTCGACGACACGGTGCCCGGCATCCAGGAAGGCCGTGCTGCCGGAAGCTGGACGGTGGGACTGGCGCTTTCGGGCAATGCCGCGGGCATCGGCCTCGAAGACCTCGCCACGCCGGATGCGCCCCATGTCGAGGCTGCCCGCAGGCGTGCCCAGGAGACGCTGGCGGCCGCCGAACCCGACTACATCATCGACACGGTCGCCGACCTGCTGCCCGTGCTGGGCGAGATCGAGCAGCGTTTGGCCTGAGCCTTCAGGCCGCGGGCTGGCGCCGCCGCCGCGTGAAGAACATCGGCCGCCAGAAGGCCTGCAGGGCGACCGCCGAAAGCACCACCGCGCCGCCGATCAGCGTCAGGTCGCTCGCCACCTCGTTGATGAAGAGCCAGACCCAGAGCGGCGAAAGCACCGATTCCGCCAGCGACAGCAGGGTCAGTTCGCCCGCCGGCAGGTGGCGGGCGCAGAAGGTGTAGAGGCCGTTGCACAGGCCGCTGATGAAGACCCCCTGCAGCACGCAATACGCCAGATCGTGGAGCGAGATGGTGAAATCGTCGATCAGCGGCATCACCATCACGGCCGCCGCCAGCCCGGAAAGCGCCACCGCCGGGATCAGGTCGACACCCTTGCCGAAGCGCAGGGCCACCACATAGGTGCCCGAGATCAGCACGGCAGTCAGCGCCATCAGGTTGCCGAACCAGCTTCCCACAGCGAAGCCTTCCCAGACCATGATGGCCACCCCGGTGAGCGCCAGGGAGACGGCCACCACGGTCAGCCGCGACATCGCCTCGCGCAGCAGCAGCCAGGCCAGCCCCCCCGCGATGAAGGGGGTGGCGGCATTGAGGAAGGCGATGTTGGCGATGGTCGTCGCCTTCAGCGCGAAGAGATAGAAGACGGAGGAGCCGCCCAGCGTCAGCGCCGCGAAGACGCCGACCGGCCCCAGCGCCCGGAAGGCCGCAAAGCTGCGCCCGCGGTAGCGCCAGAAGACGAAGCCGAGCAGGGCGGTGGAAAGGGAAAGGCCGCGGTAGAAGATGATCTGGGCCGCATCGGCATCGTGGATCTGGCGGAAGATCAGGCCGGACATGCTCCAGGCGACCGCCAGCGCCAGCGCGAGCAGAACCCAGAAGAGACGCGTCTGTCCGACGACCCCACGCAGCACCACGACCATCACTCCCAACGGCCACGGCGCCCGTGGATCGCATCAGCGATGCGGGCGTTCCGTTCCCCGGTAGTGTGCGCCGCGTTCGCCCTTCCGGCAATCGCGGTGTGCGGGAATTCAGGCCTTGAGAGCGGTGCCCAGATGATGGGCCGCGGCGGCGAGGCCGCCCGGTCCATGGGGCATGTCGAGCGCGATCAGGGCGCTTTCCACAACGCCCAGGGTGCCCAGCATCATCGGCGCGTTGACATGGCCCATGTGGGCGATGCGGAAACCCTTGCCGGCGATGTCGCCGATGGCGATGCCCAGTGTGACGCCGCATTCCTCCTCGCACCAGTTGAGCAGGCGCCCGGCGCCGTCACCCTCGACG
The DNA here is from genome assembly GCA_938014945.1 of uncultured bacterium. Classification (GTDB taxonomy): domain Bacteria; phylum Pseudomonadota; class Alphaproteobacteria; order SP197; family SP197; genus CALGGB01. Next base: position 2,837 of record CALLQH010000383.1, on the reverse strand, counting down.
CGCACGGTGGTCACCGAATTGGAGCGCTCGGCGGGTTCAGTGATGTTGAAGGAGATGACCTGGCCCTGGCTCCAGCGTTCCACGGCCGCGCGGGTCATGGCGGCAAGCGTCGCGTGGCGGGCAAAGACGTTCTCAAGGCCCTCCGCCTTGATCATGTCCAAACCCTGGCGCAGGCCGAACAGCATCTGAACCGGCGGCGTGCCGCAGTACTTCATGTAATGGGCCTCGCCCTCGCGCGCGGTCCAGTCCCAGTATCGGGTGCGCAGGCCGGCCTTGGCATGGGCATCCCTGGCCTTGCCGTGGGCGGCGACGAAGGCCAGGCCCGGCGGCGTCATGAGGCCCTTCTGGGCGCCGGTCACCGCAACGTCGATGCCCCAGGCATCCATCTCGAAGGGCATGGTGCCGAGCGAGGCCACGGCATCGACCATGAACAGGGCATCGTGGCCGGCCGCGTCGATGGCCTGGCGCAGCGCGGGAATATCGTTGACGACGCTGGATGCGGTGTCGATCTGGACCACGAGAATGGCCTTGATCTCGCCCTTGGTGTCGGCGCGCAGGCGGGCTTCCAGGGCCTGAGGATCGAAGGCCCGGCGCGGGCGCCCGTCCAGCACTTCCACCTCGATGCCCATCATCGTCGCCATCTCGCCCCAGCCCAGGGCGAAACGGCCGCTTTCCAGCACCAGCACCTTGTCGCCCGCCGACAGCACGTTCGAGAGCGCGGCCTCCCAGGCGCCGTGGCCGTTGGCGATGTAGATGTAGGTGCGCCCCTGGGTCGCAAAGATCGTGCGCAGGTCCTCAAGGCAGGAGTCGGTGACGTCGACCAGTTCGCCGCCGTAGATGTCGATCGAGGGGCGGTGCATGGCCGCCAGCACCTCGTCGGGCACCGTGGTGGGGCCGGGCATGGCAAGCGAGGGACGGCCGTGTCGGACACTCATGGAAACCTCTTGGCAGACGGAGCGACAGGGAGCGGCATGGCCCATGGCCTACCCCCGCCGCGAGGCTTCGGCAAGGGCCATCTCCGGCGTTTCCGCCCACGGTTCCCAAATTGCCGGAATGGCGTAGAATCCCGGCCGGGGGGAAGGACACGACGGGTCGGCGGGCGTGCCGGGCCAGCGTGTCGAGTCGGGGGAGCATGGCGCTGAATATCGGGCTTCGGCCCATACTCACGGCGGGATTCATGGCGGTTGCCACGATCCCCGTGCTGGTTCTCGGCCTGTGGGTCGAGGTCACGGCCTATGAGCGCGAGCGCCAGGAGGTCAACGAACGTCACCTCCTTATCGCCCGCAACATGACCCTGGCGCTGGAACGCTACGCGACGGATGCCTCTGCCGTACTGACGATGTTCGGCGACCTGGTCGAGCACGATGTCGCCTTCGACGGTATGACCGAACTGGGCGGCAAGCTGGGCTTTGCCTATTTCTGCACCCTCCACCGCGCCGGCCCGCCGACCGACCACGTCATCATGGACACCACACGGACGGTCAACCTCACGGCGGACCAGTACGCCCTGATGTGGGAGCTGGCCGCTGAACCCGGGGTCCATTTCAGCGGCGTGATGCCCGATGTCGACGGCGTTCCCGTCATCTTCATGGTCAAGGCGGTGGACGACCGGCGCATCGTGATCGGGGCTCTTTCCACCGAGTACATCCGCCAGCTCCAGGGCAGCATCACCTTCGGCGAGCGCGGTCATTCCGCCATCGTCGACCAGTACGGCCACGTCATCGCCCATCCCAATGCCACCTGGGTCGAAACCTCCAAGGACATCTCCGTGGTGGCGCCGGTGCAGCGCATGATGGCCGGCGAGACGGACGTGATGGAGTTCTTCTCGCCCGCCATGCAGGCCGACATGGTGACGGGCTTCACCTTCGTGCCCAACACCGGCTGGGGCGTGATGGTGCCCCAGCCGCTTTCCGAACTGCGCGAGGCCGCGAGCGAGGTTCAGATGTTGGCCCTGGTCCTGGCGCTGATCGGCCTGCTGGTTGCCGGTGTCCTGAGCTGGCTGCTCGCCGGCCTGCTGATGCGGCCCGTAGGCAACGTCATCGCGGCGGCCCTCAAGCTTGCCGATGGCGACCTCTCGGCTCGCGCCCAGGAGCCCAGCCCGGCAGCGCCTTCGGAAATGCGCACCCTGGCTGCCTGCTTCAACCAGATGGCGGTGGAGATCGAGGAGGATCGGCGCGTACTGGCCGGGGCTCTGGACGAGGCCCAGATCGCCGACCGGGCCAAGAGCGAGTTCCTGGCCAATGTCAGCCACGAACTGCGCACGCCGCTCAACGCCATCATCGGCTTCTCCGAACTGATCGAGAGCCGTCCCTTCGGAGCCATCGACAGCCGCTACGCCGACTATGTCGAGAACATCAAGAGTTCCGGCGCACACCTCCGCGACGTCATCAACGACATCCTCGATCTCTCGGCGGCCCAGGCAGCCCACAAGCCGCTCGACATGGAGGACATCCGCCCCGCCGAAGTGATCGGCACGACCCTGCGGATCGTCGCTTCCCAGGCGCAGAACGCGGGCATAACGCTCGATGCCGACATCGCGCCGGACCTCGGAACGATGCGTTCCAACAGCCGGCGGCTCAAGCAGGTCCTGCTCAACCTGCTCTCCAACGCCATCAAGTTCACGGAGTCCGGCGGCAAGGTCCACGTCACGGTGCGGCGCGACGAAACGGCCGGCAACCTGATCATCGCCGTGGCCGACACCGGCATCGGCATGGAAAAGGGCGATATTCCGGTGGCGCTCACCCCCTTCGGCCAGCTCGACGCCACCCTGACCCGGCGCTTTGAGGGTACGGGCCTGGGTCTGCCGCTTGCCAAGTCCTTCACGGAGCGCATGGGCG
>CALLQH010000382.1 GCA_938014945.1 uncultured bacterium | reverse complement strand
TTTCGTGCAGGCAGAGGTTCCAACCGGAGACGATCCGGCCTAGCGTCCGCCCCCCATGTCAGACCCCGCGCCCATCCTGCCCGACGCCGCCCGGCCCATGCCGATGTTCAATGTCATGGGCGTGGCGACTCTCGTGCGCATGCAGCTGCGCCGTTTCCTCGACGGCTGGCACTACGCGGTGCTGGCCCCGGTGCTGACCACCCTGCTGTTCTTTGCCGTCTTCGCGCTGGCCCTGGGCAGCGACCGCGCCCCGGTCATGGACCTGCCCTTCTTCCATTTCCTTGCTCCCGGCCTGATCGCCATGACGGCGATGTCCACCGCCTTCGAGGCGGCGGGCTGGAGCAGCATCGATTCGAAGATCAGCGGCACCATGGACGTTCTGCTGGGCGCGCCCCTGCGGCCGGGCGAACTGGTCGCGGGGTTCCTGATCGCAGCCGTCTGCCTTGCCACGATCAACGGCGCGATGGTGGCGCTCTGCATGCAGCCCTTCGTGCCGCTGCTGCCGGTGGCGCCGCTGGAGGCGCTGGCGGGCCTGCTGCTGGGCAGCCTGGTCTTTGCCGTGATCGGCCTGCTGGCCGGGCTGTGGGCGAGCAAGTTCGACCATGTCGCCACGGTGCAGAACTTCCTGGTGGCGCCCGCCGTCTTCCTGTCGGGCGCCTTCTTTCCGATTTCGGGCTATGGCGGGCTGCTGAGCGATGCCATGCACGCCAACCCGGCCTTCTGGGCGATCGACAGCGTGCGCCGCGGCTTCACGGGGGTGGGCGAGAGCGACGGCGCGCTTACCCTGCCCCTGCTGGCGCTGGTCGCCGCCGTTGCGGTCTTCTTTGCCCGCCACGCCGTGGCGGCGGGCTGGAAGATCAAGCGCTGACAGCGGCCAGAACGCCAAGGCTGGCAAAGGCTGCCTGGGCTTCCGGCCTGAGTTGCCAGGTCACCTGCTTGCCCTTGGCGCCCTTGATCAGCAGCAGGGAGGACTGGTCCGCCTCCGTGCCGATCAGGGAGCGGAAGTAGCCGAAGCGGTCATAGATCAGATGGCCGGCGACCAGCGCAGTGTCCTTGCGCGAGAACTCCTTGTGGATGACGGCATAGTTTGCGCCGGGGTGGGCGTCGATGACGCGCACCAGCTCCTCCTCGTAGTCGCGCGCGGGCAGCGCCTCGAAGGCGGCCACGATACGGTCCCGCAGGGGCTTGTCCTCGAGCGAGGCGGCAACCTCCTGCGCGGTCGCGGCCTCCTCGGCCGTGAAATCGTGGTCGCCGCGCAGGGCCAGTTCGGCATCGCAGGCCGCAACAAGGCCCGCGGCATCCTTGCGCTCGGCGTTCATGCGCACCTGGCGCACGTCCTTGCTCGACTGGGTGACAATGCGGGCGCAGGCGGCCTCCACGGCGGCCTCGAGCTGGCGCTTCTGGGCTTCGATATCGGGCTTCCTGGCCATGGCGGCCTCCTCGTGGGCGAAAGGTTCAGGCCGCGCGGCCGAACCGGTCCGCGAGGCTGTTGAGACCCGAATCATAGATACCTTCGATTGCCTCGACCGCGACGTCCACTGGGGCGCCGGCGGGCTCGAAACGGGCCGACCAGCATACCGTGCAGGTGCCGTCGCCGTGGTCGGCAACGGTCACGGTGGAGACGTAGCCCTCAACAGGCAGGGGGCCGTCGGCAATCGTGTAGCGATAGGTTCGGGCAGCATCGTCGTGGGACAGGAGACGTTCCGAAAGCCGGATATGTCCCACGATCACCAGATGGCGGATCGTCGCGCCATCGTCTTGCGAGAGGACCGAGGATAGCACGGCCGGGTGCCACTTGGGCAGATCATTGAATCCGCCGATCAGATCCCAGATCTCGGCCGCCGGGGCGTTGATCCTCGTTTGCCGCACCACTTCCGCCATCGCCGCCCCCTGCCCTGCCGCCGGATGCCATTCTTGGCACCCGGCACTAGCCACCACAAGCGGCGCGCGGTCAGGCGCGCATGCGTTCGCCCTTGGGATCGAAGGGCGCCGAGAGGCTGGGCGTGGCGGCGTAGCGTTCGCCCGCAACTTCGATCTCGTAGGTTCCGCCCATGATCCAGTCCCGGTCGGCCTTGCCGCCCCGGTTCTTCACGTATCCCATGCTGATGGGGCAGCCGAGCGTGAAGGCGAAACCGCCCGACGTGGTGGTGCCGACGATCTCGCCATCGCGCCAGATCGGCTCCTCGTGGAGCAGCAGGGGTGCGCCCGGCTCGCAGCCCGGCAGGGTGAAGTTGACGAGGCGCCGGTCGAGCCCGGCTTCCTTCTTCTTCTGCAGGGCCTCCAGGCCGATGAAACCGCCGGGCTTCTCCCAGGCGACGGCAAAGGAAAGGCCCGCCTCCAGCGGTGTGTCGTCCGGGCCGATGTCATGGCCCCAGTGCTTGAAGCCCTTCTCCATGCGCAAGGCGTCCTGGCAGAAGACGCCGGCCAGGCGCAGGCCGTGGTCCTTGCCCGCATCGCACAGCCGCTCGTGCAGATGCTGGGCGAACTCGGTGGGGACATAGAGCTCGTAGCCCAGTTCGCCGACATAACTCGTGCGCTGGGCACGCGCCGGGGCATAAGCCACTTCCAGCTCGCGGCTGCCGCCGAAGGGGAAGGCCTCGGGCGAGAGATCGGCCGCCGTGAGGCCGGAGAGGAGTTCACGCGACTTCGGCCCCATCAGGCCGAGCACGGCGTAGCCCGAGGTCACGTCGGTCAGCGCCACGCGGGCATCCTCGGGGATGTTGCGTTCGATCCAGGAACGGTCGTGCTGGCGCACGGCCGTGCCGGTGACGACCATGAAACGGGTTTCGCCCAGGCGCGTCACCGTCAGGTCGGCCTCGATGCCGCCCTTGTGGTTGAGCATCTGGGTATAGACCGCCTTGCCGACCTCGACATCGATGTTGGCGGTGCACAGGCGGTTCAGCACCGCCATGGCGTCGGCCCCCTGGACCTCGAACTTGGCGAAGGTCGAGAGGTCGTAGAGTGCGACCGCCTCGCGCGTGGCCTTTGCCTCGCGCGCCGTGGCGTCGTGCCAGGACTGGCGGCCGTAGCTGTAGGCCATCTCGCGCGGCTCATCGCCATCGGCGTAGTAAAGCGGACGCTCCCAGCCCTGGACATCGCCGAAGACCGCGCCGGCGGCCTTGCAGCGGTCGTGGTAGGGCAGCCGGCGGGCGCCGCGCGCCGTGGTCGGCTGGTAGTAGGGCCAGTGCATGGCATAGAGCAGGCCCAGGGTCTCAACCGTGCGGTCGGCGAGATAGTCGCGGGCGCGCTGGAATGGTTCGGCGCGCATCAGGTCGACGTCGGCGAGGTCCAGCGGCGATTCGCCGTCGACGATCCAGTCGGCCAGCGCCTTGCCGATGCCGGGGCCCGAGGCGATGCCGATGGAGTTCATGCCGGCGGCGACGAACAGGTTCCCGAAGCCCGGGGCGCGGCCCATGTGGTAGCGGTTGTCGGGCGTGAAGCTCTCGGGTCCGTTGAAGAAGGTGCGCACCCCGGCATGTTCCATCGCCGGAACGCGGTTGAGCGCGCCATCCATCAGGATCTGGAAGTGATCCCAGTCCTCCGGCAGGTGGAGGAAGGAAATGTCGTTGGGCACGCCGTCCGTCTGCCAGGGCTTGGCGACCGGCTCGAAGCCGCCGACCAGCAGCTTGCCCGCGTCCTCCTTGATGTAGATGTAGCTGTCGTAGTCGCGCAGCACCGGCAGATCGGCGGGCACGCCTTCCATCGGCTCGGTCACGATGTACATGTGCTCGGCGGCCTGCAGCGGCACGGTGAGGCCCACGGATGCGGCGATCTGGCGCGTCCACATGCCGCAGGCCAGCACCACCTGCTCGGCCTCGATCGTGCCCTGGTCGGTTTCGACGGCGACGATCTTCTGGCCCTTCTTCACCAGCTTCGTTGCCGTGCACTTCTCGACGATGGTCGCCCCGCCCATGCGCGCGCCCTTGGCCAGAGCCTGGGTGGTATCGATCGGGTTGGTCTGGCCGTCCTTGGGCATGTGGACGGCGCCGACAATGTCGTCGACGCGGATGATGGGGTTGAGCTCGGCAACCTGCGCGGGGGTCAGGACCCGGACCTCGACGCCGAAGCCGTTGGCCATGCTGGCGGCGCGTTTCAGCTCGTGGAAGCGCTCCTGCGTCTGGGCGAGCGTGATCGCGCCGACCTGCTTGAAGCCGGTCGCCTGTCCGGTCTCCTCCTCCAGGCGGGGATAGAGCTCGACCGCGTAGCTCGCCAGTTTCGTCAGGTTGTGGCTCGGCCGGAGCTGGCCGACGAGACCGGCGGCATGCCAGGTGGTGCCGCTGGTGAGCTGATCGCGCTCCAGCAGGACGACGTCGGAAACGCCGCGCTTGGTCAGGTGATAGGCGATCGATGTGCCGACGATGCCGCCGCCGATGACGACAACCTTCGCCTTGCCTGGAACCTTGGCCATTACGCTCTCCGAGACGCAGAATTCAGATGGGGTCGCCCTTGGCATCGAACCCGGCGGGTTCGAAACGGTAGGCATCGAAGCTCACGTCGCCCATCCAGACCCAGAGTGTCAACACCGGTTCGCCATCGGTGCGGATGGCATGGGGTGTCCAGGACGGGATGTGAACGACATCGCCGGGCGCACGCGGGGCATAGGGCTGATCGTCGATCCACCAGCGCCCCGCGCCGCCGATGACGATGTAGAGCTCCTCGGCCGCATGGGCGTGCAGGGGATAGACCGTATCGGGGGAGATCATGAAGGCGCCGAAGCGCAGGTCCTGGGACGGAAACATGCCCTCCGGGCCGATGATGACGTTGCCCGCGCTGCGCCCCACGAGATAGTTGCCGACATCCTTCTGCGGCGGCTCGCGCCAGGCGAAGCTGGGCATGGCCCGGCAGAACTCCCGCAGCAACTCGCCATCGGGCCTGGCGATCAGGCCGGCGAGGTCCCTGGTGACGGTCTCGCTGGGCACGGGCGCGATGGGGCGTGCGGCGCGTTCGATGCGCATCGCCTCGGCGGCACGGCGGCAGGGCTCCTCGGAGCGCGCCGCCAGCCATGCAGCCGTGGTCTCCATCAAGTGTCGCATCCTGCCTCCACGGGCATCCTGCCGCATCGACGCCGGCACCGGCGCGGCGCATCATAGCGGGGCAGAGAACGGGAACAATCGCATGGCACGTATCGTTGAGCGTTTTTCCAACAGCGTCCGGGACATCGAGAACACCTGGATCGCGCTGAAGGACGGCACGCGTCTGGCCGCGCGCATCTGGATGCCCGAGGACGCCGAACAGCGCCCCGTGCCCGCGATCCTGGAATACATCCCCTATCGCAAGCGCGACTTCACCCGGCCGCGCGACGAGCCGATGCACCGTTACTTCGCGGGCCACGGCTATGCCTGCATCCGCGTCGACATGCGCGGCGCGGGCGACAGCGACGGCCTGCTGACCGACGAATACCTGCAGACGCCGGAGCTCGACGACGGCGCCGAGGTGATCGCCTGGATCGCCGCCCAGCCCTGGTGCGACGGCAGCGTGGGCATGATGGGAAAGTCCTGGGGCGGCTTCAACAGCCTGCAGGTCGCCGCCATGCGCCCGCCCGCGCTGAAGGCGATCCTGACGGTCTGCTCCACCGACGACCGCTACCACGACGACATCCACTACATGGGCGGCTGCCTGCTGGAGGCCAACCAGATGTGGTCGGCAACCATGATGGCGCTCAACAACCTGCCGCCGGACCCGGAAATCGTCGGCGAGCGCTGGCTGGGGATGTGGAAGGAGCGCCTGGAAAGCCACGAGCCCTGGGCGCTGACCTGGCTGAAGCACCAGACGCGTGACGCCTACTGGAAACACGGCTCGGTCAACGAGGACTACGACGCCATCCAGGTGCCCGTCTATGCCATCGGCGGCTGGGCGGACGGTTACTCCAACGCCATCCCGCGCCTGATGGCGGGCCTGAAGGGGCCGCGCCGCGGCATCATCGGCCCCTGGGCGCATATCTATCCCCACGACGGCGTGCCCGCCCCCGCCATGGGTTTCCTGCAGGATGCCGTGCGCTGGTGGGACCGCTGGCTGAAAGGCGTGGAAAACGGCATCGACAACGAACCCGTCCTACGCGTGTGGATGCAGGAGAGCGTGCCGCCCGCGACCAACTATGCCGAGCGTCCGGGCCGCTGGGTCGCCGAAAGCGCCTGGCCCGGGCCCGGCATCGCGCCGCGCCTGCTCCATCTCAACGGCGACGGCAGCCTGGACGAAAAGAAACGCAAGCGGGCCGAGATCGCCTTCTGCTCGCCCGCCTCCACGGGCCTGGAGGGCGGCGAGTGGTGCGGCTTTGGCCTGGCGGGCGAACTGCCGCCCGACCAGCGCGGCGAGGACGGCCGCAGCCTGTGTTTCGAGACGGCCCCCCTGCCCGAACGGCTGGAGATCCTGGGCGCGCCGGTCGTCACCCTGCGCATCGCCTCCGACAAGCCGGTCGCCCAGGTCGCCGTGCGCCTCAACGACATCGCGCCCGACGGCGCATCGACGCGCGTCACCTATGGCGTGCTGAACCTCACCCACCGCGACAGCCATGAGAAGCCGCGCGCCCTGAAGCCCGGCAAGGCCTATGCCGTGCGCCTGCAGCTCAACGACATCGCGCATGCCTTCCCGGCGGGCCACCGCATCCGCCTGGCGCTTTCGACATGCTACTGGCCACTCATCTGGCCCGCCCCGGAAAAGGCGACCCTGACACTCACCGCCGCCGCCTCCACCCTGGAACTGCCGGTGCGGGCGCCGCGCGCTCAGGACGAGGCGCTGCCCGCCTTCGCCGAAGCCGAAAAGGCGCCCAACGTGCCGGTGACCCAGCTCCGGACCGGCCGTTTCGAGCGCAACCTGACGCGCAGCCTGGTCAGCGGCGAGGTCGCCAGCACCCTCTTCTGCGAGGGCGGCTTCTTCGGCGTCGACGGCACCTATGTCATCGACCCCATCGGCACCGAGGTCGCCCACACCCTCAACCGCGCCTACACGATCCACGACGACGATCCGCTCTGCGCCGGGGCGGTGTTCGACCAGTCCATCGCCCTGTCGCGCGGCACCTGGAAGACCCGCATCGACATCCGCACCCGCCAGTGGTCGACCGCCACCCACATCCACCACGAAGGCGAGGTCGATGCCTGGCACGGCGAGGAGAAGATTTCTTCGCGGCGCTGGTCGGGGAAGGCGGCGAGGAAGCTGATGTGAACAGCTCCGGAGATCCCGTTCTGCGGCCGGCCCGGCCGGAGGATGCCGAAGCCGTTAGGACACTGACGCGGGCGGCCTATGCGCCCTGGGCCGCCCTGATCGGACGCGAGCCCCTGCCCATGGGCTTCGATCATGCCGCCATGATCCGCGACCACCTGGTTGATGTCCTGTGGGAGGATGGTGTGCTGATCGCAGCGATCGAGATGGTGACGCGCAGCGACGACCTGCTCATTGAGAACATCGCCGTCGATCCCGGGGAGCAAGGACGCGGCCTGGGCGGGCGCCTGCTGGCCCATGCCGAGCTGGTGGCGCGCAGCCGAGGCCTCAACCGCGTGCGCCTCTATACCAACAGCCGCTTTGCGACCAACATCGCGCTCTATGAACGGCGGGGCTACGAGCGGGAGCGGCAAGAGCCCATCGCCGACGGCTTCGTGGTGCACATGAAGCGAGACCTGCCGCCTACGGAGCTGCGATGACGGCGACGCAAACCCTGTTCCACCTCGCCATGGCGCTGGCGGTCGGCCTGCTGATCGGCACCGAGCGCGGCTGGCACGAGCGTGATGCCGCCGAAGGCAGCCGGCCTGCGGGCATCCGCACCTTTGCGCTGATCGCCCTGCTGGGCGGGCTGACCGCCGTGCTCGGCGACAGCATCGGCCCGGCCGCCTTCGTCGCGGGGCTTGTCCTGGTCGGCGCCTTCGCGGCGGTGGCCTATGTACAGGGCGCGCGCGAGCCGGCCGGGCGCAGCATCACGACCCATGTCGCCATGCTGATCGCCTTTGCCCTGGGCGCCATCGCGGGCCGGGGCGAACTGGAACTGGCAGCCAGCGTCGCCGTCGTGACGACCCTGCTGCTGGGTCTCAAGCCCGCCATGCACGGCTGGCTGCGCCGTCTGAGGGAGGCCGAGCTGATGGCCGGCCTCAAGCTGCTGGTGATGAGCGTCGTCCTGCTGCCGGTGCTGCCCGACCGCGGCTTCGGCCCCTGGGGCGCGCTCAACCCCTATCAGATCTGGTGGCTTGTGGTGCTGATCGCGGGCACCTCGTTCCTGGGCTACGCCGCCGCACGCCTGCTGGGGCCGCGCCGCGGCATCGTCGTGGCGGGCGCCTGCGGCGGCCTGGCCTCCTCCACCGCCGTTACCCTTTCCTTTGCCCGCTTCGCGCGTGCCCAGCCCCAGCGCAGCACCATCTTCGCCGGGGGCACGCTGATCGCCTCGGCGGTGATGTTTCCGCGCCTGCTGCTGGTCATGGCGATTGCCGCCCCGGAGTTCGCCCGCGCGCTCGCCTCGCCCCTGCTGGGCGCCGGTCTCGCCCTGGCGCTGGTCGCGGGATTCGCCATACGCAGCAGCCGGCGCGACGCTCCCACCGAAGGCGATGCCGCGCTGAACCTGATCGGCAATCCGCTGGAGCTGGGCCCGGCCCTGAAGTTCGGCCTGCTGCTGGCGGTCATCATGCTGGCGGCGCGCGCGCTCAATGCCTGGGCGGGCGAAGGCGGCGTGCTGCTGCTGGGCGCGATCTCCGGCCTGGCCGACGTCGATGCGGTGAGCCTCTCCCTCTCCCGCATGGCCGGCAGCGACGTGAGCGTGGCCATCGCGGCGGGCGGCGTGCTGGCCGCCGCCCTGGTCAACACCCTGGCCAAGGCCGCGATCATGGTCGGCATCGGCGGGCGCGCCATGCTGCCCTATGCCGCCGCAGGTGCGGTGGTCGCCGTGCTGGGCGGCCTGGGCGGCCTGGTCCTGTTTCCGCTCGGCCTGCTGTTCAACCCGTGAAACCAGACGACAGGAGCCAACGTTGAGCGACCTCGATCTCTGTTACCTCTCTGCCGCCGAGGCGCTGGCGCGCTTCCGGGCGCACTCGCTCTCGCCGCTGGAGCTTCTGGACGCCCAGATCGCGCGCGCCGAGGCTGTGGAGCCAACGGTCAACGCGCTGGCCTATACCTTCTTCGAGGAGGCCCGCGCCGCCGCACGCAAGGCCGAGGCGCACTACATGAAGACGGACGGGCGGACCCGCGCGCTGGAGGGGCTGACCCTGGCGGTGAAGGAGGACACGGCGGTCAGGGGCAGGCCGCGCACCTTCGGCTCCCTGATCTTTGCCGACAACATCGCCGACCACACCAACCCCTCGGTGGAGCGGCTGATGCGCGCGGGCGCCATCGTCCATGCGCTCACCACCTGCCCGGAGTTCGTCTGGCCCTGGACCTGCACCTCGCGCCTCCACGGCGTGACGCGCAATCCCTGGAATACGCAGATGACCTGCGGCGCCTCCTCGGGCGGCGCGGGCGCGGCGGTGGCCTCCGGCACCACGACGCTTGCGACCGGCTCCGACAGTGCGGGTTCCATCCGCATGCCCGCGGCGATGTGCGGCATCGTCGGCTACAAGCCGCCCTACGGGCGCAATCCCGGCAGCCCGGAAGTGGCCATGGACATGTTCTTCCACATCGGCCCCATGACACGCACGGCCGGTGACGCGGCGCTGATGCAGAACGTGATGTCGGGCCCGCACCCGCGGGACCACGCCACCCTGCCGCAGCGCCTGCGCATTCCCGCCAGCCTGCCGGACGTGAAGGGCATGAAGATCGCCTGGTCGATGGATCTGGGCATCTATGCGGTCTCGAAGGCCGTGCAGGAAAACACACGGGCCGCCATCGAGCGCCTGCGCGAGGCCGGGGCCATCCTCACGGAGATCGCCACGCCCTGGGCCGATGCGGTCTATCGCGCCGCGGGCAAGTGGGGCGGCATGATCTATGCCGACGAGTTCCGCGATGCCGCCGACAAGCACCCGGACCTGGTCTGCGACTACACCCGCGTCTTCGCCGACCAGAACGACAGCGTCACCCCGCGGATGTTCCACGAGGCGATGCGCGCCTACGGCGCCGCCTGGGCGCAGTTCGGCCCGGAGCTGGCGCGTTACGATGCCTTCCTCTGCCCCACCGTGGGCACCACCACCATCGGCGCCGACGGGCGTGACTGGGAGAACCCGGTACAGGTCGACGGCCGGGACGTCTCGGTCCAGCGTGTCGTGATGACCTTCCCGTTCAACGTCTTCAGCCGCTGTCCGGCCCTGTCGGTGCCATCGGGCATCGCACCCGACGGCGTGCCGACCGGCCTGCAGATCGTCGGCAACCCATGCGACGACAGGGCGGTGTTCCGGATCGGCCATGCCCTGGAACGGGATCTGGCGCTCTTTGAAGGGGCAGACAGCCGGCCGCCGTGCCGCAGCGCGGAGCGAGCGGCCTAATCGCCGTTTCCGGCCTCGATCTGGAACGGCCCGCCCGCTTCGGAGCACAAGTCGAACACCGCATTGCTCAGATGCTCATCCCTGATGAGGTCGGACTGTGTCTGTGTTTCCAGAGCGATGCAGACATCGCCCGAGGCATCAACCTGCGTTGCGGCCTTGCGGATGGTTCCGCTGCCGCCGGTATCGGGGCTCTGCCACGCGAGCGTCGCACCATCCGGCAGGACGAGCGCATCCCTTACCGCGCGCATGAAATAGACCATCTCGATATCGGCCGCGTCCGCGACATCGTCAGGGTTGCGCGCAGCGCCGCCGATGTAGGGGCGCAATCGGGCCAGGATGCCGAACAGCTCGTTCTGGGTGATGCCCATTGCAGCGTCGGTTGCCGTGCCCGGCGGGAAGTTCCTGTGAAAGTCGATGAAGTAGACACAGTCGGCCATGTAGCCGCCGGCTGCAGCGTTGGCGAAAAAGCCATCGGGAAACGACCACAATCGCGCCTGCGCGAGCATGGTCATCTCTCCCATCGGCCATTCGGGAAGCACCTGGGCGCCCTCAGGCACCAGCCCATCGCGTTCGACGACCGCGTCCAGCCGCATCCTTGAGTTCTGGAACAGCTGGGCAAAGATTTCCTGCGTCAGCGGCACGCCCAGATCGCCGAGCGTCGTCACCGCAAGGCCTGCGCTCTCTCCCCTGTAGTCGACCTGATGGATGGCGCCATCCTCGGAGCTTTCCAGGCCAAGGGCGCTGGGAAGTTCCGGAAAGAGGTCTGCCGGAAGGTCGAGGCCCGCGCAATCGGCCCGTGCAGTCTCGGCCACGCCCCAAAGGCCAACCGCCAGAGCCATCGACAGGAGTACTCGTGGAACTCGCAATGACGAAGGAGCAGGTCGCCCGGTTGCCGTGCGATGGCCCCCGGCGTCTTGCTCCAGGACAGACGAGGCGGAGGTCAGGCCAGGCCTTCCACGACGATGGCGCGGCTGATGCAGGCTTCCTTGCGGATCGCCAGGGCCTCGGCATAGTCCTCGCTGTGGAACCAGTCGAGCGCGCGCTGATAGGTGGGGAAGCGGATGACGACGACCCGCGAGCGGGGTGCCGGTTCGCCCTGCAGGTGGCTGACCGTGTTGCTGGCCGCCAGGATCTCGCCGCCGAAGGTTTCCAGCGTAGGGCCGACCAGTTCGCGGTAACGCGGCATCATCTCGGGCTTCTGCACATCGAGTTCGACGATGTAGTAGCCGCAGGCCATGGCGCGATCCGCCTCAGTCGACCAGGCGCTGATGTTCGGCCAGTTCCGCCTCGTTGTGCTGGCAATAGACGACATGGTGCTGGCCCATCTCGCGCTTGGGCGGGGGCTCGGACTCGCACTTGCCGTCGATCACCAGCGGGCAGCGCACGCGGAAGGGGCAGGCCGGATCGTGCAGCATGACGTTGCTCGCCATGCCTGCGGAAGCCTCACGCGTGGCGATGACATCCTCCAGCCAGCCCTGGCGCAGCGCCGGCACCGAATTGATCAGGAGCTGGGTGTAGGGATGGTGGGGCGGCGAGAAGACTTCCTTGGTCAGGCCCGCATCGACGATGCGCCCGGCATACATCACCGCCACGCGGTCGGCGATCGAAGCGACCGTCGAGAGATCGTGGCTGATGAAGACATAGGCGACCTGATGCTCCTCGCGCAGCTGGCGCATCAGGTCCAGCACGCGGGCTGCGACCACCGTGTCGAGCGAGGACAGCACCTCGTCGCACAGGATGATGTCGGGCTTGGCGGCGAAGGCGCGCGCGATCGAGACGCGCTGGCGCTGGCCGCCCGAAAGCTCGGCCGGGAAACGGCCTGCATAATCGGGGTCCAGCCCGACCATCTCGAGCAGTTCGGCGATGCGATCCTGCTTCTCCGAACCCTTCATGCCGAAGTAGAGCTCCAGCGGACGGCCGATGGCGTCGTCGATGCGCCGCTCCGGATTGAGCGACTGGTCCGGGCTCTGGAAGATGATCTGGATGCGGCGGAGCTGTTCCTTGGTGCGCTGGCGCGACTGGGCGGGCAGCACCTGGCCGTCGAGCGCGATCTCACCGCCGAGCGGGGGATGGAGGCCGGCGATGACGCGGGCGAGCGTCGACTTGCCTGAGCCGGATTCGCCAACCACCGCCAGCACCTCGCGCGGGAAGACATCGATCTCGACATCGTGCAGCACATGCTGCTCGCGCCCGATCTTCTCGAACATGCTGGGCTTGACGTAGGTCGCATCAATGTTGCGCACCGTCAGGATCGGCTTCTGCTCCGCGGCGGGGTTCCATTCCGAGAGCGCGCCGTCGCGGGTGGGCTTGGGCTTCACCGCGCCAAGCAGGGTGCGGGTGTATTCCTTCTGGGGCCGGGCGAGGATGTCCGCGGTCGGGCCTTCCTCGACCACGGCGCCCTGGTTCATCACCAGGATGCGGTCGGCGATCTGGGCGACCACGGAGAGGTCGTGGCTGACGTAGAGTGCGGCTGTGCCGCGCTCGCGGATGACGTCCTTGATCGCCTTCAGCACCTCGATCTGGGTCGTCACGTCGAGCGCGGTGGTCGGCTCGTCGAGCACCAGCAGCTTGGGCTGGCAGGCCATGGCCATGGCCATCATGATGCGCTGCTGCTGGCCGCCGGACGCCTGATGGGGATAGCGGTGGGCCAGTGCCTCGGGATGGGGCAGGTCGAGCAGGTCGAGCAGCGCGATGGAGCGCTTCATCGCCTCCTTGCCGTCGGCGATACCGTGCAGCATCAGGCTCTCGGCGATCTGCTCACCGATGGGAATGGCAGGGTTGAGCGCGGACTGCGCACTCTGGGCGACATAGGCGACATCCTTGCCGCGCAAGTCCCGCCGGTCGTTCGGGCTCATGGTCAGGACCTCGCGGCCCTCCAGATAGACCTTGCCCGCCTTGAAGCGGGTCCCGGGACGCGTATAGCCCAGCGCGCCGAGCGCGACCGTGGTCTTGCCTGCACCGGATTCACCGATCAGGGCCACAACTTCGCCGGGCGCGACGTCGACGCTGACGCCGTTGACCGTCTGCACCCAGATGCCGGAGGGCGGCCGGCCTTCGACGACCAGTCCCTCGATGCGCAACAATGGCGTCACTTCGTCAATTCCTCGGAAATGGAGCGGCCCGACTGGGAACCCAGCCAGTCGACGATCAGGTTGACGCCCACGGTCAGGATCGCGATCGCGAAGGCGGGTGCCAGGACGCTCAGATAGGCCCCGGTCTGCAGGCCGTTGAGATTTTCCTTCACCATCGAACCCCAGTCTGCATCGGGCGGCTGGATTCCCAGACCCAGGAACGAGAGGCTCGACAGGAAGAGGATGGAATAGGTCAGGCGCAGGCCGAACTCGACCGCCAGGGGGCGGATGGTGGAAGGCCAGATCTCGCGCACCAGGATGGAGAGAAGGTTCTCGCCGCGGGCGCGGGCCACCTCGACGAACTCCAGCGCGGCGATGTTCATGGCGACCGCGCGCCCGATACGCGCAACGCGCGAGGAGTGGATGACGGCAATGGTACCGATCAGCACCCAGAGATCCGAGGACAGTGCGGCGATGACGATCAGCGCCAACAGGATCGGCGGGAACGACAGGAAGACGTCGATCAGCCAGGTGACGAAATCGTCGTAGCGGCCCCGCACCTCCGCCGCCGAGAAGCCCACCGCCATGCCCAGCACGAAGCCCAGGATGGTGGCCGCCAAGGCGACGCCCACGGTGAGCTGGGCGCCGTAGAGCAGACGCGTGAAGACGTCGCGGCCGAGCACGTCGGTTCCAAGCAGGGTCTCGCTGCTGGGCGGCATGAACTGCGAGGCACCAGGCACGATCTGGCCTACGTCATAGGGCGCCAGCATCGGGCCGAACACGGCAAGAAGGAGGCCCGCGATGACAATGCAGATGCCGAGCCAGGCCCAGAAATCGGGCCGCGGCCGGGCACGCTTGCTGCGCTTGCGCGGGGCGCTGGTGGCAAGGGTTGTGTCGCTCACTTGGCATACCTCAGGCGGGGGTTGGCCATGATGGCGCCGACATCGGCGAGGATGTTGAGCGCCACGTAGAAGGCGCAGAACACCATTGCGACCACCTGGATCTGGGGCACGTCACGGAAGACCACCGAATCGACCATCAGGCGGCCGAGGCCGGGATAGCTGAACACCACCTCCACGATGACCACACCGCTGATCAGGTAACCGAGGTTCAGCGCGATGACGTTGACGATCGGACCCAGGGCATTGGGGATGGCATGTTTGATGATGATGCGTTTCTTCGAGACGCCCTTGAGCAGCGCCATCTCGATATAGGCCTGCTTGAGCACGTCGAGCACGGCCGCACGCGTCATGCGGATGATGTGGGCGAGCACGCTGAGCACCAGGGTCAGCATGGGCAGGACCAAGGCGCCCAGGGTGGGAAAGAAATCGCTCCAGCGTGGCCGGGGATTGATCGCGGGAAACCAGCCGAGTTCCACGGCAAAGATCAGCACCAGAATCAGCGCGATCACGAAATCGGGGACCGAGATAAAGAAGACGGTGATCGAGGAAACCGTGCGGTCGAAGGTACCCTCCGGCCATGCCGCCGACAGCAGCCCCAGCCCCAGGGCCAGCGGCAGGGCGACCACGGCGGCGTAAAGCGCCAGGTAGATG
>CALLQH010000381.1 GCA_938014945.1 uncultured bacterium | reverse complement strand
GCCACCCTGCCCTCGTCGAAGACGAGGACCGTGTCGCACAGCACCATGGGTGCTTCGCGGTGGGAGACGATGACCATGGTGATGGTGCCCTTGAGGCTTTCCAGGGTCTCCACCAGGGCGGCTTCGGTCTCGGCGTCGAGCGCGCTGGTCGCTTCGTCCAGCACCAGCAGGTCGGGTTCGCGGTAGAGGGCGCGGGCGATGGCGATGCGCTGGCGCTGGCCGCCCGAGGCGCGCTGGCCACGGTCGCCCAGCGGCGTGTCGAGGCCCTGGGGCAGGCTGTCGAGGAACTCGCCAAGGCCCGCCTGGCCAAGGACATGGCGCAGCCGGGTCTCGTCACGCGGCAGGCCCAGCGCAATGTTGGCCGTCAGGGTGTCGTCGGTAAAAAAGGGCTGCTGGGGCACGTAGCCGACATGGTGCAGCCAGTCCTGGCCGATGTCCGACAGCGGCGTGGCATCCACCTTGATGGTGCCTTCGCTCGGAGAGAGCAGGCCCAGCAGCAGGTCGACAAAGGTGCTCTTGCCCGCGCCCGAAGGGCCCTTGAGGCCGATACAGGCGCTGCGTTCCAGTGTGGCGTCGACGCCGTGCAGGGCGACGCGCTCGCCGCTTTCGTAGGTGAAGCCGACCTGCTCGAAACGGATCGCCGACCAGCCGTCGAGCGCGGCGTGCTGGCGCGGCGCGGGCTGGGCGGCCGTTGCGGCCTTGGCGGAGTCCATGAGATCGAGCAGGCCCGCGACCCAGCTCTGGGTGTTGATCAGTTTTCCGATCGCGGTCTGGAAACGGATGATCGCGGGCGTGATGCGCGCCGAGGCGAGCACGATGAGCGCCATCTGTGCGGCCATGGCGCCGCCCTCCACGCCCGACCACCACAGCCCCATCATCACCAGCAGGATGCCGGCCTGCATGATCAGCATGATCACCGAGGCCGGGATCTGGCCCAGGATCAGGGCCTGGGCGCTGGCATGGCGGGTCTTGGCGGTGGCCGTTGTGAAGAGCTCGGTGAAGTGCTCCTGGGTGCGGTTGGCCTTCACATCCTTGATGCCCGACAGGATCTGCGTGGTCATCACCATGGAGCCTTCGGAGGCCTTCCGGTTGATCCTGTTCCAGCGGATGGTCGGCCCCTTGACCGCCTTGGTCGTGATTGCGGCCAGCGCGCCGGCCAGCGCCAGCATGGCAAGGCCGCCCAGCGGCGTGATCACCACAACCAGCGCGGTCGTGGTGATCAGGGTGATGATCATGGAGAGGATGCGCAGACCGTTGCCGATGAGATCGCGGCTCCAGTAGGTGACGTCGTTGTGCACCACACGGGTCAGCGCCGCGGCGTTCTGGCCCAGGAACCAGGCGAAGGGCGCATTGACCAGGGCTGTCACCAGATCGCGGGACATGCGCACGTTGAGCGCCGCGCCGAACCGCTCCAGGGCGATGTTGACCGCCAGCATGCCCAGATGCCCGATCAGCAGGGCGACAAAGGCGAGGCCCGCCAGCAGGAAGAGGAAACTCTGGCGCGAGTCGACGCCGCTCACCTTGTAGAACCACGCCGCCTTGGCGCTTTTCTCCAGCATGTCGGGCTGCACGATGACGCCGACCACCGGCAGCACCGCGATGATGGCGACGAGCTGGGCCAGTTCGGCGACGGCAACGGCGATCGCCAGCAGCAGCGCGTTGCGCCGTTCGCGCGGCAGCAGCAGAGCATAACCGCGCCGCCATACGGCGATGGAGCCGGCCGGGTTCACGAGGCCTCCCTTGCGCCCGCCGGTGCCGTTGCCGCCGGCAGGGCGCGCGACCAGCGATAGACGTTGAGGTGGCGTTCGCCCGCGGCCATCCAGTCGGCGATGGTCGCGATCTCTGCATCAAGCGCCTCGCCGCCCTCGGCAATCCAGTCCGGCAAAGTGCGCCAGATATCTTCCTGGTTGGAATCGTCGCGCAGGCCGATGGGCATGAGCCCGTCGGGCATGGCGAACCACCAGCCGGCGAACGCCTCGGCGCGGGCGCGGCAGTCGGTCAGGTCCATGCCCTGCCACCAAGGCTTGCCGAGGAGTTCCAGGTAGTCCTCCCGGCTTTCGGGCAGGCGGGCAAACCCCAGATGGCCGTACCAGCCGCGGTCGGCAAGCAGGGCGGGCTTGCCCGCCGCGGCAAGCTCCACCGCAACGGTGCCGAAATAGGTGATGCCGCCGTCCACGGCGCCCATCAGTTCGGCGCCGTTCCAGGTCGCAGGCACCAGGTGGACATGGGGCGCGTCGGTCGCGGCCACCAGATCGGCGAGCGTCGGGCCGTTCACGGCGCCATACCAGGTGTCGCAGGGGTGCGGGCGGAACAGCCAGTTGACGTCGGGTGTGGCCGCGGCGACGGCCAGGGTGGCGTCGATCCAGTCGCGGAAGTCGCGGAAGTGCACCATGGGCGCACCGTGGGGGAAGTCGAACCAGTTGGAGGCATAGACGCAGATCACCGGCTTTTCGGGATCAAGGCCCAGTTCGGCGACGACACGCTCGCGGCCCAGGCCGCCGGTCGTCTTCTGGAAGGCATAGACCGCGCCGATGTCGTCGGTCGCCCCGCCCAGGCGCTGCGCCATCAGCGCCCTGCCCTTGTCCCGCAACAGCGCCATGGCCGACGCGGAGACGCCATCGAAGCGGGCACGGTCGGGAACGTTGGAGAAATCGTCGAGCGCGTCGGGACCGTCGATGCGCAGGAAGCGGTTGGAGCCGTAGTTGCCGTAGGCGATGACCACGTCGATGCCGCGCCGCTGCGCGCACCAGGCCAGCGCCCCGAAATCGAAGTTGATGGCGTGGCTCAGCACCAGCAGGTCGTAACCGCCCCGGTCCAGCAGTTCGCCGGCCGCGGCGATGCAGGCCAGGCCCTCGGCGATGTGGTCGGCCAGCATCGGGTCGGCGGGATCGACGTCGCCGCGACGCTGGCGCCGGATGATGGCGTCGTAGGCGATCTCGGCCGGGAAGTCCTCGGGCCAGACAAGCGCCATGGCGTCTTCGGCGCTTGTGATGCTCGCCGCCATGGCGCGTGTGCGCGCCATCTGGCGGCGGCGGTCGGCGACGCGGATGCGGAAATCCTGGAGTGTAGTGATGCCAAGGCCCTGGAAGGCAGCGCCCACGCGCCTGCGGTTCCAGGTGCCGAGCAGGCCGTGTTCCTCGGCGCTGGCCAAGCCCAGGGCGCGGCGCAGCAGGGCGTAGCGCGTCCAGTAGTTGGGATTGTCCCA
>CALLQH010000380.1 GCA_938014945.1 uncultured bacterium | reverse complement strand
CCTGGAACAGCATGTATCGGTCAGGCGCGGGCTCCGCCGCAGCGGCCGCCCCGCCCTGCTGCACGGCATCGTTCGAGCTGAAGCGGGGATCGCGCAGGATGGCGCGCGCGTGGTCGTGGCGTGTCACCAGCCAGCGCCCCTCCCCCATGTCGAGCACGGGCGCGCTGGCGCGCACGGCGTCATAAAGCGCAATGGCCTCCTTCGCACGGCTTGCCGCAAAGATGCCGCCGCCGGGTTCGGTGAACCCGGCCTGCAGGGTCTGCAATACGGTCTCGTCCACGGCATGCCTCCTGTTGACCTAAGGTCAATAATTGGTCACTGATGACCGGGAGTCAACAAGGCGCACTATCCTGCGGGGACCAGGACCTCCAGGCTGGCAAGCAGCGCATCGCGCGCGACGGGCTTCATGGCGTCGTGCCATAGGACCCAGGGCATGTCCGCCGCCACCGTCGCCGCCTTGCTGCCGACCGCCCATTGCGGCGTCATCTGCCCGCTGGCGTCGTCGAAGACGCCATAACGCAGGCTCGCCCTCGCCCCGTCGCGGATCGCATGGATGACGTGGCCGCCGCAGGCCACCAGAAGCTCCAGCGTTCCCTCCGCGGGCCAGTGAATTTCGCCGTCGGCGATCCGCACCGCGCCGCGTGTTGCGGCGAGATGGCGCGTACCGTCGGCGATCTGGCGCCAGTCCTCGATGTAGTTGTCGTGGATGCCGCACTCGAGCATGTAGGTGCCGTCGCGGTACATCGCTCCGGCATCGCCCGGCCCCGTCACGGGCTGGATGTCGAGCGGTCGCTGCCAGGCGCAGATGCGCCCGCTGACCAGAAGATTGCCGGCAAAACCCTGCTCATCGCCCGCCTGCCCCGGCGGCGGCGAGCGCAGGTCGGCAAACAGCACCGGGGTCTGGACCCAGATGACGCGCGTGTCGCGGTCCTCGGCGCCGGGACTGGCGAGGCGTTCGCGCTGCCAGACGCCATGGCACCAGCCGGGCACCGCGACGGCGCCCAGCGCGTCGCCAAAAGAGTGATCGACGAAGGGTTTCATGGCACGCTGCCCCCATGCTGTGCACACGCCCACTCTATCACGCCCTGGTCGCGGCCGCCCTGATCGGCGCCGCGCCAGCCCTTGCCGACCAATCGTTCAGCTTCGATTGCGGCGGCACGACCATCACGCTTTCCTGCCAGGGGGCCGACAAGACCGGCAGCTGCACGACGGAGGCCGCGTCCGATCCCACCTGGAACGTCACCTGCAAGGGCCACGAAAAGGGCAACGGGCGGTTCATCATGGATTGCCGCAACGCCACCGATGTCGGCGGCAGCCCTGTGGAAATCGAGTTCGACGCCAACCAGCTCGGCCAGCAGCTTGCCCACGGCGTGGGCGACAGCACGGGTACGTCCTGCACCCGGACGCAGTAGAATGACGGCGCGGCGCCCGTTGCGCCGCTCCGGGAACACGCACCATGAGCGTCCTCTGCCGCGATTGCGGCGCCCTGCCCCCTGACGATGCCGAACGCTGTCCGGCCTGCGGGTCTGTGCGCCTGGTGCGCCACACTGAATTGCTCCAGCTCGCCATCGCCCACCTCGACTGCGACGCCTTCTACTGCACCATCGAGAAACGCGACCGCCCGGAGATCCGCGACAAGCCGGTGATCGTGGGTGGCCGCCACCGGGGCGTCGTCGCGGCGGCCTGCTACATCGCGCGGACCTACGGCGTGCGCTCGGCCATGCCCATGTTCAAGGCGATGCAGCTGTGCCCCCAGGCCGTGGTCATCAAGCCGGACATGGCGAAATATGCATCGGTAGGGCGCGAGGTGCGCACCATGATGCAGGCGCTCACACCCCTGGTGGAGCCGCTCTCCATCGACGAGGCCTTCATGGACCTTTCGGGCACCGCGGCGCTCCATCGCGGCGCACCGGCGCAGACCCTGGCGAAGCTCGCCCGCGAGGTGGAGCAGAAGCTCGGCATCACCGTCTCCATCGGGCTCTCCTACAACAAGTTCCTCGCCAAGATCGCCTCGGACCTCGACAAGCCGCGGGGCTTTGCCGTGATCGGCCAGGCCGAGGCAAAGACCTTCCTTTCCGACAAGCCGGTCAGCCTGCTCTGGGGTGTGGGCAGGGCCATGCAGCAGACCCTGGCGCGCGACGGCATCACGCTCATCGGCCAGATCGCGCGCCTGCCGGAAGCCGAACTCGTCGCCCGTTACGGCAAGATCGGCCACCGCCTATCGCTCTGCTCGCGCGGCGAGGACGACCGCAGCATCGACCCCGAGGGCGAGGCCAAGAGCATCTCCTCGGAAATCACGCTGGACCGCGACCTTGCCGACTACGACAGCCTGCGCCCGATCCTGTGGCGCCTGTCGGAAACCGTCTCGCGCCGCCTCAAGCGCGCCAGTGTCGCGGGCGCCGGCGTGACGCTGAAGCTCAAGACCGCCGACTTCCGCCTGATCACCCGCAGCCGCCACCTCTCCGACCCGACGCAATCGGCCGAAGAACTGTTTCGCGCCGCAGAACCCCTGCTGAAGAAGGAATGCGACGGCCGCCCCTTCCGCCTCATCGGCATTGGCGCCCACGATCTGGAGGATGCCGCGCGAGTCGCCCAGACCGACCTTTTCCGCAGTCCCTCGGCAAGCAGCGGCAAGGTCGAGAAGGCGCTCGACGCCCTGCGCGAGAAGTTCGGCGAGGAAGCCGTCATCAAGGGCCGCGGCTTCGGTGCGAAAGCCGAAGGACAGGGCCCGACCAAGCGCTGAGTGCGCCTGCGCACTTTCCATGAACCCGCCGGTCGGCTAGAACGTGCCCGTCGGGCGCGGGGCATGCGCCGGCCGGTATGGATGCCGCCCGGAAAGCGTGGAATCATGGATTACGACGCCCTTTTCAACGATCGTCTGGATGCCCTGAAGCGCGAAGGCCGCTACCGCGTCTTCGCCGACCTGGAGCGCATCGCCGGCGCCTTTCCCCGCGCGGTGATGCGGCGCGACGGCGCCGAGCGCGAGGTGACGGTCTGGTGCTCCAACGACTATCTCGGCATGGGCCAGCACCCCGTGGTGGTCGAGGCCATGCGCAAGGCGATCGACGGCACGGGGGCTGGCGCCGGCGGCACACGCAACATCTCGGGCACCACGCATCTCCATGTCGAACTGGAGGCCGAACTCGCCGACCTGCACGGCAAGGAGGCCGCCCTCGTCTTCACCTCCGGTTATGTCGCCAACGAGGCGGCGCTCTCCACTCTGGGGCGTGAGATGGCGGGCTGCGCGATCTATTCGGATGCGCTGAACCACGCCTCCATGATCCAGGGCATCCGCCACAGCGGCACCGAGAAGCACATCTTCGCCCACAACGATGCGCAGGATCTCGACCGCCGCCTGGCGACCTGCGATCCCGGCCGCCCCAAGATGGTCGCCTTCGAGTCGGTCTATTCCATGGACGGCGACATCGCGCCCATCGCCCAGATCTGCGACGTCGCCGAGGCCCATGGGGCGCTGACCTACCTCGACGAGGTGCATGCCGTCGGCCTTTACGGCCCGCGCGGCGCCGGTGTCGCCGAACGCGACGGCGTGATGGACCGCCTGCACGTCATCCAGGGCACGCTGGGCAAGGCCTTCGGCCTGGTCGGCGGTTATATCGCGGGTTCGGCCGCGCTGGTCGACATGGTGCGGAGCTACGCGCCCGGCTTCATCTTCACGACCTCCCTGCCCCCCGCCGTGCTCGCCGGTGCGCTGGCCAGCGTGCGCCACCTCAAGAGCAGCACTGCCGAGCGGGAACGTCACCAGGAACGCGCGGCGACGTTGAAGGCGCGCCTGGGTGCCGCCGGCCTGCCGGTGATGCCCTCGGTCAGCCACATCGTGCCGCTGTTCGTGGGCGACGCCGCCCTTTGCAAGCAGGCCAGCGACCTGCTGCTGGAACGCCACGGCATCTATGTCCAGCCGATCAACTTCCCCACCGTGCCCCGCGGCGCCGAACGCCTGCGCCTCACGCCGACGCCGCTCCACGACGACGCCATGATGGACCACCTCGAAGTCGCCCTGGGAGACGTCTGGGAAACCCTCTCCCTCAAGCGCGCCGCGTAGGGCCTCCGGCCCCACGTCCACCACTCCTCATCCCTGCGAAAGCAGGGACCCAGGGCAAAGGGCGCCGGAGCATCTTGCCGCGCGATCGCTCTCCAAAAGCCCGACGCCCGTGGCTCTGGATGCCCGCGTGCGCGGGCATGAGGAGAGAGAGGGGCAAGCGATGCGGGACCCGCCGTGCGCCTACGCTTCCACCAGCCTGTCGTGCACGACCGTCTCGCTGGTCAGCGTCTGATGGACCGGGCAGCGGTTGGCGATCTCCATCAGCTTGGCGCGCTGCTCGTCATCGAGCCGCCCTTCGATGGCGATGTCGCGTTCGATGACATCGACCCGGCCGGTGGTGCTGTGGCAGTCCGCGCAGTCCTTCGCGTAGATCTTGCTGTGGCGCAGCGTCACGGTGACGCGCTCCAGCGGCCATTCCTTGCGCTGGGCATACATGCGCAGGGTCATCGAGGTGCAGGCGCCCAGCGCCGCAAGCAGCATGTCATAGGGGTTGGGACCGGCATCGTGCCCGCCGAGATCGGACGGTTCATCCGCGCTCCAGCGATGGCTGCCGGCGACGATCTCCTGGCCGTAGGGCGCGTTGTCGGATTCGCGCACACGCACCGTGCCGTGGGGCAGCGTCTCTTCGCTCATGGTCTTGCCTCCTGAAGCTCATCGCGCGCAGCGGAGAGCGCGGCGATGTGCTCCGGCCCAAGGCCGCAGCAGCCGCCCAGGATCGAGACACCCTGGCCGACCCAGCCCTTCGCGCGGTCGACCAGCACGTCGGGCGCGATGACATCGACGAAGTTCCAGTGGGGCATCTGGAAGTAGCCGGATTCGGGATAGGCCCCCAGCGGCCCGTCGAAGCCCTGCTTGACCATGTCGAGCGCCACGGTGGTGGCATCGACATCGGTGTGCATCACCGACACCACATCCGGCCCCATGGGCAGCAGACGGTCGAGGATCGACTGGAAGGTGGTGTCCGGGAAGTCGAAGGCGACCAGCGTGTCGCGCGCCTCGTTCCAGTTGCAGGTGAGGCCCAGCCATACCGGCAGGCCGGTCTTTCGCGCCGCCTCCATCGCCATCGGCGCGCGGGTCAGGTCCTGCATCATTTCCAGGGCGATCATGTCGCAGCCGCCTTCGGCCAGCGCATCGGCCATGCGGAACATGCTGTCGCGGATCTCTTCCGTGGTGTGCCGGTCGCCGGGATCGGCGGTGTCGGAGCCCGCCGACATGGTGGAGATGGAGCCTGCGATGGCGACGTCCTTGCCGCTTTCCTCACGCGCTTCCTGGGCCAGCTTCACCGCGCCCTTGATGATGTCCTCGGCATCGGCGCCGTGGCCCATGGCGTTCAGCATGTGGGGCGAGGCGCCGAAGGTGTTGGTGATGATGAGTTCGGCCCCGGCCCTGATGTAGTCGAGATGGGCCTGGCGCACCTTGTCGGGGTGTTCGATCAGCGCCGCACCGGCCCAGGTCTCGGCATGCATGGGCACGCCGCGCCGCTCGAGCTCGGTGCCCATGGCGCCGTCGATGATGAGGATGTCGCGCCGGGCGACCTTGTCCTGCCAGTTGGTCATGCTGTGCCTTTGTGTGTTCAGCCGCGCGCGGCCATGAGTTCGGGCATGGCGTCGCGCAGGGCGGCGATGTGATCGGGCCCCAGGCCGCAGCAGCCGCCCAGGATGCGTGCGCCTTTGCCCACCCAGCCCTTGGCCGCCTCGACCAGGTCGGCGGGCGAGACGACGTCGACGAAGTTCCAGTGGGGCATCGTGAAGTAACCGGATTCGGGATAGGCGCCCATGGGCTTGTTCCAGAGCGGACGCGCCCGCTCCAGCGCCTCGCCCGTCACCGGTATCTCGCTGTGCATGATGTTGAGCACGTCGGCGCCCAGCGGCAGCAGGGCGGCATAAAGCTGGTCGAGCGTGACACCGGGAACATCGAAGGACTCGATGGTCTTGCCGTCGGCGGCGCGGCGACAGGAGATGCCGAGCCAGGTCGGCACACCGGAGGCGACGGCGATTTCCGTGGCCATCGGGGCCATCGACAGGTCCTCCATCATCTCCAGCGCCATGATGGAGCAACCCTCCTCCTTGAGGATGCGGACCAGCGTGGAGAGGCTCTCATGCGCCTCCTCGTGCGACAGGTCCGGCCAGGTGCCGGTCTCCGGGTCCTTGATGCGCATGGTCGAGACCGACCCCGCTATCGGCAGGTCGGGCTTGCCCGCCTCGGCGCAGGCCTCGCGGGCCAGGCGCACCGCGTCGGCGATCGCCGCTTCGATGCGGTCGCCGTAACCCATGCCGCGCAGCATGTGCGGCGCCATGGAGAAGGTGTTGACCGTGATGACCTCGGCGCCTGCCTCGACAAAGCCGCGGTGCACGCGGCGCACCACATCGGGCGCTTCGATCACCGCAGCCCCGGACCAGCTTCGGGCATTCATCTGCGCACCGACCCGCTCCAGCTCGGTGCCCATGCCGCCGTCGATCAGCACGATCTCGTCGGCCGCCAGTTTCTCCTGCCAGGTCGCCATGTCCGGCCTTTCGTTCAGTCGTGGGGTTTGTAGGTCGTGATGAACTCGAGGAACTTCGATGCCGCCACCATATCGCGCGCGACATGACGCACCGATGTCGCCCCGGTGCGCTCCACATTCGGCAGGTAGTCGAGCAGCTCGGCCTGCAGGCGTCCGCGCAGGGTGACGTCCAGCGTGATCGGCGGATCGATGATGAAGGGCTTCAGCGCCGACAGGCCGGCGAGTGCGGCGGTGGTCTTTTCCGCGATCAGCGCACAGGCCAGCGACGGCTTCATGGTACGCGCGGCAAGCGAGCCGTGGGCCCACTTCACTTCCGCCGTCTCGACCCCGGCCAGCACTTCGCGGGCATGGGCGCAATAGGCGTCATCGCCCGTGGCGAGCGCCACCGGCACGCCGAAATGGCCGGCGATGGCCGCACTCAGCACCGTCTCGGAGGCGGCCATGCCGTTGAGCCGCAGGGCCATGATCTCGCCCGTGATGGTGTGGGCCATGATGCCGTTTTCGTGGTGTGCGCCGCTGTGGTAGCCCAGCAACAGGGCGGCAGCGAAGGGCCCGGTCTCCAGCCCCTGCATCATGGACAGCGGACGCGGCCAGGAGCGCACCACCTGCACCGCATCGGGCAGGCGCTCCAGCAGCAGGTTCTCGCCGCTGCCGTGGCTGTCGGAAACGACGATTTCGCTGGCCCCGGCCTTCAGCGCAGCCTCGCAGGCAGCGACGACCTCGGCCGTCATCCATTCGCGCGCGCGTTCGTATTCGAAGCCGTCAGGCGAGGTATGGGCGCCGGTGACGACACCGGCGACGCCCTCGATATCCGCTGAGATGTAGATCCGCATGGGCCGCACTGTGGCCCGGCGGAGCCGGTGCGGGCAAGCGCCGGACGGCTCAGGCCGCCAGCGCCTTCGCCAGGTCGTCGGTGACGTCGGCGGCATCCTCCAGGCCCACATGCAGCCGCACGAGGCCGTCGGAGATGCCGAGACGGTCGCGGTCGCCCTGAGGCAGCTTGGAATGGGTCGTGGTCGCCGGATGGGTGACGAGGCTCTTGGAGTCGCCGAGGTTGTTGGAGATGTCGACGAGGCGCAGGGCGGTGAGGAAGCGGAAGGCGCGCGCCTTGCCGCCGTCGAGCTCGAAGGCCACCACGCTGCCGCCATCCTTCATCTGGGCGCGCGCCAGGGCGGCCTGGGGATGGCTGTCGAGATGGGGATAGAGGGTGCGTAACACGCCGTTGCGGCTCTCCAGCCACTGGGCAACCTGGCGGGCGTTGCGGCAGTGGCGCTCCATGCGCAGGTCCAGCGTCTCCAGGCCCTTGAGCAGCAGCCAGGCGTTGAAGGGCGAAAGCGAGGGGCCGGTGTGTTTCATGAAGGCGAAGAGATCGCCGTCGATGAACTTCGCATCGCCCAGGATCGCGCCGCCCAGGCAGCGGCCCTGGCCGTCGATGTGTTTGGTCGCCGAATAGACGACGATGTCGGCGCCCTGCTCCAGCGGCTTCTGGAGGATGGGCGAGGCGAAGACGTTGTCGACGATGACCGTGGCGCCGGCCTCATGGGCCAGCGCGGCAACCGCGGGCAGGTCGATGATCTCCAGCGTCGGGTTGGACGGCGTTTCCAGGAACACCGCCGCCGCACCCGGCTTCAAGGCTTCGGCCCACTGGCCGAGATCGGTGCCGTCGACCTGCACGGTCGTCACGCCGAATTTGGGGAGGATGTTGGCGACGATGTGGTGGCAGGAGCCGAACAGGGCGCGCGAGGCGACGACCCGGTCGCCCGCCTTCACCTGCGCCATCAGCGCGGCAAAGACCGCGGCCATTCCCGAGGCGGTGGCGCGGCAGGCCGGCGCGCCCTCGAGCAGGCGCAGGCGCTCCTCGAACATGGAGACCGTGGGATTGCCGTAGCGCGAATAGATGTAACGCGGGTTCTCGTCCTTGAAGGCGGCCTCGGCCTCCTCGGCGCTGCGATAGACGTAGCCCGAGGTCATGTAGAGCGCCTCGCAGGTCTCGTCGTGGGCGCTGCGGGAAAGGCCGCCACGCACCAGCGCGGTCTGGGGCCGCCAGGCGGGATCGAGGGTGTCGTTCGGGTGGGTCATGGCGCTGTGCGCCTCCGGTTTCGCGCATGAAAAAAGCCCCGACCGGACAAAGGGAATCGGGGCTCAGCTATCGCGAAACCACGACCTCTTTAGCGACTTATTTAGCGTGGCACGCAAGCCGGTCGGCACAAATCACCACGTAACGAGAGCCCAGATATGCCCGCGCCGCGCCGGAGTCAAGCCGGGGCGGCAGGCGGGCGCTTCGGGCGCAAGACCACCCGCACTATCCCCCAGCCGCAGCCTCGCGGGCGATTTCCTCGTGGTGCTGGATGACTTCCTTGATGACGAAGGCGAGGAACTTTTCGGCAAAGGCGGGGTCGAGGCCGGCATCGTCGGCCAGGCGGTGCAGGCGCTCCACCTGGCGCTTTTCGCGGCCGGGATCGCTGGGCGGCAGGGCGCGCTCGGCCTTCAGCACGCCGACACGGCGGGTCAGCTTGAAGCGTTCGGCGAGCATGTGGATGATCGCGGCGTCCAGGTTGTCGATGCTGGCGCGCAGGGCCAGCAGTTCCGCCGGCGCATCGCCCGCACCCTCCGATCGCTCCGTCATCGCCGCTCCTTCGTCATGCCCTTTGGGCGTCCTGCCTTACGTGGCGCAAGGCTACCCCAAGCGAGCCCCTGCGCGAAACGCCCGCGCGAATCAAAAGAGCGCCGGGCGGTGGTGCCCGGCGCTCCCCTGAACGCGTGTCGCGTGTCGCTTACGCGGCCTTCTTGTCGGCCTCGATCTGCTTGGGCGCACCCGAGCTGATCGCGATGGTGCGCGGCTTCATCTCCTCGGGGATCTCGCGCACGAGATCGATGTGGAGGAGGCCGTTCTCCAGGCTGGCGCCCTTGACCTTCACATGGTCGGCGAGCTGGAAGCTGCGGCGGAAGCTGCGGCCGGCGATGCCGCGGTAGAGGAAGCTGCGCTCCTCATCGGAGGACTGGGCGACCTTGCCGGAGACCAGAAGCGTGTTCGCCTTGGCCTCGATCTCCAGGTCGTCCTCGCCGAAGCCGGCCACCGCCATGGTGATGCGGTAGGCGTCGTCGGCAACCTTCTCGATGTTGTAGGGCGGATAACCTTCCTCGCCGACGTTCGCGGTCGATTCGAGCAGATTCATCATCCGGTCGAAGCCGACGGTGGAACGGAACAGGGGGGAAAAGTCGAGTCGATTCATGGCACATTCTCCATTGAGCAACATGCTGTTGTGGAGGCCCCCCGCATTGGGCGAGGCCTCGTGACGGTCAGCGCCTCCGTCATCGGCAGGCGTCCGTCACAATCGGGGATATAGGGTCGAAAAAAGCCGGTTCAAGACCCTTGAAACACCGCTTAAGCCACGGAAATCAGGGACCAATCCCCGAAACAAGCTCCGCCGCGTCAGTCCTGCCGCCAGGGCAGCCCGGCATGTTTCCAGCCGCCGACCCGACCGCGGTGGCTGTCGCCGTCCTTGTCGCCCTCGAAGCCCTGGGCGACGTTGTAACAGGGGCCGTAGCCCATGGCGGTAACGGCGATGGCAGCGGCCTTGGAACGCGCCCCTGAACGGCACAGGAAATAGACCGGCTGGTCCATTTCCAGCATCCCGGCCACCTCGCCCACGAAATCGGGGTTGGGGCGACCGTCGGGATAACGCTGCCACTCCACCAGGCGGACCTGCTTGCCGATGGGCGAGAGATCGGGGATGCCGACGAAGCGCCATTCGGCATCGGTGCGGACATCGACCAGCACCGCTTCCGGATTGTCCTGAAGCTGCTTCCAGGCCTCGGCGGGCATCACATCGCCAGCATAACTTGCATCGTTCATGGCGTTTTCTCCGTTGGCTCGGCGGCACGGTCAGAATGGCCCAGGGAACGCTCCGGCGCCACGACATCGCGCACCCGCTGCTTCAGCTCGCGCAATTCGGGGAAGCGCCCCTCCTCGCTGCGCGACCAGACCAGCACCTCCCCGACATGGATATCCAGCACGCCGCCGGAGCCCGGCCGCAGGGCGACCTCGGCCAGGTCCTCCTCGAAGGTGGTCAGCAGTTCCTGGGCCATCCAGGCCGCGCGCAGCATCCAGCGGCAGCCCGTGCAATAGGTAATGGCGACACGGTGCCCCTGCCTGCTCATTCGTCGGGTCCGTCCCACAGCAGCAGGGTCTGGCCGACGCCTTCGCGGCGCGCGCGCTCGTGGATCCAGTGGCCCAGCACGATGTCGGAGATGGCAAAGCCCCGGTGCCAGAAGACGATGCGCTCGGCGGCGTTCTCGCGGCCGGGCCTGAGGCCGGCGCAGATCTCGCCGATCTCGGCATGGAGATGGTCGCGCGTCACCGCACCGGATGCGATCAGGCTGTGGAAGGTGCCGCCCTTGGTGCACTGCTCCCAGTCGTCGACCACGAACTTCTGTGCGGCCGTCGGGAAGGCCGGATCGACCGCCATGACCCAGCCGTAGGGCACCAGCAGGGCGCCGGGCTTCAGCGCCGATTCCGGCAGCAGCACCTCCGGCTTCTCCAGGCGTGTGGCCTCGACCACGATGTCGGCGCCCTCGGCGGCCTCCAGCGCGCTGGCAACGGGACGGGCGGCGATGCCGAGCTCCTTCTCGATGCGCGCCGCCAGGGCCTCGCGCGTCTCCTTGCGGGCGCTGGCGATGCGCACCTCCTCGATCTGCCGGCTGCAGGCGATGGCCGCAATGTTCGCAAAGGCCGTGCCGCGGGCGCCGATGTGGCCGACGACCTTCGCGTCGGCGGGGGCCAGATGGCGCGCGCCCACCCCGGTCACCGCGCCGGTGCGCAGCCAGGTGGAGGCCGTGGCGTCCATCAGGCAGAGCGGCACGCCGGTCGAGGGGTTGTAGACGGTCAGCAGGGCGACCTCGCTGGGCAGGCCGTGTTTCCAGTTGTCGACATAGTCGCCGACCACCTTCACGCCCGCCCGGTCGATGTGCCCGGCATAACCCGGCAGCACGTTGAAGTGGCCGTTGTAGCGGTCGTCGAGATGGATGTGCGACTTGGGCGGCAGCACGACATCGCGCCGCCCGTGGGCGGCAAGGCCCTGCTCCACGACATCCACGATGGTCGCCATGTCGGGCACTAGGGCTTCGACCTCGTGGCGGTTGAGGAACAGGAATTCGACCTTGGCCATGAACAGTCCACCACAGAGGAGAGGAGAGGAAACGGCGCGCCGCCACCGCTGCGGCGCAACATGGCCGCTGCCGGTGCGTTTTGCCAAGCAGGAGAAACGCACATGAGCGAACAACGCGCGCTGGGCGACATTCTGGACCGTCTGGTCGACAAGACCAACGGCGAGGTGACGCTGGAGGAGATCGTCAAGGCCGTGGGCAGCCGCGGCTTCGGCCCCATGGTCGCCGTGGTCGGTTTCATCGCCGTGGCGCCGACGGGAGCGATTCCGGGCGTGCCGAGCCTGTGCGGCGGGCTGATCCTGCTGATTTCCGTGCAGTTGTTCCTGCCGCGCAGATACCCCTGGATGCCGGGGCCCATGCGCCGCATCAGCATTTCCCACGGCAAGCTGGAAAAGGCCGTCGACAAGGCGGCTCCCGTCATCGAGCGTGTCGATACCTGGTTCGGCCGCCGCCTGACCGTGCTTTCGGGCAAGGCGATGGAGCCGCTGGTCGCCAGCGTCTGCATCCTGATGGCCCTGACCATGCCGCCGCTGGAACTGCTGCCCTTCGCGGCCGCCGCACCGGGCGCGGCGGTGGTCGTGCTGGGCGTGGCACTGACCGCGCGCGACGGCGTCATGACGCTGGTCGGCCTGACGCTCTGCGCACTGGCCCTGGGCCTGCTCGGCTGGTTCTTCCTGGCCTGAGGACACTTCTGGATGGAGCGGGCCTTCTGCCCTTCGCACACTTGGCCTAGGGTCTGGTTCCCACCTTTCCGGAGTCCCGCATGGCCGATCCGATCCGCATCTTCTGCCTCGTCGATGAGCCCGAGCGCGTGCCGGCGATGATCCGCGCCCGCCATCCCGACGCGGAGATCACCGTCTGCACCAGCTATGACGGGGCCGCCGAGGCAGTGAAACGATCCGACCCGGAGATCGCCTACACCATGGTCTTCGAGCGCACCGATTATCCCCGCGAGCCGATCCTTGCCTCGCCGAACCTGCGCTGGATCCATGTCTCGGGCGCGGGCGTGAACCATCTCGCCCCATGGGACACCGACAAGGTGACGGTGAGCAACGTCGGCGGCATCCAGGACGAGGGCATGGCCCAGTTCGCCCACGCACGCCTGATCGCCATGGCGACCAACTTCTTCACCTACCACGACCAGCAGAAGCAGCACGTCTGGAAGCACCACGACTGTCAGCGCAGCCACGGCGGCGTGCTGACCGTGGTGGGCCTGGGCCAGATCGGCAGGGCCTGCGCCCGCCTCGGCAAGGCCATGGGCATGACGGTCAACGGCGTGCGCGCCCGCCCCGCCCCCTGCGAGGGTGTCGACCGGGTGGTCGGCCCCGACGCCATGCACGAGGTTCTGGCGATCAGCGACTGGGTCATCATCGTCACGCCGCTCACCCCCCAGACCGAGAATCTGTTCGACCGGGCAGCCTTCGATGCCCTCAAGCCCGGCGCGTTTCTCGTCAACATGGCGCGCGGCAGGGTGATGGACGAGGACGCCATGGTCGGCGCCCTGCGCTCAGGGCATCTGGCCGGCGCCGCCATCGACGTTTTCGCCCAGGAGCCCCTGCCCGCCGACAGCCCGCTGTGGGACGTGCCGAACCTCCACATCACGCCGCACTCGGCCGGTTTCATCACCTTCGAGGACTACGACACCCAGGGCACCGAACTCTTCCTCGACAACATGGACCGCTACCTGAAGGGCGAGCCGCTCCTCAACGTGAATGACCCCGTGCGGGGATACTGAACCGCAGATCGCCATGGACAGGGGAGCGCGCTTGCTCTTGACTCCGCGCGTCCACGCCGTGCCCGGAGAACACATATGGCCGTCCAGTCACCCTATCTCGAACTGTCCCAGGAGAGCGCCGACCGTTTCTGCGCCTTCGTGCTCGACGGCGGCTACGGCGACATTCCCGAGGCGGTGCGCCACCGCGCCCGCCTGCAGCTTCTGGACCTGATCGGCGTCGCGGCAAGTTCGATACAGACGCCGCTGTCGCGCATCATCCGCGACCATGCGGTGGCCATGTTCGGCGCAGGCAACCGTCCGGCCCGCATCATGTTCGACGGCCGCGGCGCCAGCCCCGCGGGCGCGGCGATGGCGGGCGGCATGTCGATCGACTCGGTCGATGCCCACGACGGTTTTGCCCCGACCAAGGGCCATATCGGCGTCACCATCCTGCCCGCCCTGCTCGCCTACCATGACGTGGGGTTGAAGAGCGACGGCGCGGAATTCCTCTACAACTTCGTGCTGGGCTACGAGGTTTCCGGGCGCGCGGGCATCGCGCTCCACGCCACGGTGCCCGACTACCACACCTCCGGCGCCTGGAATTGCCTGGGCGCGGCATCCATCGGCGCGCGCCTGATGGGCCTTGACCGTGAGAAGCTGCGCCATGCCATCGGCATCGCCGAATACCACGGCCCGCGCAGCCAGATGATGCGCTGCATCGACCATCCCACCATGTTGAAGGACGGCTCCGGCTGGGGCGCCATGGCTGGCGTCAGCGCGGCCTATCTGGCCGCCGACGGCTTCACCGGGGCGCCCGCCGTCACCGTGGAGCAGCCCGAGGTCGCCCATCTCTGGGCCGATCTGGCGCAGGACTGGCAGATCGAGAAGCAGTATGTGAAGCCCTATCCGGTGTGCCGCTGGGCCCAGCCTTCGGTCGAGGCGACCCTTTCGGTGGTGCGCGCCCACGGCGTCGATTCCGCCGAGATCGAGGAGATCGCCGTCTCCACCTTCTACGAGGCGACCCGCCTTGCCACCCGCCACCCGATCGATACCGAGCAGGCCCAGTACAGCCTGCCCTATCCGGTGGCCGCGGCCCTGGTGAAGGGAACGCTCACCGTTACCGAGATCACGGGCGATGCCCTGTCGGACCCTGAGATCGCGCGCATCGCCGACTGCGTGCGCCTGATCGACCACAAGCCCTACGACGAGCGTTTCCCCAGGGAGCGCTGGGCCCATGTCACCGTGCGCCTCAAGGACGGTCGGGAGCTCACCTCCGCCCCGACCCGGCCGCGCGGCGAGCCGGACGATCCCTTCGACACGAAGACCATGATCGAGAAGTTCCACGCCTACGCCGCCCCCGTGGTGGGCGATGCCCGCGCCCGGCGGATCGAGGAGCTGACCATGAACCTTGGCGAAGGCGCCGACGTCGATGCCCTGGCCGAACTGGTGCTGGCCGGCGCCTGAAGCAGAACATCAGATAAATTGCATAAGCTCTTCTTATAACAGGACTTGTTATCGCTCTCT